>JAJDEG010000228.1 GCA_029259895.1 Planctomycetota bacterium
GCCGGGCAAGTCCTTCTGTCGCAAGTGCCACACGATCTCCTTGTCGGGCGTCACTTCAATGACGCCGTGGCCGTTGCCCGTCGAGATCAGCGTGTTGCCGCTGCGCAGCCGTAACGCCGCGAACGCCTGGTTTCCCCAAGCCTCGGCACCATGCCCGCCGGCCGGCTTGCGATCGAACAGCGGCACTTCGTATTCCCATACGACCTTTCCCGCATCGTCGTACTCGCGCACGGCCCCGTCGCCTTCGTGGCAAACGAGATAGTGGTCGTTCGCTAGCTTGCGTACCAACCGCGTGTCTCGATGCGGATGAGGTTGGTCGACCTTGAGCTTGATCTCTTTAAGCAGCTTGCCATCGCGGTCGACTTCGATGATCCGCGCCGGCCCCGACTCGGCGATCATCACCCGCCCGTCGGCCAGGGGCTGAAACGAATGCACCTCGACCTTCTTCCCGGCGTTGCCGTTGCTCTTGGCCGAGTCGTACGTCCAGACGACCTTCTTCGCCGCCGGGTCGATCTCCACGACCTTCGCCCCGCCCTGCTGAACCATGATGTTCCCGTTCGCCAGCACGTGCAGATCGTGAATCGCCCCCCACGCCATTTCCCATTCGACGTTCTCGTCCGCACCGACGATCGCCAGCTTGCCGTTGCCCTGCACGACAAGACGATGGGCCGCCATCGCCGGACGAGCGGCGAGACCGACCACGAAGGCAACGGCCAAGAGGGCGGTAACTGAATTCCGATACATGTCAAAACCCCCGGTGGAAGATCCAAGGTTGAAGCGACGCACGAATAACGACTGAGAATAGCGACTGAGAAAGGCCCATTATACGTCTCGAAACTCAAAACACTTGTTCATCATCAATCGCTCCTCCGATCCCTCGTGCGGCTGATCGCAAAAGCTTGATCTTGCTGGCAGGCCACGGTACAATCGCCTTGCCAGTCCGGACGGGTGGTTCGCAGCCGATTGCCGACAACCACCTACACCCGATTGCCGACGCCCGATATCGCCGGCCCAGCGACCCAACCGCTTTGGCCAGCACGTGCAACCTCAATCGAACATCGCCTCCCTTCCTAACGCGTCCTGTTCCTCGATCTCGAAGGAATTCGTCCATGACCAAGCTATCCCGCCGGGCATTTGAGTTGCTCACTATCTTGGCGCTGGTCGCCGTGCCCGCCCGCGCCGAAGACGACGGACAGAAAACGCTCGAAGCCAAGAACCTCAAGAAGGTCGGCCCCGTGTTTGTGTTGCCGGTAGAAGCCGAAATCGAAGCCAAATGGAAGGACGCGCTGAAGACGAAGACCGCCAAGGTCATGCCCGCCCAAAAGGCGTCGCGCCAAGCCGATGCCGTCGTCGAGGCCGCCAAGAAACAGATCGAGCGCGGCAAGCAATACATCGATCGCATCGACACGGAAATCGCCAACGCCAACACCATCGTCAAGCACAACCAACTGGTCGCCGCATACCACAAGGCCGAAAAGGCTCTCGAAACGCTCGAAAACCAGTTGGATACGGCCGAGCAGAGAGCCAAGGACCAGCGAACCGCCGCCATGCAGGCCGCCGAGGAATTTAGCGAGCAGCTTATGGCAACCCGCAAGTTGTTCGACAAGGCCGAGCGGCAATACAAGTCGCTCGAAAAGGACAAAAAGATCACCGCCGCGCTCGCCGCTCTAGACGAAGCCGACTCGAAGATTAAACACAAGCTCGGCCCCTCGACGACGATGCTCGCCACCGGCAAGAAGCTGACGAACCTGGAAGGCACCGTCTTTTCCGAGGCCGTACCGATCCGCCGCACCGAAGGCGACCTCTGGACCGCCGCCGTCGTCTTCGGCGACAAGCCCGCCGTCGAAATGGAAATTGACACCGGTGCCTCGTCGGTTGTGTTGCCGCACAAACTGGCCAAGGAGCTAGGCCTCGAACCCGATGCCGACGCGCCCGTCATTCGCGGTCAACTCGCCAACGGCTCGATCGTGCAAGGACGAAGGGTCATCGCTCCGCGAATTCGTCTCGGTCGGTTCGAGGTTGAAAACGTCGAGTGCATGGTCTTCGGTCCGGAATATCCGGACGCTTCGGCACTGCTCGGTCAGAGCTTTCTCGGCAAGTTCGTCTACAAGATCGACGCCGTCAACTCGAAGCTCGTCATGACCGCCCTCGATGGTCCCGACCGAAGCGAAAAGCCCAAATCGAAGCAAAGCAAGTCGAAGGATTGACCGGCGGCGTTGCGTTCGCGGCCGAGGAAGCGTACAAAGCGTTCACCTCTCTCCGCGAAGCATTGCATGAACGCGCCCGCCGATAATTCACCGCAGCCAGACGAACGCCGGTTCGCGCGCGAGCCTGACGGCGACGACGACCAACCACCGGAGCCGTGCCACGTCGGCATCGTCGTCGCCCTCTCCCAGGAAGCCGGCGGACTGATCGACCGTCTCTCCGGCGGCATCGACATCGCCGGAGCCGAGTTCAAAATTCGCGAAGGCGGTCTCTCTGGCCGCCGCGTCGCCGTCGTCGTTTCCAGGCCCGGTCGCAAAGCCGCCGCTCGCGCCGCCGAAGCGCTCATCGCTGGCCACGCGCCCCGCTGGGTCATTTCAGCCGGGTTCGCCGGCGGACTGGTCGATAACGTCGCTCGCGGCGATATCGTCGTCGCCGACGAAATCGTCGCCGGCGGTGACGTCCCATCCAATGAAGATTCCGCAAACGAAGGGCGGCCGATCTCCGTTGACGTGCCCAATGAACTGGCCGCAACCGGCGCGGAAAAATCCATCAAGGCCAAGCTCCACGTCGGCCGCTTCGTCACCGTCGACGCGCTGGCTACCACCCCGGACCGCAAGCGGGCACTCGCCACGGCCCACGACGCCATCGCCGTCGACATGGAATCGCTCGCCGTCGCCGAAGTCTGCCGCCGCGAGCAGCGCGCGTTCCTCGCCATCCGCATCGTCAGCGACGCCGTCGACGACGCCCTCCCCGCCGAGGTCAGCAACCTCATCAAGCAAAAGTCGCTCGCCGGCCAGTTCGGCGCAGTCGCCGGCGCACTCTTCAAACGCCCGTCCAGCATCAAGGATCTCTACCGACTCAAGGAAGACGCACTGCTGTCGTCCGATAGCCTCGCCAAGTTTCTCGAAGCGGTCGTGGCCAAGCTGACGACCTAATCGCGACGGAAACGTGCTGGCGCGATTTCCCGACCAGTGTCGTGCAACGGTCCCGGCACTTGCACCGCCCACGTGACCGCGTCACGGAATCGACGTCAAAGTATTCTCTTGACGACCACCCCGACCCAAGTGCCGAATCGGCGAGACGTGCGCAATCTGCGTAGCCGCGTCGCGCCAGGTTTGTTAGCGAATCGCTAGGGGGCGCCAGGGGGCGTGTTAACAAACCTCCGCCGCCGGTCGCCATGCAACAAACGTTTCGGCAAGATCGCGGGAGCGAAAAAAAGAATTGCAACAAATTGCCGAATAACACCCGTCGCATTTCTAAGCGCAGGCATCGCAACGCACTCTCTTCCCCACCCCTTCTCTGCGAACTCCGCGCGACCTCTGCGTCCTCTGCATCAAATAAACAACGACTTGATATTCTCGATTCGCGAACGGAACACAGTCCGCTAAAGACAATCCAAGCGAGCAGTCCATCCGCGGCACTGGCCTGATTTCTACTGCCAATAATCTCCGCCGAAAAGAACGGCGAATTCCGCAGGTGCGTCGGCAACGAGGAAAGCGCCGCTGGACCGCTCGCGCGCAGAAAGAGCGTCACTTACCAACGTTCGCGTACAGCTTCGCCAACCGGTGTGCGTGCTCGTCGTAGGCGGCCTCGAACAGTTCGCGGCACCGATCCGCCCCAACCGTCGCCGCCGCCGACAGCACCTTCGGCGGCGACCCGGCCCGCGCGAGCCGCGCCGCCACTTCCGCCTTGATCGCGTTCACCAACACGCAGCCGCCGACCGTCGAACCAGGCGACACCGGCGTGTCCAAGCCATCGACCGTCACCATCGCGTCCCCCACCGGCGCACCGGTATCGAGCACGAGATCTGCAAAGTCGGTCAGCTTCTTGCCCTGCGGATGTTTCGTCGTGCTCGCCGAACTGTGTGCCAAACTCACCATCGCCACCACGCGAATCCCTCGCGCCTGAAACAACTGCGCCATCTCGATCGGCACGGTATTGCACCCGCTCGACGAAATCACCAGCGCCGAATCGCTCGGCGACAGATCGAAATTCCGCAAGATCCGTTCGGCCAGCCCCGACACCGACTCCAGGAACATCGCCTGCCGCTGCCCGTTCGCACCCACCACTTGGTTGTGAAACGTCAGCGACAACTCGACGATCGGATGAAAGCCGGGAAACGAGCCGTACCGCGGCCACATTTCCTCGACCATGATGCGGCTGTGCCCGGCGGCGAACAGATGCACCATCCGCCCGGCCAAGATCGACTCTGCGAACCAATCGGCCGCCAAGGCGATCTTATCCCCTTGACCGGCCACAACGTCGAGCAACTCCCGGCACCGCGCGATGTAATCGCCCGCCGGCCCGCCGCAGCCCAATGAATCCCGTGAATCTCGCGCCATGACATCTCCGAAAAACGCCCATCCTGTCCCACTCTGGCCATCGTCGTCAAGCAAGCCGGACCAACGTTGCCAGAATCCCTGCACCCATCCATCCGCCCAACGATCCGGCGCCTGTGCTCGCGTGTCCGGTCGGGATTGCTTTCGCGCGAAACTTGGCTTAAGCTTCGTCACGTTAGGTAGAGTACATTCACTCACGCGATGGGAAAGGGTACGCCGATGGGCATCAGCACGTTCTTGGGCGGAGTTGCCGGCGGTTTGGCGGGAGCACTTATCTGGATACTCGTCGGCTACTATAGCGGCTACGAAGTCGGCTATATCGCCTAGGGCATCGGATTTCTATCAGGTGCGGGGCTGCGGTACTTTGCCTACCGGGCCGGTATCGAGGAGAGCGCGGCGCAGGGCGTCGCTGCGGCCGTCATCGCCGTCGCATGCATCGCCGGAGCGAAATTCGCCGTCGTCTGGCTTCACGTCGCCGACGCCAAGCAAGAGATCGCCGTCATGCTCGATGGCGCCAAGATTACGGACGAATCGATGGTCGTCCAATTCGCTGACGAAATCGTCGAATTGCGAATGCAGGAAAACAAGCCCGTCCGCTGGCCAGGCGCCAAGACGCTCGTCGATGCGGAAAGCAAGGAAGATTATCCGCAGGACATTTGGGCGGAAGCGGAACGTAAGTGGAACCAATTGACGCCCGACGAGCGAGATAAGAAAAAACAAGAACTTGACGATCTCCGAAAGCAAGCCGTCGACGAATTCGCCGCTGGCCTGCAAGGACGCGCGTTTGAGGAATCGTTCGGGCCTTGGGATTTGCTGTGGGCCGCATTGGCCGTCGTAACGGCCTACAAGATCGGCGCGGGCAGCTATTCCACTGAATAGCACCACTTGAATAGCGCCACTGTGTAGCAACTCCGTCACCGCGATCGCGCGTCGCCGAAACCCCCACGGCCTACGTCGTGTAGTCCGCGTTCAGCCGCACGTATTCCGCCGTCAGGTCGGTCGTCCAAAATCTCACCGCCCCCGATCCGGCCGTCAGCTTGAGCGCGATGCTCGTGTCGCGCTTCTCGCGAATCGACTGCGACACTGCCGCCGCATCGAATTGGACCGGCGCGCCGCCCCGATAGAGCAAGAAACCGTTGACGGTCAACTCGACGTCCAGCGGATCGAAGTCGGCCCCCGCATACCCGGCAGCCGAAACGATCCGCCCCCAGTTCGGATCGGCTCCGGCAATTGCCGTCTTCACCAGCGGGCTATCGGCGACGCTCCTGGCGATCCGATGTGCGTCGTCCCGCGTTCGGCAACCGGTCACGTCGATGGTAATCAAATGCGTCGCCCCTTCGCCGTCGGCCGGAATCGCCTTGGCCAACTCCGCGCAAACGTCGTGCAGCGCCGCGCGAAACGCATCCAAGTCCGCCCCAGAGAGCGGCTCGCGCGCCGTGACCAAAGACGATCCGCCGGACCGCGCCGCACCGTTGGCCAGCAGCAACACCGTATCGTTCGTACTCATGTGGCCGTCGACGCTGATGCAATTGAACGTGTCGACGACCGCCGCCGAAAGCATTTCCTGCGCCTGCGCCGGTGCCAGCGGCGCGTCGGTGAGCACCAGGCCCAGCATCGTCCCCATATTCGGCGCGATCATCGCCGCCCCTTTGGCCATGCCCAGCACGTGCGCGGCCCCGAACGAGAGTTGCACGCTCCGCCCCGACAGCTTGTGGACGGTGTCGGTCGTCATCATCCCGCGCGCGGCGGCCACGACCATCTCGTCGCTACGGTCGAGCTTCGCGGCGGCCGCGTCGATGCCGGCGGCGATCTTGTCCATCGGCAAAAACTGACCGATCACGCCGGTCGAAAGCACCAGCGCTTCATTCTCGCGAGCGCCGCCGACGGCCGCGGCCAATCGCGTCATCTCCGCCGCGTCGGCGAGCCCGCGTTCGCCCGTGCAAGCGTTGGCGTTGCCGGAGTTGACGACGACCGCCCGAAACCCTTCGCCCGGCGTTCGCTCGCGATCCAGCGCCACCGGCGCGGCGAACACTTTGTTCCGCGTGTAAACGCCGGCCGCCACGGCCGCCACGTCGGACACGATCAACGAAATATCCTGCTTGTTCGGATTCCGCTTAATGCCGGCGTGAACGCCGGCCAGTCGAAACCCGGCGGGGATGGAGAGAGGCATGGCGATCCTTGCTATCGATACTTCAGACGCATTGGCTTAACGACGAGCAACGAGCGAGGGCTAGATTACAGCGCCGTCGTCTCCGGATACCCGAACATCAAATTGAAATTCTGCACGGCCGCACCCGAAGCACCCTTGATCAAATTGTCCAGGCAACTGATCGTCACGACGCGCCCACGTACCAGCCGCAGGGTCACATCGACGAAATTCGTATCGACCGTATCCTTCGTGCCCGGCAAATGTTCGACGACGCGGACGAACGGCTCGTCGGCGTAAAACGTGCGGAGCGTTTCAAAAAGCTTGTCCTCGGAAACGTCGCTTGTCGGCCGCGAATAAGTCGTCGTCAGAATGCCGCGATCCATCGGAATCAGGTGCGGCGTGAAAATGACTTCTACCGACTTACCGCTGGCCAGCGAGCAAATGCGATCGATCTCCGGCGTGTGCCGATGTCGGCCGACGTTGTACGCCGATACGCTCTCGTTGCATTCCGGATAATGCGTCGTCAGCTTCGGCGAACGGCCCGCGCCGGAAACGCCGCTCTTGCTGTCGACGATGATATCGCGCGGTTCGATCAGTCCGGCCTTGAGCAGCGGCGCCAGTGCGATGATTGCCGACGTCGGATAGCAACCGGGATTCGCCACCAGCGGAGCGTCCACGATCGCCTCGCGGAACAACTCCGGCAATCCGTACGGCGTCTTTCCCAGTCGCCCCGGGTCGCTATGCTTGTGATCGTACCACTGGCC
>JAJDEG010000229.1 GCA_029259895.1 Planctomycetota bacterium
GAACTTCGTCGCGATCGAACTGCCGACGACTTGTTCGGGCGGGACGCCGTAGACTTCCTCGGCGAAGACTCGCATGAAGTCAACGCCGCCGCCGGAGACGATGTACGTCTTGAATTCGTTGGCCCGCAGGTACGACAAGACTTCCAGCATCGGCCGATACACGAGTTCGGAATACGGCCGATCGAATCGCGGATGCTTTGCCGTGCGTAGCCAGTCCTTCACGACGGCGGCGAATTCCTCGGTCGTTATTCCGGCGTGCGAAGCCATGACCAGCTTCAGCACGCCCTCCTCGCCCGCCGCCACCAGCGCCTTACGATCGCCATCGAGCACGGCCTTGAACGGCTGCTCGGTCTTCCACTCGGGATGGCCAGCCGCGAGTTGCTTGACGCGGTCGATGGCAAATTGAAGCTGAAAGTAGACGGGCTGCTCGGCCCACAGACAGCCGTCGTTGTCGAATACGGCGATCCGCTCGGCCGCCGAAACGAAGTCCGGCGAGTCTTTCGCCGTCACCTTCTCGACGAATGCAACGATCGCCGTCTTGGAACCGCCGTCGTTCCACGACGGAAGTGGCTCCGCGGCCGCTACCGATGCAGCCCCACTCAGACAGCAGACAATCCCCAGCAACACGACGAAGCGGCGCATCGAAGCACTCCGATTACCTTGACAAAGAAAAGCCGGGCGTCCCGCGACGAGACGCCCGGCATGGACCGGCGATTTCGGCGTCGCGAGCTATTTACTCCCGCCGCCCTCTTTCAGCTTCTCCATGACTTCGTCCAGGTTGAAGCTGGCGGCCTTTTGCCGTTGTGGAAACTCCTTAAACGTCATCAGGAACTTTCCGACGTAATCCTGCGCAGGAACCAGCAGGAAGACATGGTCGATCAGCCAGTCGTAGTAGGTGTTCGAGGTGACATCCGCTCGCTCGTACGGGTCCGTCCGCAAATTGAAGATCTTCGGTATGCGGAGTGTGGTGAACGGTTCCGCCCAGATGAGTAAGGTGCCGCGGGCCCGCTGCTCCATGAAGACCAGCTTCCAGTTGTCGAACCGCAGTCCGGTGACCTGCTGGTCGTCGTTGCAATAGATGAACGACTCGCGCGGGCTTTTGTCCGCTTTGCCCGTGAGATACGGCACGAGATTGTAACCGTCGAGATGGACCTTATAGTTCATGTCTCCGACTTTCTGGCCTTTCATGAGCTTCTCTTTGACTTCGGCGTCGCCGGCCATCGCCAGCAGCGTCGGAAACCAGTCGTGATGCCCGACGATTTCGTTGGAGACACTGCCCGGCTTGATCTTGCCCGGCCAGCGAACCATGCACGGCACGCGGTAGGCGCCTTCCCAGTTGGAGTTCTTTTCGTTACGGAATGGCGTCATGGCCGCATCGGGCCACGAATTCATGTGCGGGCCGTTGTCCGTGCTGTACATGACGAACGTGTCGTCGCCAATTCCGGCTTCCTCAATCGCCTTGAGAACCGTTCCCACGTTCTTATCGTGTTCGATCATTGTGTCGTGATAGGGGCTCTGCCACCGGCCCGACTGGCCGACGCTTTCCGGCTTGGGATGCGTTCGGAAATGCATGTGGGTGAAGTTCACCCAGATGAAGAACGGCTTGCCGGCGTTGGCTTGCCGCTTGATGTAGTCCGCCGATCGCTCGGCAATGTCGTCGTCGATCGTTTCCATTCGCTTCTTCGTGAGCGGACCAGTGTCCTTGATTGTCTGCTTGCCGACGCGGCCGAAGCGCGGGTCGACCGTTGGATCGTCGACGTCGGTTGCCCTGCAATCCATCACGCCGCGCGGTCCATACTTCGCTCGAAACGCTGGATCTTTCGGATAGTCCGGCAGTTCAGGTTCCTCTTCCGCGTTGAGGTGATACAGATTGCCGTAAAACTCGTCGAAGCCGTGGACGGTAGGCAGGAACTCGTTGCGATCGCCGAGGTGATTCTTGCCGATCTGTGCGGTTCCGTAACCGTGCGCCTTGAGCAGCGTGGCGATCGTCGGGTCTTCCTTCTGCAATCCGAGCGTCGCGCCGGGAAGGCCGACCTTGGTCAGACCGGTCCGCAAGCCGTGTTGCCCCGTGATGAACGATGACCGACCGGCCGTGCAGCTTTGTTCGGCATAGTAGTCGGTGAAGATCATGCCCTCTTTGGCGATACTGTCGATGTTCGGCGTGCGATAGCCCATCAACCCCATCGAATACGCGCTGACGTTTGACTGGCCAACGTCGTCACCCCAAATGATGACGATGTTCGGCTTCTTCTCCTGAGCGATTGCCGGTTGAAGTGCCAGCAGAATGAACGCGACGGCAAAGCTCGCAGCCGCGAACGACCGCCAAGCAAGGTGGGGTGCTGAAACCATGATGCAATCTCCCTAAGACTAAGAAGCGAGGAATAGGAAGCGACTCGACGACCGGTCCGGCACCGACTCGCAGCCAACAAACGTAGGTTGCCAAAACGATCCCAGACTTCTAGAACCAAACGTTGTCATACGAGAGGCGGGCGAAGTCAATATTCTAAACGATTTTTCTGGGAGAAAGCCGAATCCACGCTAGCCATTACGGAATTGCGTTCGCTTATCGAAGGAGCGACGCCGACGTCGGTATCGACCGCTTGGATTTCAGCCCCTTTGACGCCCCGTGGACGAGGGCTTACAAATAACGGTCAGGCGGAACGTTTCGGCCGCCGATGAGAGGCCCCCGCGAGGGAGTCCTGTGAACCGGGTCAGGCCTTAACCGGAGCAGCCCTAAGCAGTCCGCTCTTTGTGCGGTGGGTCTCTCATCGGCGGCCGAAATCGCGCGCCAATTG
>JAJDEG010000230.1 GCA_029259895.1 Planctomycetota bacterium
CAAGGACGACCAGGTCGTCGGATTGCGGTTTGCCGACGTCGAAATCCCCGCCGGTGCGAAGATTGAAGAAGCCTACATTCAGTTTACCTCCGAGGAAAAAGGCGACGATGCGACCAATTTGATCGTTCAAGGTGAAGATACTGACGACGCCGCCCCATTTACGACCGATGAGCGCAACGTTTCGAGCCGCCGACGCACGAAGACGGCCGTCGAATGGAGGCCGGCCAAGTGGGACAAGGACGAACACCCCCGCACCGTCGACCTCTCCGAGATCGTCGCGTCGATCGTCGCGCGTGCCGGATGGAAATCGGGCAACGCGCTGGCGTTCATCGTTTCGGGCCGCGGCAAGCGAGTCGCCACGTCGTTCGACGGTAAATCGAAAGACGCGCCTCGCTTGATCGTGCGGCTGGCCAGCGAATCCGCCCCGCCCGCCTCGGCTGGCGGCGCGCCGCGCTATACCGTCCGCCTCCACTTCGCGGAACCGCAGTCGCTCTCGCCCGGCGAGCGCGTTTTCGACGTCTACGTCCAGGGCCGCAAAGTCCTCGAACGCTTCGATGTCGCGGCGGCCGCTGGCGGAGCCCAACGTGGCGTCACGCGAGAGATTTCCGGCGTAACCGTAGCCGACATTCTCAGCGTCGAACTGAAGTCCGTAACGTCTCGCGCACCGATCCTTAGCGGCATCGAGGCCGTCCGCGAACCGTGATCCGCCGGACATGCCAGCCATGACGAATCAATCCGCCGCCACGGCCGCGGCCGTTCCAGTCGCCGTCGTCACCGGCGCTTCTCGGGGCATTGGCCGCGCGATTGCCGTCGAGCTCGCACGCCTCGGCCATACTGTCGTCGTGAACTACGTCCGCAACGCCGCCGCGGCCGAAGAGTCGGTCGCCGAAATCGTTGCCGCTGGCGGCGCAGCCATCGCCATCCAGGCCGACGTCGCCCTTGCCGAAGACCGTCGACGATTAGTCGAGCAGACGCTGCGCCATTACGGCCGGCTCGACGTGTTGGTCAACAATGCCGGCATCACGTCGCCCGGCCGCCGCGACTTGCTCGACGCCACCGAGGAAAGCTGGGATCTCGTCTTCGACACGAATCTTAAGGGTCCGTTCTTTCTCAGTCAGGCCGCCGCCCGCGAAATGGTCCGCCTGATTCGCTCTCACGCCATTTCGCAGGGCAAGATCGTCAACATCTCCTCCGTCTCGGCCTACGCTGGGTCGACCGATCGGGCCGACTACTCGATCGCCAAGTCGGCGATGCGGATGATGACCGAGTTGTTCGCCGCCCGCTTGGCCGATGAGAACATCCGCGTCTACGAAATCCGCCCCGGCGTGATCGAGAGCGACATGACGGCCCCGGTTAAGGCCAAATACGACGCCCTCATCGCCGACGGAGCGTGGCCCATCCGCCGTTGGGGACAACCCGCGGACGTTGCCAAAGCCGTGGCCGCCCTCGTCGCCGACCATTTCCCGTTCAGCACGGGCGATTGTCTCAACGTCGACGGCGGATATCACGTTCGCCGCCTGTAGCTCGCCGGCAGAATTGCTACGGCCGTCACATCGCGTCGCACCTCGGTTGCCGCTGCACGGTTTCCACCGAAAACATTTCAGTCCCCGCTGCCCACGGCGACGCACACTTGTAGCGGACGCATCAACACCCTGGCCGCCAACCCCGGGAGCCAGTCGCGCATGCCGAAAAAGTCGAAGAGTAACCCGAAGAGTAAGAAGGCCCGCACGGCCAGCGCCAATCGACGCCGCAACCCACGCTTTCCGCCGCAAGCTTCGGCGGTCGTCGTGACGTCGCTCTTCCGCGCCACCGCCCACGTCGTCGACGAATCGTCCAGCGGCATTGCGTTGTTGTTCGCCGAAGAAGACGTGCCCCCCTCCGGCACGCGTGTAAACGTCAACTACAACGGCGCGGTCATGCCTGCTTACGTCAAGAACAGCAAGCCCGCCGACGAAGGCTGGATGCGCGTCGGCCTCGAGTGGAATTGACGTCTCGTGCGAACGGCTATCGCCGGCACCGTCACTGTCAACGTCGACGTCGCGCTCGCCACGCCAGCGGCAATGCGCCCACCAGCACCATCAGCGCCGCAGCCGGCTCCGGCACCGCCGCCGTCGATTGAAACGCGAACCGCAACGGAACGGAAGCGTTGTCTACGCTGTTGAACGTCCGAATGTCGATCGTGTAGTCGCCCGCGGATAGCCCAACGAGCGACAGCGACAGCGGCTCGATGTGATCGTCGTAGGCCCCGTCGGCGGCCGCGAACTCGATCCACGATCCTTCGTTGACTCGATACTGCGCCGCGGCGATCCAATTGATCGTCATCTCGGCGCCCGAGCTGCTAAAGCCCAACTGGTTCGTATTCAAGTTCGGTAGCGACGTCACCATCGTGCTTCCCAAGAACTCAAACCGCCCAGCCTGCGGATCGCTTCCCACTTCCCCGCCGGTAAGCAGCGGAAACGTATCTAGAATATCCGGTATCGAGTCCCCGTCCGTGTCGCGGTGGCCAAGTTGCACGTCGGTAAAGTTGCTCGGATCGAGCGTGTTGTTCAGCATCAATGCATTGGGCTGCGGCGACACGACCGTCTGACCCTGGGCGTTCAGTTCCGCGTTGCCGTTGACGCCGTTAAGATACCCGCTCCGCTCGTTGTTCCGATTGCCCGCCCCCGCGTATTCATCCAGCCCAAAGAACGAATGGGCTAGCTCGTGCGACAGCACGCGGTTGAACCGGTCGATGCCCCAATTGAAATTTGAATACGTCAGCACCATGTACGGCCCGCCAATGTAGCCGTAGGCGAACTGGCCGTTCGAGAATCGCTTGTCGGCATCCACCGCGTCGTTCACCACGAACAGCGTCGTCGCCCAATGTGTGTCGCCGGCCAATCGCTGGTCGTTGTCGAACGCCCGCACGTTGTCGAAATGATTCCCGCCGGCGTATCCCAGATCGGCCATCGCGTCGTTGATCCAGAACGAATCCTGAAAGCTCGCCCGCCGGATCGGCTCGTATCCCGTCGTCACCGGAACGCCGTCATTGACGTAGTTCACGTCGAATTGCAGCCGCGCGTTGGGATGATAATTTTCCGTCAGCCCTTCCCAAAACGTGGTCGCCTCGCCCACTTCGCTGCGAACGGCGTTAAGCTGCGACGGCGTCCAATTCTCTTGGTCGACGTCGATCGAGCCATCGCTCTCCAAGAAAACGACGTTCAACCGCGCCCGCCCCAATGCAAACGCGGAAGTGTCGATCGACGTAGCGCCGTAAACGCCAGCAGCCCAGGCATCGCCCGAACCGGGTGCGCACAGAGCGAGCGCAAGCGAGAAAAGGACGGTAACGGATTTGATCATTAGCGGTGCAAATGTACGGATCGACGGAAAGTACAACGGCGGAAAGATCCCAGCCGCGCAACCCGAAGACGTGACGAAAACGCGAAATGCAAGGTGGCAAGACGGGCCAGCGCGGCCCAGAAAAGCCCAACATTCAGCATAAACTCAGCGGCGAAGGAATCAAGGAAACGGAACCCGTTTTGGCGGAAATCGACGGAGCCGGGGCAGAATCTTTCCACATGGCCTTGGCTAATCGGATCGGACGAAGAACTCGTACCGGCAAACAAATCGGCTTGGCTGAATCATCAGCGAGCACCTCGCTCAAGCCGCCAAAAGAAAAAAGCACGCAGGCCGCCCGATCGAGCAACCTGCGTGCTTTGCATTTCAAACCTCGGCAGTAAGCTCCCAAAGCCCGCATCCCTACAGCCTCAAGCCTACAGCCTCCGGCCTGTTCCTCAGTCCCACCACCAGTTCGCGCCAGCCGCAGCCGCCTCGCGGGCCTGCTTCGTGGCCGCTGAAGTTTCCTGCTTGCCGGTTACGCTCCAAGAGTGAAACTGCACGCCGCCCGACGCCGTGATCATCCATTCGCGGCCGTTCTTGGCCATGCTGACTTCCGTCCGCACGTGCTTGGGCATCGGCAGGCCGTCGACCATCAGCCGCTGGTTGTCGGTGTAGATGGCCATGTCCATGCCGGCCTTTTCGGCGAGCCGCTCTTTCGAGATCAACGCGCCCACGACGGCCAGGTCCATGCAATTTTGCAGATCGGCGAAGATCGATTCCTTCGCCGCCAGTTCTTTGTACTTGGCCGTCATCGTGTCGGCCCACTTCTTTGCAAACGCGTTCACGCGGCCCGTTCCTTTGACGTTGCCCGCGGCGTCACGCTTCTCGTCTTCGCTCATCACCTTCACGCCGGGACGAATTTCCCAAGCCATGCCTTCGCCGTCCGTGAGCAGCGGCTGATAGTCGGCCTCGATCCACCATCGCGGCGAAAGATCGGCCGGCGGCTTACTGCGGGAACTGCGCAGCAATTCCAAGTAGCTCGGCATTCCCTTGACCGGCGCCGCTTCGAGATGCATCGCATATCGCTTCATACGATAGTCGGCCGCCAGCATGACGTGGGCGTAACGGCTCGTCGGCGGCACGCCGGTGAGCGTCACCGTCTGTTTGCCGAGACTCGCTTCGACGCCTTCCTTCACGCCGGCGTTCATTACCTTCTGCTTGCCCAAGAAAGCGTTGAGCCGCTGAATGCCTTCGCTCGTCGGATCGATCGAGCAGCTAATCATCGTCTCGCGGGCTTGCTCCGCCGTTTGCAGCGCGACGAGCAAATCGTCGAGTCGCAGCACTGGCAGGCCCGTGTTCGTGCCCACCACTTCCGCCTGGGCGTTGATCTTCCAGCCCGCCGCGGGACCGGCGATCACGATGTCCTTCTGCTCGGGATAGACGAAGATGTATTGGATCCGCTGCAACCCGGCGAGATAGTTGAAATCGTCGGTCAGCGGCGCGCCGGCTCGCTTGTCTTGATGCGCGGCGATCGCTTCGGCCAACTTGCGAAGCGAAACCTTGCGCAAGTCCGACGCTTTCGCGATATCGCTCGGCACGGCTTGCAAAGCTTCTTCACGAGCCTTGCGAAGCGTCGCCAAACCCGTGGCGTCGACGTTCGAGATCACGCCTTCGATGTCGACGCGCACGCCGCCCACCGCACCACCACCCAATCCGCCGCCGGCCATCGCCTGCGGACCGTACAACACGGCCGCGGCGCACACCACGGCCAGGCCTGCCCGCACGAGCGAGCGGCAAATAGACTTCTTGTTCCCGACGACCATGAAAAGAGCCTCCTCGAAAGGGCCAAGGCTAAGACAAGCGAATTTACCTATCTTAGCGTAATTGCAAGGCGTATCGAATGCAAGAAACGCCCGGCGGCAACCATCCGTCTCGCGGCCAGCAGTTTCCGACCGTTTCGCGACATATTGCGTTGGCGAAGCTCACCGGCCAACGCCGTCACACGCTTCGCATTGCTCACGGGCAAACGGATCGCCCCACATGTCCAATTTCGCCGCTGCCCCGACGGCTTCGCACCTCCTACCGAAAAACCGGCCAGACCACCGCCAATTTTCCGAAAGATTCTTCGAACTAACGCAATTCAGCAAAATATCCTTGCGCGATCTTCGCTCCGACCCGAAAACAAACGCCCCGCGGGGCGACCGATTTGTCGAACGAATCGCTGGGGGGCCCCAGGGGCTGCGCTCACAAAATCCCCCTTCCGGCCCACGCGGTCGGCCCCGTTTTGCGCGACCCGCGACCGCAGTGCGGTCTACGAAAAAACGGTAACTGCGTCCCGCCGAATCGTTTTTCGCCAACCCGCGCCCACGAGTCGGCGAACCAGCGGTGCGAGCGGCCTGCGAAACGTCGGCGAGAGCGACCGAGCCAGGCCGTCTTCCTACCACACCCGCTGGCCTGATTTCAACGCGCAATCTTAGGAAGTTTTTCCCGCCGCCGGCTCCGTCCACTCGGCCAACTGCATCTCGATCATCTTCAGGCTCATGCGATTGCCCGGCTTATAGTCGTTGGGCAGCACGGCCGATCGCGGCGCGGCATTTTCGTTCGCCAGAAACACCTGCGGCCCTGGCCGCAAATCGGTAACGAAGTGAATCGGAATCACATACTCTTTGCCCGTTAGCTGCTTCGGCAGATCGTCCCCTTCGAGCAGCTCCGCGCCGAATACGTGCAGGCACTTCATGCGCGGATGAAAGAAAGGCGGATCGTCGATGTCGACCAACGACGCCCGCGAGCAAACCAACCGCACCGTCGCCTCGCCAATGTCCGCCCGCACGACAATTTTCTGCGACAGCTTCGCCGGTGCCATGCGAGCAAACACCACCCGTGGCAGGTCGAGCTCTCCCGCGTCCGGCGAATCGAACAGCCCCGCGCCAAACGATCCAGCAGCGTCCGATCCACGATCGTTCCACCAATCGCGATACTTGTTCGTCGACAGCGCCCACACGTACTTCACGCTGTCGCGCGACTTCTCAAATCCGCCGTCGACGACGATCGTATCGTCGTCCGCCGATTCGTATCGTGGCGGCTTCCCATCCCAACGGCCCGTATAGCGGGCGAACGAGCCTGTCTTCTTGTGGCACGTCACCGGCACGCCGAAACTCTCGGCGATACGTCCCCACACGGCGTCCATCGGCATTCCCTTGCGGATCGCTCCGACCGGCAATTTTGGCCGCAGCCGCAACGCCATGTGTATCGTTATCTCCGCCGGCACGCTCCGATCGACGCGCCACTCCATCCGCGTCAGTTCGCCGCTCGTGAAGATCGCCTCGCCCGACTCAAGCCATTGCACGCCGTAAAGACGCGCCGGCACGCTCGGCACGACCATCGCATCGTCGCGCCGCTCGAACGCTTCGATCGCCTCGGCCTCGCTCAAGCCGGAAACGTCGAGCAGCGCACGGCATTCGCTCGTGAACACGTACGGGCTTGCCGCCTCGGGCGCGACGGGCGTAACCGGTGTGTCCGGCGTTTCGGCAGCGTCGGATTTGTCGGACATGGCGACCATCTCCCCTTGGCGGGCACGCGGGACGCTCGAATGCGGATTGCGTCGACGTGCCCCAACTAGGCCCGAACGCCCCGCTCGGCGATGTGAAAGCGACGAAGTGAATACCTCAAGTGTAGACGGACGCCCCGGTTTCGCCAGCACTCGGCCGACACGAACGCCAACTGCAATCGCGCCGCCAACCGCTACAACCGCCCCGCGCGTTCCGTCCGCCGCTCCGATTACCCGCCCCAGGGCATGTTCCCCGTACACAGCAATCGACGCGACTTACCCGTAGAACCGCATCGTCGCCAAAGATCGTTATTTCGGCCGCTGCACTGAAGCACCTCGCTTTCGTTTGCCGATCAACCAGCAGCGTGCGCAGTGTCGGACCAGGCAACCGCCCGCACCGCGCACCACCGCCGGCCATCACGACCGGCGGAAACTGGCTCTCGCCGAGCAGGAGAATCTAACTTGGCCGCATCGCTCAGTCTGTTGCTCCCCGTCTGCAATGCCCAACGAGGGCTGGAATCCCAAGTCGAACGCGTGTTGGATGTCCTCCCGGAGATCTCCGACCGGTTCGATGTCGTCATTATCGACGACGGCTCGACCGACGAAACGCACGAAGTAGCCCGCAACCTCGCCCGTCGGTACCCCCAGGTGGAAGTGGTCCGCCACAGCGCCCCCCGCGGCGTCGAACAGGCCATCGCCACCGGCCGCCAACGATCCAGCGGCGACGTCGTCCTAGTTCACGCATCCGACGCGCCGCTCGACGCCGCCACTCTAGCCAGTCTCTGGAGTACGACCAGCGGATCGACCGTCGGCAATGCCCAAGCCGCGCCAACCACCGGTGCCAACACCGCCGCCAATACTGCCGCCAAACCGGCCAAGGCCCAGCCGCGCCGCCGTCGCCCCGCAACGGCAATCGATTAACGTCAGCTCGGCCAAACGCGACGCGGCACCTCGATGCGGCAATGTAGGGTGGGTCGAACGAAGTGAGGCCCACCAGCCAAACACCGCTCGATCCCAAACACCTCGCAGCCAATCCCACCCGCGCTTCCCCGCCGAAGCGGCAAAAAACCGCGCCGCCAAAGTGTCCACCCCGCCATTCCCCACCCCCCGCTGCGACATCGGCGTGCTCGATACCCTAGCGCGACCCCCTATGCAGGATGGTGGTGGCATGAGTCTTTGCGAGCGCCCTTCGCCGTTGTTCCAGTAGACGCGGTTGACGGAATCCCGCCGGTGACAAATCTCACGGAACCTGCGATTTTTGCTCGCGTTTTTCCGTCGTTTATCGTTTCCTATTCTCCCGGTGTCGACGAAGCAGCGCTTCCCAAAAGCGACATCAAAAAGCGCGTCGCCAACGCGCTCCACGCAACCGAAGTCAACGCACGTTGTATTTTTTTTCGCCCACGCGTTACCGAATTACGCTCGGCGTCATTTCTTTGGCATCGCAACCGCGAAACCGCGGCTTGTCCATCGTCGGGGCCATTCCTAACATTGCTCTGAACGCGACAGGTCAACACATCCTTATGTCTTGACGCGTTCGACTGGCGGAAACGGTCCTTCCTATCGTATTGGGACCGATAGATGGAATCTGTGGGTTCACCTTCGCGGTGAACGATTTGTAGTTGTGCTATGCATTGCCGCGGTACAAGTTGCCGTGGCGTGCGCTATTTCTGGAACAGAGAACAGGCATTCGACTGCGAACCCGTCGTTCGCTGTCGAAATCTCGCGCGGCGCATGCGCCGCGGTTGTTTCCGGAAAAGGCGCCGAACATGCATCGATTATTGTCGTATAGAACGACGTGCACGTCTCGGCCGCGTTGGGCGGTGGGCGACGCTCCAACGCGCGTTAGCGCAACGACTTCTCCGGAATCGCGGCCGCGGGCCGACGCGAGTCCCTTCTCTCTTCTCTCCTCCCCCAAGCCTTCAAATTGCGCCCGCGAAAAACATCGCGGTCCAGGAGGGTCACGTCATGGGTTCGGTTTACTCGCGCGAACGTGGTGCTGATACATCGCCCCCCACGTCCACGCCCAACGGTCATTCGGTCGCCGCTGCGCGCGCCGATGTCGTCCAATCGAGTGCTGCGGAAACTTCCGCAGCCGCAGCGGCTCACCGCCAACGGGCTGCGGCCCGCGCCGCGGCACGGGCCGCAGCCAATCGCCAGATGCATCGCATCAACACGATTCGTCAGCGCGAAGGCGTCTCGCTACGCAGCGCATCCAGACGCATGCACGTCGATATCCGCAGCCTGCGGGCACAAGAAGACGAATCGAACGACATCCAATTAAGCACGCTCTACCAGTGGCAACAGGTGCTCGACGTGCCGATCCAAGAGTTGCTCGTCGACACCAGCGAGCCGCTCACGCCCGTCGTTCTCCAACGCGCGCGCATGGTCAAGGTGATGAAAACGGTCGCCGCCATCCGCGAACGAGCGGAGCAAAAGTCGATCGGCCGTCTCGCTGAGATGCTCGTCGATCAGTTGCTCGAAATCATGCCCGAACTAAAGGACGTCAGCCCCTGGCACTCAGTCGGCCAGCGGCGCTCGTCCAACGAATACGGCCGCGTAGCCGACCGCCGTTTTCCCGACGACCTGTTCATGGAGTAATGATCGCGTCGCGATCGCGGCAGTAATCGTCCGCAAGACAGTTCCACAATCCCAACGTCGCCTCCGCCTCCTGGCGGGGGCGTTTTTTTTGCCTGCCGGCCCCAATCGCAGTTCCACCGCAGTCCTTCCTCCCGCAACGCGAAACCCCTTCGCCAACGCCCGCTTGCCAACGCCCCCGGATTCGGGATGATTAGGGGTCTTGGCCGCCGCTCCGTTGCCGAGATTCTTCGGTTGGGTTCCGCTCGCGGCCTTGGGTTGTTTGGTTCGTTTGGCTCGCTCGTTGGTGCATCGCTTGATGGCTGCCGTACACAAGATCGTCGTCCTCGACCCGCTCGCCCAAGAGGGGCTAGACCTCCTCGCCGCCACGCCGGGTATCGAGTACGAGGTCCGCACCGGCCTCAAGGGGCCGGATCTCCACGCAACGCTCGCCGAGTTCGACGGGGCGATTCTCCGCAGCGGCGTAAAAATCACCGCCGACGCCCTCGAAGGAAACCGCCGCCTAAAAGCCATCGTTCGCGCCGGCGTAGGCACCGACAACATCGACCGCACGGCCGCCACGCGCCTCGGCATCGTCGTGATGAACACCCCGACGGGCAACACGCTCAGCACGGCCGAACACGCCATTGCCATGATGATGGCCCTGTCGCGAAACATCGCTCCAGCCTATCAGAGCCTGATCGAGGGCCGCTGGGACCGCAGCAAATACATGGGGACGCAACTGGCCGACAAGACGCTCGGCATCGTCGGCCTGGGCCGCATCGGTCAGGCCGTCGCCCGCATCGCCAAAGCCCTGCAATTGCGGCTGATCGGCTACGATCCGTTCCTAGCCCAAGACCGCGCCGAAGAACTCGGCGTCGAACTGGTCGCCAACGTCCGCGACATGCTCCCCCGCGTCGATTATCTCAGCGTCCACACGCCGCTCACCAACGAAACCCGCGATCTGATCGGCGAGCCGGAACTCGACATCCTCAAGCCCGGCGTGCGGCTCGTGAATTGCGCCCGCGGCGGCATCTACAACGAGGCGGCGCTCGCCAAAGGGCTCGCCAGCGGTCGCATCGCCGGCGTGGCACTCGACGTCTACGCCGAAGAGCCCTGCAAGACCAGCCCGCTGTTCGGTATGCCGGGCGTCGTCTGCACGCCCCATCTCGGCGCCAGCACCGAAGAAGCCCAAACGCAAGTCGCCGTCGAAGGGGCGCAATTGCTGATCGACTTCTTCACCACCGGCGCGATTCGCCACGCCATCAACATGGCGGCCATCGATCCGAAGACGCTTGCCGGCTTGAAGGGCTACTTAAATCTCGCCCATCGGCTCGGCCTGCTGATGGCCCAATGGGCGAAGTCCGGCGTGCAAAACTGCTCGCTCCGCTATCGCGGCGAAGTGGCGGCCAAAGAAACGCAACTGCTCACAAGCGCCTTCGCCGCCGGGCTGCTCGAAGCCGCCTGCGAAGACGTGAACATCGTCAACGCCGAAGTCCTGCTCCGCGAACGGGGCATCGAACTCAAGAGCGAACGCACCACCGACGTCGGCGCGTTCAGTTCGTCGATGTCGGCCCAGGTCTCCGCCGACGGCCGCACGTACGCCGCCGCGGGCACGCTGTTCGGCAACGTCATGCCCCGCCTCGTCAAACTCGGCGGCCATCGGCTCGAAACATATCTAGACGGCACGCTGCTCCTGTTCGAGCATCGCGACGTGCCAGGCATCATCGGCGCGATCGGCACGATCTGCGGCCGCCACAACGTCAACATCGCCCAAATGTCGGTCGGCCGAGCCACCG
Source organism: Planctomycetota bacterium (assembly GCA_029259895.1). Taxonomy (GTDB): domain Bacteria; phylum Planctomycetota; class Planctomycetia; order Pirellulales; family PLA5; genus PLA5. Next base: position 11,239 of record JAJDEG010000230.1, read on the forward strand.
ACAAACCGGGCGGCGAAGCAGTCGGCGCGCTCAACCTAGACAGCCAACCGCCGGACGAAGCCCTAGAAGAAATTCGCGCCCACCGGGCAATCAAAACGGTCACCATAATCAAGCTCCCACCAGCCGGAAAACTCCCAGATTGGCTAGGCGGATAAAAATCCCCCTGTCCACTGCCCCCATCACCCGAACCCCTTCCCCCAAATCCCCGCTCCCCATGACACTCTTCGCCAATAAAAAAGGCCTCATCGTCGGCGTCGCCAACGACCACTCCATCGCTTGGGCGATCGCCGAACAAATCATGGCCGGCGGCGGCGAGTGCGGATTCACGCACTTGCCCGACCGCCCCGACGACACTCGCCAGCGAAACCGCCATCGCGTGGCCCTGTTGCTCGAAGGCAATCCGGCGGCGAAGTTTCTCGTCCCGCTCGACGTGACCAAAGACGAGGACATCAAGACGGTCATGGCCAAGGCGAAGGACGAATTCGGCCAGATCGACTTCCTGCTCCACTCCGTCGCTTACGCGCCGATGGAAGACCTCAAAGGCGAAACGATCAACACTAGCCGCGAGGGCTTCAAAATGGCGATGGACATCAGCGCCTACAGCCTCATCGCCGTGGCCAGCGGTGCGCAAGAAATCTTCGCTGAGCGAGCGTCGGTCCTCACGATGACTTACTACGGCGGCGAAAAAGCCGTCCCCGGCTACAACGTGATGGGCATCTGCAAAGCGGCCCTCGACGCCTCGGTCCGCTACCTCGCCTACGACCTCGGCCCCAAAGGCGTGCGGGTCAATGCGCTCAGCGCCGGCCCGCTCCGCACGCTCGCCGGCCGCGGCGCCGGCGTCGACGACATGCTCAAGCTCTACGAACACATGGCCCCGCTCGCCCGCAACATCACCCACGAAGAAGTCGGCAAGAGCGGCGCGTTCCTCCTCTCCGAAATGTCCGACGGCATCACCGGCGAAATCCTCCACATCGACGGCGGCTACAACGCCATGGGCTCGCCAGGCCGGCTGCTGGACAAAGTGCAGATGTAGAAGTCTGCCTTCGATACGCCCGCGCGACCGCGAGTGGCCGACCGGTTGACGTATGCTTGGGCGATTCCCACCACGTTCGTTGACGCCCCTGCTCACAACGACTTGTATTGATCGTCAGAGTAGCGGTACGCGCCCGATGCCGGCTCAATGAAATGCTGCCCATTCTTTGCCCAACAGGGCGGCGGCGATTTTGAGCTTGATGACTTCGTCGGTGCCTTCGTAGATGCGGCAGACGCGGACGTCTTGGAGATGGCGGCCGACGCGGTAGAGTTCGGACCAGCCGCGTCCGCCGAAGACTTGGACGGCGTGGTCGGCGGCGCGCCAAGCGGCGTTCGAGGCGAAGAGCTTGGCCTGTGCGACGGCGAGATCGCTGACTGCGAGCAGGTCTTCGTTGGTTGGATCGGCGTCGAAGTCGCGTTTTGCTTCGGCCGCGCGGGCGACCATTGCCGCCGATGCGGAGCGGGCCAATTCGATTTCGGCGATGTGCTCTTGGACGAGTTGGTGCAGACCGATCGGCTTGCCGTGTTGGACGCGGGACTTGGCGTATTCGATTGCCTCGGCGAGGCAGTCCTCGATCACGCCGACACAGCCGGCGGCGACGCTCAAGCGGCCGGAGATGAGCGTGCCCATCGCGATGCGAAAGCCTTCGCCTTCGCGACCGAGCAGGTTCGCGGCGGGTACGGGATGGTCGCTCATTTCAAACATGCCGGTGTCGGCGGTGTACATGCCGGGCTTGGCGGTGATTTCTTCGGAGACGAAGGTGTCGCCGGCGGTGTCGACGATGAACGCGCTCATTCGTCGCTCTTTGCCCGTCTTGTCGGCCGGATAGGCGAACACGATCGCGGCGTCGGCGATGCTGCCGTTGGAGATCAAGTATTTGACGCCGGAGAGGAGGAAGCGGTCGCCGTCGCGGCGATAGGTGGTGGTGAGTTCGAGCGGATTGCTGCCGGCGTCGGGTTCGGTGAGACCGAACGCGAGGATGCACTCTCCGGCGGCAGACTTGGGCAGGTATCGCCGGTGCTGGTCTTCGTTGCCGTAGCGGAGGATCGGATATTGGCCGATCGATGTGTGGCCGGAGAAGAAGGTCCGCACGCCGGTGCCTTCGCGGCCGATGCGGACGAGGCACTGGGCATAGACGGTTGCGTCGACGCCGCGGCCGCCGAGTTCGGGCGGAACGATGAGGCCGAGGACGTTGTGCTTCTTGGCGAGGGGAATGAGTTCGTCGTTATGCCGCCGCTCGACGTAGCACAGTTCCTCGACGGGCCGGATGGCTTGGCAGAATGCCTCGACGTCCGCAAGCACGACATCGGCAAGCACAACGTCAGCGAGCACGGCGGCGGGAGCGTTGGCGGGCATGGCAGGGTCTGGGGTCGGGATTCGGCATTCAGTATTCGGGGAAATGCGCGCGGCGAGGCCGTAGGAACTCTACGTCGTGGGGGAATTGCGGTCAACGCGAGGATGACTGCGAGAACGTGGGCATGTCAATCGCCACGCCGCAAGAAGACGCTGTATTTCGACGTCTCTTCATCCGATACGGTAAAAACGTTGCAAAGGTGCATCTCGCCGTTCGTCCATTTTGGCGAACGCACTTCGGAACTACCGGCAAACCTATTGCCTGCAAGGATCTCACTCTTTTCCCAAGCAAGAGGCGAAGCGCCACCCCAGCTAATGCGAACGACCATTCGCAATGGCAAGCCGTCTTCCACGCTGACGGCGGCCCAATCGCGGACGTCGAGCGTCTGGACGGCAACCTTGGCCGATGGAATCTCGCCGCCCATGACACCGCCGATGATGATCTCGCCGCGGCTCTCGCCGAGGGTAAGCGGTAGGACGTCAATTCGTTCCGCTTGGTTGGGCATCCGCGATTCGTGCTTTTCGCGAACGACTGCGAAGAGCGCTTCGCCGTTACCTCCGCCCGAGAGTTCCGCGATTTGCCAGGTGCGAATATCTCCGGCGTCACGATCGTGCGAGAACGTTGTCGATGCCGGGGAATCGTCGGCGGAATTAGTGAGAAACGACGTTACGACGAGGGCGATGCCGATTCCGATGGCGACGCCGAGAATGAAGACAAAGAAGTTTCGCACGCCGTTACCCTCATTGCGTCTAACCCGCCACTTGCAAGGCTTGGGCCCATTGCGTATGAATACTTTACACTAGCCCCCGACAAGGGGATACTACGGTCCTCGTTCGATTGCGACGCAGCCGCTCGTTCTAACTCGTCGCTGCTTGATGCCAATTCCAAGGAGTGTGCAAGGTGCGTATCCATGCGTCGTGCCTCATTGCTCTGACCATCGCATTCGCGGTAGCCACTGGCGGCCATGCGGCGGAAGCTCGCATGTTCTTCTCGCGGCGAGGTCCGACGAACGAAGGCTGCCTCGGGCCGACGGCCGGGGAAGTTCCCTATGTCGAGATGCCGGGCGGCGGGGTCGCCACACTTCATCTGTGGTTGAATGTCGATGGTCTGCCCGAGGACGACGCATTTCACGAACTCGGTTGGGGTGTCGAGTACACGAGTTCGTATGAATACTTCGATTCGCCGCTCATCGACAACGAAATCGCCAATCCACTGAACCCGACCACGGGCGAGACGCGTTGGAATGTCACGCTGGGCGAACCGGCGGCGATGCCGTTTCTGATTTATCGATCCGGCGGCGAGTCGTCGTCGTCGCCGTCGATTGGAACCACCGATGCCGCACGTCTCGATGCCGGATACGACGCTACGTCAAATTCGTTTCATCTGGGGTCGATCACCGTCGACTCATTCGGCGCCGACCAGTTTTTCTACTACCTTCGAAATGGCCGACTGACGCAACTCAAGTCCGGCGAGCCGATCGACCTGCTGTTCGGCGATTCCGATCTTGCGCATAGCGGCTCGACGCTCGACCAGGGCGATCCGATTTCCGGCAGCTACCGCGATGCGCTGGTCGTGGGATCGTTGCGGCGCACCGATTTGGGCATCTATGCCGCCGGTGCGGCCGACTTTCCGCCAGGCGGCATCGAACGCCACATCGACCTCGCCAACGGACCGGGCAATGCCGCGTATTGCGCCAACGGCGAATGGTACAGTCGCGTCGCCATCGAGAACTACCACCACGACGAGCTGGAAATCTACGTCGACTTCGCGTCCGCCACGGGCGCTGAAGTCGCCGAGCGGCTCTTGTCGCTCGGCTTCACCGGCGAGGAGGTGGTTGACGTCTCTGGAACGTATCCGCTTCGCAACGGCATCGACTACGACGTCCGGCTTCGGCTCGACGATCGTCCGCCGGGAGACTCTTTCGTGCTGTGGTTCGATACGGAATTCGACTATCCAGGTTACCCGATCGCCAACATCGGCATCGTGCCGGAGCCGTCGTCGATGGTGCTGGCCGGGATCGGATGTGCTGCGGTCGTCGTGTTGTCGAGTCGTCGCCGATTCGAGAAGAAGTTCATTAGGTCCGGCCAAGCGGCAATGGATTCCTAAACCCAGCACTCGCTCAATCCGCGCCTGCCTGACAGGACAAATGACGACGCGGAGAATCGGGCAAACGACAGTTATGTAGGGTGGGCCTCACTTCGTTCGACCCACCCTACGACTACTTAACGGTCGTCGAACGCCGACTGGCTTGCCCTACTCTCCTTACGCGCCCAGCCAAAGTAGAACAACGTCGTTGCCGGCGCGAGAATGAAAAGCAAGAGTAATGCAGTTCCGACAAGCACCGCCAACATTGCCCAACTGAGCCTCTCTTCCCACACAAAATGACCGAGAATGCAGGTCATCAAGAAGACGCATAGCGTTGCGAGAAACAAGAACGCAACAAAGCGATGAGAATCTCCCGTTTTCTCCGTCCCCGTCGCGAATGGCGCAGTCACATATGCAATCGCGGCAAGTGCAAGCATTACGACGAGTTCAACAATAGAAGCCTCCCGATTGCCATCGCGGTAAGCGAGTGCAACTTCCACAACCCCCGCGGCGCACACGGGCAGCAACGCGATTCGATCCAAGAGCCTGTGTCTGGGAATCTGCATAGCGCGACAGGTCAGGCCAAGCGGGGAACGACTCGACCACCAGTATAAACTTTACCCGCGCCTGCCTCACCGGATCGGCAAGAGCGTCTGAATATCTTCGTAGGCAAGGGGCAAAGCACTGTCAGGCTGGCGCGGGCTGCGGTTGGCGATAAGGGA
>JAJDEG010000024.1 GCA_029259895.1 Planctomycetota bacterium
CGCTGGCGCGACGAACGTCGCAGCCGACGCCGCTGCGGTCGATCGCAGGAATTCGCGACGGGTTCGCGCCTTCGAGGGTCGTTCGTTCGTCGCTCTGGGCTGAGTCATCGAATGCTCCTTTGTTGCGGGGTCGCCGCCTTGTGTTCTCGTGCGTATTGCCTGACGCGGCGGCACGTTCTGGCCAGAGAGTTCATCCCAGCCGAATAGTGCCTGAGGGTCATGGTGCGCGAGGGTCGATCGCGTCCAAGCATAACCGGCCGGCGAGGCCGCGTCACGCATCGGCCAAATCCGATGGTTGCGGCCCCATACAGGCAGATTGCTCATGGCCATCGACGCCGACGCCAGCCACGGCAACGCCGGGTTAACGTGATGGATTCATGATGGAGACGCCCCCGAACGTACAGCGAGGGCATTCGCGCCATTCGCTTCGGTACTCCTGCCAGTGGCCATGTTCGGCTTGCTCGCGCCGGCTTTCGGTCCTAAAATTGAGGGATCGCTTGAGGAATCGGCCGCTGCTGCCCCGAAATTCGCCGAACATGTTCAGACGTACCGTTCATTTGTCGCTGATCGCTGTGCTGCTTGGCTGCCCGCCGAGTTGTTTCTTGCGATCCATGCTCGTCGAGACGAGTGAATCGGACGCCGCCGCCGCGTCGCACGTGAAGCGTGAACACATTGCGGGCGGCTGCTGTTGCCACAAGGCCCGCAGCGCGCGAACGGAGCCGAGGGTTTCACCAAACGGTGACGAATCGACGTCGCGACCGGTGCCGCGACCAGCGCCGCGGCCGTGCGACGACGACAATCCCTGCGGCGGATCCTGCCAGTGCATTTGCGGCGGGGCCGTCGTTGACGATCACGTTGCGTATGATGTCGCCGACGCAATGCACGCACTCGACGTACTCGCGCTGGTGCCGCAAACGCTGTTTCTCGTGCCGGCCGAAACCGGCATCCGCGACGGCCGCTGGCTTGCCGACGATGACATTCTTTCCGGGCGCGAAATCTGTCGCCTGCATGCGTTGATGCTGTGCTAAGCATCCGCTCTCGGCGGTTCGCGCCGCGCCGCTGATCGCGCGGAATACCGATCCGCCGTCGTTCCGTTTGAAGTTGCGCACTGTTGCGTACTCGCCCGATCCAACGTCGAAGAACGCAACGCCGCCTCCGCGCTCGCCGCAATCCTTGCCGAGTCGAGGTTCCTCGTTCACCGCCGACGGCCATTCATGCTTCGTTTTCGCCTGTTGCCCTGGGAATACGCCGTGCGGAACTTGTTCCGTCGCCCACTGCGGACGTTTCTCACGTTCGCGGGCCTGACGATGGTCGTGGTGCTGGTGTTCGGCGTGGTCGGATTCATTCGCGGGCTGGATCGCACGCTGGCCGTGAGCGGCGATTCGCTCGTCGGCGTCGTGTTCTCGCTGGGCATGGGCGAGAACCTCGAATACTCGTCGATTCCGATGCGCAGCGGCGATTTGATTGCGGCGAGCATCGGCGGCGTCGAGCAGCGATACGGACGCAAGTGCGTCTCGCCCGAACTGTATCTCGGCACGCAAGTCACGCCGCACGGCGACGACGAACCGACGATGGGCCTGGTCCGCGGCGTCGTTCCGGCCGTGTTGCTAGTTCGCAATCGCGTGCAGATCGTCGAGGGGCATTGGCCGAAGTCGGGCGAAGTGATCGTCGGTCGCTTGGCGGCCGCGAAGCTCGGCGCGACGAGCGAACAACTTGCCATCGGCCAGAGCATCGAATTCGAGGGCCGCACGTGGCGGATCGGCGGCGTATTCAGCGCCGGCGGCGCGGCGATCGAGTCCGAGGTGTGGTGCCGGCTCGACGAATTGCAGCAGGCGATGAAGCGGCAAGACCTGAGCCTCGTCGTCGTGCGATTGCAAAGCGACGCCGATTTCGACGAGCTCGACTTGTTCTGCAAAGAGCGGCTCGATCTCGAATTGCAAACCGCCCGCGAGACCGAATACTACGCCGGCTTGCAAAAGGATTACGGCCCGGTGCGATGGCTGGCGTGGCTCGTCGTGATGCTCGTGTCCGGGGCCGGCGCATTCGCGGGACTGAATACGCTCTACGGCGCGGTGCTCGGGCGGATCGGCGAGATAGCCACGCTGCAAACGATCGGCTTCGCCCGTAGGGCGATCGTGGTCAGCCTCATTCAGGAGGGCGTATTGCTGGCCGCGGCGGCCAGTTTGGCGGCGACGGCGATCGCCATCGCGATGGTCAACGGCGTATCCGTGCGGTTCACGATGGGCGCGTTCGACTTGCGCGTTGATCAGATGACCGTGTTGATCGGTTGCTGCGTCGGCATTTCGCTGGGATTCTTCGGCGCGATCCCGCCGGCCGTAAGGGCGCTGAGGATGCCAATCGTCGACGGATTGAGGGCGGTGTAAATGTACTTTCAAACTTGTAAGACGGAATTCCAACCAACAGTGTTCTTGAAGGGAAGGATCGTGATGAAGCGTTCTTATTTTGCTTGTGCCCTATTCGTTTCGTTGGTGGCCGCTGGCTGCGGCGCGAAGGATGGTGGCGAATCGAAGGAGTCATCTGGCGCGTCGGCCGATGGGGCCAAGTTCTTGTTGGAGACCGAACCGAAGGACGGACAAGACGTCATCGTGGCTCGCGAGACGGTGAAGCACGGCGACGACGTGGTGGTGATTGGCCGCATCGGCGGAGAGATCGACCCGTGGCTCAAGGGTTCGGCGGGGTTCCGCATCGTCGACTCGTCGCTCAAAGCATGCAGCGACATACCCGGCGATTCGTGCGAAACGCCGTGGGATTACTGCTGCGAGACCGACAAGCTGGCGACCGGCGCGGCGTTGGTGATGGTCGTCGACGCCGAGGGAAACGTGGTTAAAAGCGACGCCAAGACGTTGCTCGGTGCGAAGGAACTGCAAACGGTCGTCGTCGCCGGCAAGGCCAAACGCGACGACGCCGGTAATCTCACGATCCTAGCCAGTGGCGTCTACATCCGACCCTAGAACGTTGAGGAATCGCGGTATGTCCGCTGAAGTCGATCTATCGCAACTTGCCGTCGACCGCGGCGTCGCGCCAACCGGCGCGGCGCACGGCCGGCGGCGCGTGCTTACGCGGTACGCCCTACCGGGTGCGCTGTTGGTCGGTTTCTTGGCCGTCGTGGCATGGGCGTCGTGGGACGTGGCGTTTCCACCGCGCGACGTGACGGTCGTGCCGGT
>JAJDEG010000231.1 GCA_029259895.1 Planctomycetota bacterium
ATGCGACGGCGCTATGCCCATGCGGCCGAAATCGTTCGGCGTGGCGACGATGCCGGTGCCGAAGTGATATTGCCAAACGCGATTGACGATCGACCGCCACGTGAGCGGATTGTCGCGATCGACGATCCATCGTGCCAGCGCCGCGCGGCGAGCGCCTTCATTCTCGGGATCGGCCAGATCGAACTTCGATTCGAGCATCGTGACGCATTGCACCGTGCCCGGCTCGACGATCTCGCCCGCCGCGCCAACGCTGCCCCGATGCAACAGGCGAATCTCGCGCGGCTTTCCGCCGGGCGGGGGCGTGAAGCTGCCTTCCGGCGCGAACGACGACGCGGCGGCGTAGACCATCTGCTGCGGTGGCATTGCGGCCAGCGACTGATTCACGGCCGCCAGCTTCACGGCCATGTCATCGAGATCGCGCCGTAGCGGCGCGGGTATCGCTTCGGCCGCCAGACGATCGCGCTCGCGCGTCAGTCCGGCCAACTCGGCGTGCAACGAACCGGCGTCGACGATGCGGGCAAAAAAGTCCTTGTCGCCATCGACCGCTGCGCGGCTGGAAAACCCGTCGACCAAAAACCGCTTGGACCACCGGCCGGCCTCGATCGAGTCCTTGGCCTCAACGTTCGCGGCGGCTGCTAGATATCGACCGTCCTTCCATGCCTGCAACTCGGCGAGAGCGAAGATGTAATCGTCGGTTCGCTTCCAAAGTTTCGTCGCCGTCACGCGGACATACCGACCCGCGGCGTCTCCCAGCATCGACCGATCCAATCGCAGCGGCACGTCGCCGGGGTTCGGTACGTCGTCGGTGGCTTGGTCGAGTACGATCGTGGTTTGCTCGAAGCGGGGATCGTCGGAAAGCTCGATGCGAAAACGCACCGGAAAGCCGAAGCCCGGCGTATCGAGAAAGTCGACGGGCCGCGCGGGCACGAGGACGATCTCATCCAATGTGGTTCGCTCGCCCAAGTCGACCTGCACCCACTTCGCGTGGTCGGCCGTCGGTTCGATCGCGCTATGATACCCGTTCGATGGACTGTTGCTCGTCGCTTTGGCCGCGAGTGCAAAACTACTGGTGGCGAAGAAGCCGTCGACGAGATGCGCTCGTCCCCAACTTCTGCTCGCCTCGATCGAATCGAGCGCGGCGACAGGCTTACCCGTCGCGACGTTCTCGCCGCCGGACAGCACCACGAGTTCCGACACGGCGAGGGCGTAATCGTTCGTCCGCTCCCAGAGTTTCGTCGCCGTCAATCGCACGTAGCGAGCGGAAATCGGTTTCTCGGCAGCGAACATCTGCGGCACGTCGCCGGGATTGGGCACTTCGGCCGTCGTTCGATCGGCGATCACCGTTACGCCATCGGCAAACTTTGCATCGTCGCTGGCTTCGATCTTGAATCGCACGGGAAAGCCAAAACCCGGCCCAGGATGCCCGCCGTAAACGACGTGCGACGGAAAGACTATCACCTGCTCGATCGGCCGCGACGCTTCGAGATCGACCTGCACCCATTTGATGACGTCGCTCTTCGGTTCGATCGCGCTGTGATAACCGAGCGTCCGATCCTCGGCCTTCGGCATCGCGCCCGCCGCTTTCGCTGCCTTTGCCGCGGCGGTTTCGACGTGCGCGTCGACCGCGCGCAATTCCGGCGTCGATTGTGCATCCGCCTTAGCGACGAGCGCGGCTTGTCGCGCTTCGATCACCTTCTTTTGCTTCTCCAAGTCTCGTCGCTGCGAAGCCGCATTCGGATCGGCGTCGTAGGGCCGATTCGCCCGCTCCACGCCGGCAAACACCGCTTGCAGCCGGTAATAGTCCCGCTGCGGTATCGGATCGAACTTGTGGTTGTGGCACCGCGCGCAATGCACGGTCAGGCTCGTGAATGTCGACATCGCGTTGGTCAGCATGTCGTCGCGGTCGAGCGAACGCGTGATCTGCTTGTCGGTCGTACCTTCCCGCAACTCCGCGTGACCAACGTAATCCCACGGGCCAGCAGCGATGAAGCCCGTGGCCGTGACGCCGTCGGTCGTGTCGGGGAACAGCACGTCGCCAGCGAGTTGCTCTTGGACGAAGCGTGCGTATGGCTTGCCCTCGTTGAGCGCGCGGATCACGTAGTCGCGATACGGCCAGGCGTTCGGCCGCACCTTGTCCTTGTCGTACCCGTGCGTGTCGCCGTAGTGGACGGCGTCGAGCCAGTGCCGGCCCCAGCGCTCGCCATAACGCGGCGAATCGAGCAGCCGGTCGACGAGCTTTTCGTAGGCGTTCGGATCGGGGTCGGCCACGAACGCCTCGACTTCAGCGATCGAAGGCGGCACACCGTGCAGATCGAAGGTGAGGCGGCGGATCAACGTCCGGCGGTCCGCTTCTGGCGATGGCGCAAGCCCCTGCTCGGTCATCGCGTCGAGCACGAACGCATCGACCGGCGTGCGGACCCACGGCGACTTCGTGGCGGGCACGTCGGGCTTCTTCAGCGGCGCGAGCGACCACCACGTGTCCCCCTCGAAACGCTTGTCCTCAAGCTTGAGTCCCGCCGGCCACTTAGCCCCGTCGGCGATCCACTGGCGAATCGACGACACTTCATCCGCCGACAGCGGCTTGGCGTCCTTGGGCATCAGCGGCTCGTCGCCCGTGATGTAATCCAGCAGCAGGCTGGCATCGGGATCGCCCGGTTCGATGACCGCGCCGCTCTCACCGCCAGTCAGTGCCTTCGCGGCGTCGTCGAGCCGCAACTCGCCCTTCGACTCCGCCTCGCCGTGGCACTGCACGCAACGCCGCTCGAAGATCGTCGCCACGCGGTCGCGGAAAAACGCCTCCGCCGCGCCATCATCGGCCGTCGCAACAGAGGCCGCACCGATCGCGCCAAAAATGAGAATCGTCGTCGCTATTCGTGGTATTCTATCCATTCGCTTACTCGAATCCCGCAGAGTGATTCACGTAGGGTGGGTCGACCGAAGGAAGGCCCACCACAAAGTCGCGCATATCCTCAAGTGCCCCAAAACATTATCCACAGATTACGCAGATTTCCGCAGATGCGATTGATGCCACCTCGTCCCCATCTGCAACCTCCCAATCTGCGAGCATCTGCGCAATCTGCGGACAAATTCGCCTTCCACGCGACATCAAATTAAATCGCCTCAAGCGTCGCCACCGCCGACGCGGTCACTTGCGGTTCCGCACGGCGCTGCGCCGCAACGTTCTCACCGGCGTCTACATCACCGGCGCGTATCGCATCGGCCGCCTCGAAATAACCCCGCCCGCTCTGCACTCGCGACCAGTGAGCGGCGATTTCCGCCTCCGATAGCGCCGCGCGATAAATCGCTACTTCATCAATGGTTCCATGAAACGGCTCCCACGGCAAGTCGGCCGCGTTGCCGATCGCCGCCGCCCGTCGCCCGCCGGTCAGCAGTGGCGAACCGGCCGGATAGCGGTAGAAATAGCGCTTGCGGCCATCGACGTAGATCGCCTTCTCGCCGCTGACCGCGTCGTACGTGGCGACCAGATGGTGCGCGCGCCCGTCGGTCAACTCGATCAGGGAAGGACGCCCTTCTTCGCCGTCCAGCGGCATGTCGAGCTCGCGATACTCTCCGCCGACGTTGATGCCGAAAGACAGCACGTGACCTTGCTTGCCTGAGGGCTCGGCGAAACCGTTACGATTTCCGTCATTCTGCAACGAAAACAACATCAATTGCTCGCCGTCGTCCTTGCGGAAGATTTCGTCGTAATTCAATCCATCGGCATCGAGGTTCGACGCGCCATCCCACCGCGAGACGACGAGCGCTTCGATGGTCACGCCCTCGGCGAACGCAAACGAACCGTCGCCGCCGCCGACGTTCACCATCTGTCCATGGCGGTCGCCGAACTCGATCGCGCCGCGTCCGATCAGCCCGCCGGTCCGCGCAACGCCTTGCAACGCGCCGTCGTTGCGGCCGACAGCGTCGCCGGCGGGTCCGCCCTGTTCGTCGAAATTCCAGTACGAAACGAGACTGTTGGGGAAGTCGAGTTCAGGCGGCCGCACATGGCGGACGAACGCGTTCTCTCTCGCGGGAATCGGTTGCGGCGCGGCGTCATTCCGCATGGAGATGCGTACCGCATCGCCGGCCCGATAAGCGAGCAACGTCGGCGGTGACAACAGATCGCGGCGAATGCCCACGTCGACGCTGCCGGAAAATGCGTGCAGTTCGGTCGTGCCATTGCCGTCGACGGACAATCCGTATTCCGCGCCGTGGTCAGTGACGACGCTCGACGGCGTCTGGATAACGAACGCATCGGCGCGCGGCGGAACGAGCGCGACGAGCTTTCCCGACCGCAAGAACCCCGACCGCGCCGACTGCGGCGTGAAATAGGCCGGGCCTTCCAAAATCACCCGCGTTCCCTGATCGAACACGATTTCGGCGACGCCGCTAGCAAGATGAATTTCACTCGGCGGCAGCCGCGAGCCGATCTCGGTCTGGGCATCGGCGAAGTCCCAGCGGCAATTCGCCGTTCGCGTGAGCGTGGCGACGTAGTCCGTGGCGAACGCCGGCGCGGCGGGAATCGCACTTCCTTCGGATAGCACCGCGTGCGTCGGCGACCACGCTTGCCGCACGCGATCCGCCGCCCACGTCGCCACCGCGACACTGACGACAAATGCCAAGGCCAACATCGGCAGAGACGGCGAATCGCCCCCCCACAGCCGCGCCATCCACGACGTGCCGTCCGCCGTATCGCCTTGCAGCGGCACCGAAAAGCCGCTCACCGCGGAATCGGTCGCCGCGTCGATCGGCAATTCGCCGCAGGGCGGTACCGGCAGCGGCGAAGTCCAAACCGATTCGGCGAGCAACGCCCTCGTGGCGCAAAGTTCGACGTACCGCTCGCGAAGCGTCGCATGCACGGCGAGCCAATCGCACAACCGCGACGATTCGTCCTCCGTCGTCAGCGCGTCGAGATAGCGCAGCGCCAAATCCACGAACGCTTCGTCCGTAGGCACAACGCCCGCGGCGGATCTCGTCGCATCGCCACTGTTCGCGTTCGAGTCCATCACACGTTTCCTTGGGCGGCGATTCGCCGCTCGATGCAGTCGGCCAGCGCGCGATGAATGCGGCTCAGCGCGACGTAAATTGTATTCACCGGTTTTCCCAAACGGTCGGCCAGCGCGATACCGCTAACGCCTTCGTGATAGCGCATCCGCACCAGTTGCTGGGCGTTCTCAGTCAACCGTCCCACGCATTGCCGCAATGCGTCGACGCGATCGGCCGCCCAATCCTCATCGCGATTGTCCCAGTGGGCCTCGAGCGCTTCGAGCACCGGCTCGGGCATCGCCGTCGACAATTTCTGGTGCCGCCGCAGCACGTTCATCGATTCGAGCCGCGCGGCTCGTCGAATCCACGCGCGAAAGTGCGGCTCGTCGACGATCTCCTCCCGCTTCCGCACGGCCAGCACGGAAACCTCTTGAAGCACGTCCTCCGCCAAGTGGCTATCGCGAACGATCGCCTGGATATAAGCGAGCAACATCACCCGACCGGAAAGCAACAATCGCACGATCTGGTCGTATTCCAAGGCCATCGGCAGGGAGCGTCGCGGAAGAAAGTGGAGTAGCAGACTACTGACATTCGTTGCCAGCGCGGCAACACTGTACAGCAAAACCGGTTCGGGATTCGCGGCAGGCGCGGCCAATCGGATGATGCCGCTAGCCCATTCTAGCAATAGCCGCATACATGGGGGGGTGCGAAACCGCGCAATTCGCGGATCGGTGCCGCTCAAGCTGCGATAGCGGCTCGGTCATCGGTCGATCGTTCACCGCGCGCCAAAGCATTCGATCCTGGACACCGTCGGCGAGCGGTCCCGTCAAACGCTCGCGGGGCCGCCAGCAGCTGACCGCCATACCGTTTCGATCAGCGCAGCGCCAACGCGATGCGGCCAAGGCATTTGCCCAAATCGCACGCTCAAGCGACATTTGATTCGCCTGGCCGCCGACGGCTGGATTGACCAGCGGGGGGCGCGAGACCACGCGAGGCGGAAGGCTCCGCAGCACCGCCGGAACGTTTACGAGATTGTGGCGGTGCGAGCGTACCGCGAGGCGCGATGACCGGTCGGGGCGACACCGTGTGCGGAAGGATACGACGTCAGGGCGGCCGGGTGAAAAATGCGTGTTAGGCAAGTTGACGACCACGTTGCCGCCATCGTCAGCGTCCGAAACTCGGAAGCAAAGGACCGAGAAGACTTACCGCGATCGCCGTCAGGTATAACTCGCCAATGAATAAGAAGAGCATGAAAGCTACTGACTTGCCGGTAAGGCGGTCGCATACGCGCCATGCAACGAAGATCGACACAAGAATGCTGGAAACCGATAGAACGCCGCCCGCTCGAAGCAGCCTGTCAACGTAAGACGAGACGACGAGAATCAGGGGCGGCACAAGCAGCAAGAACCAATACCAAATCGGCGGCGGCGGGCTTCGTTTCTTGCGCGGAACGGAATCGGACTCCGGCGATTTGTACGGGTTGTCGTCCATAGCTGGCTTTGATAGCCGGAGGAAATGGCATTCAGATTGCCGTCACTTGCCGGTAGCCGCTGTTCGTTGCGCTTTGACCAATTCGATTTCTTCGTCGGAGAGAAGCCGCCACGGGATCGGGCGATTCGCCTTGTTCTCGTTCTCAGCCATTGGGACATTGTAGCCGCCGGCGGACGATCATGCCCTGCGGCTATCGACGGACCGGCGGAACCGCGAGGATGACGAATGACTCCCAGCCCCCGCCGCCGCCTCGCTCCCATTCGGAGACGTTTCGGCCTTCATTAGCGGCCCAGCACCCCATGTCACAAGACGGACGAGGCGGCGCGGGGAGGAACCTTTAACCGATGGAGGATGAGCGATGGGCGACAACGACGATGATTGGGATGGCAAGCCTGGACTTTCATGCAGCGTCGTGCTATTCGCCATATTGGCCGCCATCGTCCTCCATTTCATCCTGTTCTACGCCTACTGCATGACGCTGTGGGAAAGTTGAACCAACCAACGACAAAGGGAATGAGCGATACTTTCGCTAGTTCGCCATCAGTTGTGTGCCGCGTGGTCCGGTCGGTGGCGATTGCTGCCGGTCGGGCCGCGCAGGTTCTCTTACTTTCACGCGAGGTGCACTCTGCGTTCACCTTCAGCCCTGATCGTGTCGAGATCGACGATGTAGCAATAGCCACAACGTTGACACTTCCTCGCGGCATATCGCTCCGGTACTGGATTGTGAAATACACGGTATGCGTCTTCCATTGGCTTTGGAGTCCCCAATCCGCACTGTGGGCACACCTTCAATGTATGCTCAAACGGCATATATCCAGCAAGAACCAAATGGCGCACGCGCTTGGCCAATTCAATCGCCCCCGAGGGATTCTTCGCACGCTTACTTGGCGAATGACGAATCGTCTTCTCGAATACGTGATGCAAGTGCCACGCCGACGGATCATCGGGAAAAGTCTTTGTCGTAGACTTCGCGTTAAACGCGGCAGCTTCGCGTGCAAAGGCTGTCGTATTCGCGATCGCATCCCAAAGAATCTTTCCGGCGGAATAGAGGTCCGCCTGGACTGTCACCGCCCCTTCGGCTCCCGACTCGCATTCTGGAGCCATGTAGTTTGGAGTTCCGAGGCCTTCGCCCGTGAGCGTGATCGTCTCGGCTCCGTCAATCTGACAAAGCCCGAAGTCGATAACTCGAATGTTCCCATCGGGTAACACGAGGACGTTGGCTGGGCTTAGGTCGCGATGAATGATCCCCGTCGCGTCGTAGGCTTCAATTGTCGAAACGAGCTTGATGAAGAAGTCGAGAGACGCTAGTGGGTCGGCGCGAAACGGGTTCTTGCCGATATCGAGCAGCTTCTTTAAGGATTTCCCGCCTTCGACGTATTCCATCACGTAGAACTGGAATTGGTCTTCCGGCGCTGAATGGTCGATGACCGTTACGACTCCGGGGGCTTCAACCGAATGTAGGGCTTCTATTTCCCTAGCGAACCGTTCATAGGCGGTTCGCGGTTTACCGCCTTCCAACGCCTTCAGCGCATACTGGCCAGAATACTCGCCATTGTCGTCACCTACGACCGTGACCGCCCCCTGGCCGCCGCGTCCAAGCGTGTCCCCGTCGACCTTCCATCGAAGCGATTGAGGGATTCGCATTCGTAATTCTCCGCGTTTGACGTTCACCGTAGCGCCGGCGTAGCACCGGGTGTTCTTGTGGGGATTCGGGTAGATCATCACGAGCGCGTGATGCTCGGCTGGGTACTGGGCCGCTCCGACGCGAACCGCCGCGGCGCCCCACTTGATCGGCAAGCGGTCGGCGATGCGGCGAAGCACGGTGTTGCTGGCCGGATCGCCCCAAAGAACCAAGTTCGCCGCCTTGATGGCTTCGTCGTCGACGGCAGTGTCGTCCACGATGCGAACGCGGCCGCGAAACTGTCGCCGCCATTGGTCGACCGCCCGATCGAACTCCGCTCGCACCCATTTCTCGACGGCCGAATGTCGCGCCGTCCCAGTCGGGGGGGCAAACACGAACGAATCCATGAAGGCGTCGTCAATCGGTCCCTGCAAATCGCGCCTCTTGCGGAGCGGCACTTCCGGCGGCGGTCCGAGTCGCCATTGGCCGACGGCTTTGTGAAGCGAACAGCTCCACGAACGATCCGTCAGCGGCCGCGGACCGGCGAGCTCCGAACCGCTGATGCGAATCGTCACCGGTTGGGCTACGTCGAACGGCGCCCAACCCGCAGGCATTGACAGCGTGAGGGCCGCCACGTTCTCGGCTTGTGTAATGTCGACGAGCGAGTCCGCCAAGGCCGCTTCGACGCGGGCCCGCTGCCAATGTTCGTCGAGTCCGTCGACCGTCAACCAGTTCATGTGGTTGTACTTGAGCGTGTAGGTCGTCAGCGAGACCTTCTGCGGCATGCGTTCTCGCCCACGCGACGCAATCGACGCGATGGCGTCGTCCACTTCCTTCGCGGCGGCGGGGTGATAACTGTGCTTCGTGCCGGGACCGATCACATGCTTAAGTTCGATGCCGTTAGCTGAGAGCGCATCGGCCATCACGTCGGCGGCTTGCTTCTGCGGGTCGATTTCGCCGCTATAGGCGACGGTCGGGCAGTGCCGCAAGTTGGCGGCGTAATCCGTGGCGTCGTAAAGATGCCACAACTTGCGTTCGTATTCGGGAATCGGCGGCTGACCGTCGCGAAGTAGTTTCAAGTAGCGAGCGGACTCGGCGAACCCCGCGCCGGGATTGGCCGCCGCCCAACGATCGGCATAATGCACGGAGAAATGCCACGCCGCAGCGCCGCCCATCGAAAAGCCTCGCACGGCGATCCGGTCCCGGTCGATGCGATAGCGGCGGCAGACGTCTTCGATCGCTTCGAGCACGTCTATCTCGCCGGCGAACTTGAACGCATTGCAATAGCGTCCGTACGGATGCAGCACGATCGTGTCCGGCGGCCAACGGATTCAAGTATTCACTCGACAAGGAATGCGAGTCTCCCCAGTGAAATGAGCACGAATTGCTCGCGGCAGGCTCATTTAGAATCCGTACAGTGTTTGCTTCGTGTGCCTGCGCATTTGGCGTTGTCGGCGGTGCGTCTGGCGGTCGTGCCGAATCACTCGCATCGAAAGGGCATTTTCGCGCCGTTGCACGGACAGACGACGACATGTTCGGCGATCCTGATAGTTTCGTCGACTTGACAAGACCGACCATTGATCACCGAGGAGGCATCGCCTTCGTCCACTTGAACGGAACGATACAACGTCAAAGTATATGGCGACAGCCGACGGTTGTTGCCTTCGCTATTCGGACGCAAAAGCGAGCGGCGACACTCCTAGTCGCTGTTTTCATTCGCTCGACAAAGACTTCGAGATAGCGGAGTCCGAATCACCAGTCGAGCAGCCCAATCGTTGCGGGACCAACTTAGAATAGCGCGCCGCTCCCAAGCGAGTAGGTACCGTCAAGCCAAGCCGCCGCCCGCTGGGGGGCGCGCCCGGGGTAGGGTGGCTCGTCTGCACCGCCACGTCGTCGCCGCGCTCCGTTTTTCCGCAAGATTCTTTGCGCGGCCATATAACATAACGAATAAGCCCGCGTTGGGGCCGACCGGCCCGGGGTGTCTTCGTTGTCGTCGCGCGCGCACTCTCTCCGCCGATCGCAGCGCATTTGCGCGCAGCAAACAGCGCTCGATCAGCATCGAAACAGCGCACAAACAACGCCGCAACAGCGATCAAACAGTATCGCAACAACGTCCATACGACATCGCATACACGTGGGCGGCGCAACTTCGCGG
>JAJDEG010000232.1 GCA_029259895.1 Planctomycetota bacterium
CTGCGGCCTTTGGCGGGCTTGTCGCAGAATATCTTGTAGAAGAACGGCATCTTGTGGTCGCCGAGGACGATCTGCCGCTGTTTCATTTCTTCGGCTCGATCGGCGCGGATGCGCTGGTCATGGTCCTTCCACAAGAGCTCGGCCGCTACGGCCGCCTCGTCCCATTTTAGCGGCTTCTTGGCGAAGGGTTGTCCGTCGAGTGGTGGACGCTCTGCCCTAGCGACGGCCAGATACGCTTCGAGCGCGTCGGTGATGTCGCTCGAGAATCCCGGCGGCTTTTCCGGCTTGCCCATCGGTAGTTCGGCAACGATCCACGTAATTGGTCCGTTCTTCTCGTCACCGACTCGGAAGCCCTTGGTCCACTCTGCGGAATCGACGGCGATCTTGGCGGCGTACTTTGCGTCGGTTTTCAGGACAACCGTCGTATGGTCGTTCGCGTCGAATCGCTCGTCGTTGGTCGTGCCCTCGAAGACGAGCCTGCCCTCGGCATCGAAGATTGTGAGCTTTGCCCGCTGCCGCTCGCCGTCGGGCTTATCGAGGACGCGGAACATTACCTGCGTCGATCCGTCGGGAATCTTGAGGCCGCGGTTGAGGTAACGGTCCGTGACGTTCACCGCATGGACGTAGTCGATGTCGCGATCCCACACTAGCGGGAACTTCTGCGGCGTGCGGCGATAGCTTACCGCGTAAATGGCGTGCAGCGGATGGTCGCGGTCGGCTGTGCTTGCTCGGCCGATGAACCAGGCCCGGTCGAGATCGTTGCCGGACGGTTCGGCCGCGCCGGTGAAGTGCCAGCCGTCGTCCCAGACCTCGACCCACGAGTGGTTGCCGCTGTTGTCGGACCACAGCGGCGTGCCGACGAAGCGGGCCGGCACACCGACCGAGCGGCAGGCGTCGATGAGCAGGATGGACAAGCCGGTGCAGGAGGCGAGGCCGGACTCGATCGATTCGTAGGGGGCTTGATCGGCGCGGCGGCGCTGCGTGGAGTACTTCACCTTCAGCAGTGGGAATATCTTCTGGTTAAGGATGACGGCTGCCTGGCCGGGCGATTTGGCGTCTTTCACCAGCGGCGAAAAGCGCTGGCGAAAGTCATTGCGCCAATCGTCGCGGCGCTCGTTGATGCTGGCGTACGGCAGCACGTCGTTGAAAAACACTTCGTCGGGCAGCTTGTCCTTCCACGGCGCGGCGTCGCGGGCGGCATAGGCCGAGGCGACGTTTTCGAGCAGGAATTCGGCCGACAGCGACTCTAGGTCGCGCTCGGGCATGTGTTCGACGAGGAACCGCATGGCACCTCGTTGCGCGACCGGCGCGGTGTCGAGCGCCTTTTGGACGTGCGCCCGGTTTTCGCCGGCGCGAGCGAGGGCGGCTTCGATCGCAGCGGACTGCTCACTTGCGTTCGCCGTTGACGCATCTGGATCGGCGGCGAGGGACAAAGCCGTCGGTGTCATGGCGAACGGTGTCACGGCGAACGGCACCGCGGCGAACGAAGCGGCGAGTATCAAGCGGAGCACAATCGACTTCATTGCGGTGAGTTCCGAGTTTCAGGTCGTGGTTGGACAGGATTTCTCGTTACCGAGTATACGCTGTGGCGTGCGGCGTTTCACGGGGCGAGGTGGCCGATGCGGGTCTATTCGCCGTCGCCGAGTCGCCGCATAGCACGTGGCACGCCGATTCGTCAACGCGACACTTGTATATGCGAACGCGACCGGCGAGAATCGCTTCGGCGGCGCATGGAGCGTGGTAGCTCCGGTGACGGCTAATCGAATCGGTCCGCGGGAGGCGGTATGTGGAGTGAGTCGACCCACCTTGCTAGCTCTCGTGGCGACGCTGGCCTTTATGTCGGGCGTGGCGGTTTCGTTTCCGCTCGATGCGGCCGCGGAAGAGCTTGATTCGGCGCTCGCCGAGCGCGTCCGAGGACGTCTGGTCGATGGCGTCATCCGCTGGGGCGGCGACGACGAAGGCGGGGCACCGTATCAGTTTCGCGACCCGAACGCGCCCGACGAGGTTGTCGGCTTCGAGGTCGACGTGATGGATGCGGTCGCGCGGCGGCTGAGCGAGCGGCTGGCGAAGCCGATCCGCGCGGAGTTCGTCAAGTACGAATGGGTTTCGCTCCCGCAAGGATTGGCGAAGGGCGACTTCGACCTGATCGCCAGCGGGATGGAGATGACGGCCGAAAATCGCGCGAAAATGCGGTTTTCGCGGCCGTACTACGTCTATGCGCAGCAACTCGTCGTGCGGGCCGACGAAACGCGGATCAACTCGCTCGTTGATTGCCGATCGCTTTCCGTCGGCACGCTGTCGCAATCGGCGGCGGAGCGGATTCTGCAAGAGCATGGCGTGGCGAAGATTCAACCTTTCGAGGGCCAGACCGAGCCGTATCGCGATTTGGAACTCGGCCGCATCGACGCCGTGCTGCTCGACCGGCCGATCGCCGTTTACTATGCCGGCGCGAATCCGCGGCTGAAGTTCGTTGGCGGGCGGATCGGGCCCGGCGAATACGGACTCGGTATGCGACACGAGGACGTGGACTTGAAAGTCGCCGTCGACG
Organism: Planctomycetota bacterium; assembly: GCA_029259895.1. GTDB lineage: Bacteria > Planctomycetota > Planctomycetia > Pirellulales > PLA5 > PLA5. Next base: position 2,549 of record JAJDEG010000232.1, read on the forward strand.
CGGCGCTTGGCGACGCGATGGCCGCTGGCGAGTTGCAGCAGATTTTTCGCAAGTGGCGGCTGTGGAACGACGATCAGGCGGCGCTCGCCTTGCGGCCGAATGTGGCCGAACTGGCAGGGCTCGGCTTCGACGCCGACGGCCAGCCGCTCGACGCGAATTCAACCGACGAGGATTCGACGGCCGGCGATGTGGCGGGCGAGTCGGCCAAAGCGTGGACGTTCGACCGCTACGCGCCGCTGTTGCTGCGGGCCGCCGGCATGACGGTCTACCTTTCGGTGGCAAGCATGGCGCTGGCGATGTCGCTCGGATTGGTCGTGTGCGTGCTGCGGCTGTACGGCTTTGCGCCGCTGCGGCTGGCGGCGCTGGCTTACATCGAGTTCTTTCGCGGCATTCCGCTGTTGCTGCTGTTGACGTTCTTATACTTCGGCCTGCCAGAGTTGGGCATCGACATTGGGGCCATCTCGGCGGCGATTCTCGGCTTCGGGCTGAACTATGCAGCCTACGAAGCGGAAATCTATCGCAGCGCGATCGAGTCGGTGCCGCGCGGCCAGTGGGAAGCGGGTCGGGCACTTGGCATGTCCGAGCCGCTCGCGTTTCGCCGCGTGATTTTTCCGCAGGCGATTCGCACGGCGCTGGGGCCGATGACGAACGACTTCGTGGCGATGTTTAAGGACACGAGCCTGGTGAGCGTGATCGCCGTTCGCGAGTTGACGAAGGAGTATCAGATTCTCGCGCGGTCGAGCCTACAGTACGTCGAGTTGGGCCTACTGACCGCGGCG
>JAJDEG010000233.1 GCA_029259895.1 Planctomycetota bacterium
GGTCGAACGAAGTGAGGCCCACCGCGATGTTAGCGCACGTTTCTGGTGGGCCTCACTTCGTTCGACCCACCCTACGAGAGCACATTGCCAAACTTGCAGCGTTCGCTTTGCCCATTGCCGCCAAACGCGAGTGACCGACATGGAAGAATCAACTTCGATCGCCTGGGATGCGGAGCTTGCCGAGATGCTGGCCGATCTTTCGGGCACGCAGGACGAGCTGCTCTCCGTTCTCGGCGAAAAGCGTCGCCGCATCGCCAGCGGCGCGGTGGACGGCCTGGATCAAATCCAACAACGGGAACAGCGCGTACTCGAACGACTCGAGCAGTGTCACGAGCGGCGGAAAGCGCTGTTGGAAAAAGCCGGCGGCGCGGGCCTGGCCAACGATAGCATCCGCTCGCTGGCGGCGGCGTTGCCGGAAGATCAGCAGGGCGATTTGGGCGAGCAAGTGAAGACAGCGACGACGCGCATGAACTTGATTCGCCACCAGAGCCTCGCCAACTGGGTGCTAGCACAGCGCGCACTGGTACATCTTTCGCAGATGATAGAGATTATCGCGACTGGGGGGCGCTTACAGCCGACTTATGGAGAAGGTGCGTCCTCGCTGGCGACAGGAAATCTCATCGATCAAGCCGGCTGACCGCGCGACGCACCGCCCCTCACGGACGTTGGTGCTTCTTATGTCGCTCTTCTCCGCGTTGCAGCTCGGCAACAACGCCTTGCAGGCCCAGCAGATTGGCCTGCAAGTGACCGGGCAGAATATCGCCAATGCCAACACGCCCGGCTACATTCGCGAAGAGGTCGTGTTCTCGCCCGCGCCGACGCAGCGCAAGGGCGGGCTGCTGCTCGGCTTGGGCGTCGAAGTCACGGCGATCATCCAGAAGATCGACAAGTTCGTCGAGGAGCGTCTGCGCGGCGCGACGAGCGATCGGGCGGGAGACGAAATCCGCGAGCAGACGTATTTGCAGCTCGAAGCGGTCGCCGGCGAGCTTTCCGATACCGACTTAAGCACGGCGATCAACAATTTCTTCTCGTCGATTCACGAGGTGCTCAATCAGCCGGACAGCGTATCCGTCCGCAATCTGGCCGTGTTGCAGGGCAAAACACTGGCGGGCCAGCTTCAACGGCTCAACGACCGCGTGTTGTCGATCCGCAACGACTTGAATAAACAGATCGGCGAGCACGCCGCCGACATCAACCGCCTCACCGACACGATCTCGAAGCTGAACATTAAGATCGCCTCTACCGAGGGCGGCGACACGACCGCCAGCGACGCCGTGGGCTTGCGCGACCAGCGAAATCTGGCGCTCGCCAATCTTTCGGAACTGATTAACTTTCGTTCCAGCGAGCAAGTCGATGGCACGGTGACCGTATTCGTCGGCGGCGACTATCTCGTCTTTCAAGGCCAAAAACGTAACGTTCAGACGCGCCAAGAATCCATCGAAGGATTGCTGACGACGTCGATCGACCTGGTCGATTCAAAATCGCCGCTGGACATCACGGCCGGTAAGATCGCCGGCTTGACCGACGCCCGCGATCTGATCACCGGCGAGTTTCTCGACGACCTGAATTCGTTCACGTCGACGCTGGTGTTCGAGTTCAACAAGTTGTTCTCGTCGGGCCAGGGACTAAAGGGCTATCAAGAGTTGACGAGCGAATTCGGCGTCAGCAATTCGCAAGCGGCGCTCGACGCCGCCGGCTTGACGTTCACTCCGGTTAACGGCGCATTTCAGATTCAAACGTTCAACCGTCAAACCGGCCTGACGAAGAACTACGACATTACGGTCGACCTCAACGGCTTCGACTTGGATACGTCGCTAACCGACCTGGCCGCGCAGATCGATGCCGCCGACGGATTGGCGGCCGAGGTCACATCCACCGGGCGGTTGAAAATCGTCAGCGAATCGGTCGACGTGGAGTTCGCCTTTGCCGACGACACGTCCGGGGTGCTGGCCGCCCTAGGCGTCAACACGTTCTTCACCGGAACGTCGGCCGTCAACGTCGGCGTCAGTTCCACAATTTCCAAAAACCCGGCGTTGTTTGCGGCGAGCGACGAGGGAATCGGCGGCGGTACGGGGTTAGCCGTCAAGCTTGCCGGATTCCTCGATCGGGCGCTCGAATCGGCCAGCGGCGAAACGCTGACGACGCTGTACGACAGCCTGACGAGCAAGACCACGCAAGCGTCGGCCGTGGCGCGGGGCGTCGCCGAAGGGTCGCGCGTGTTTGAAGAAACGCTGCGCGGACAACAACTTGGCGTAAGTGGCGTGAGCATCGACGAGGAAGCGATCAAGTTGATCACGTATCAACGCGCGTTTCAAGCGACCGCCAAGTTCATTCGGGCGGTGGCGGATCTGCTAGAAATCCTGGTGAATCTGTAATGGCTATCAGCCCAGTCCCAACCTCGCGCGTGAGCGACTTGTTGACGCGGCAGCGATTGCTGTCGCAAGCGCAATTCGACCAGCAGGAGCTGTTCCGACTTCAGTCGCAGATCAGCACCGGCCAGCGTATCTCGCTGCCCAGCGAAGACGCTCCGGCGGCCGGGCGGGCGATCGCCTTGCAGCGATTGATCGAGCGCAAGGACCAGTCGCTGAGCAACCTGGCCACGAACAACTCGTATCTTGCGGCGACGGACCTCGCGCTGGGCAACGTATCGAACCTGTTGACGAGCATCCGCGGAACGGCGCTCGGTTCAATCGGCGCCACGTCGAACGACTCACAACGCGCCGCCGCGGCCATCGAAGTCGAGCGGGCGCTGCAGCAACTCGTCGACGTCGGAAATCAGAACTTCCGCGGCCGGTTTCTGTTCGCCGGGACCAATCTCACGCAGACGCCGTTCGAGGTGGCGAACAACAAGTACGTTCGCTACAACGGCAATGAAGGCGCGTTGTCGAGCTACGGCGACGTCGACTTGCTCTTTGAATCGAACGTCGATGGAGCACGCGTCTTTGGCGCGTTGTCGCCGGAGGTTCGCGGCACGACCGACCTCAATCCCATTCTCAAATCGACGACGCGGCTTACCGATCTCAACGGCGGCGAGGGCGTGCGGCTGGGGAGCATCTCCGTTTCGGACGGCACGTACGCGAGCATTATCGATCTGAGCAAGGCCAGAACCATCGGCGACGTGGTCGCGGCGATCGAGGCTCGCCCTCCGGGGTTCGACGCGGTTCCCGCGGTGAACCGCACGATCCGCGTCGACGTCAATGCGAATGGCTTGGAAGTCACGCTCGATTCGGCCGGCGGCGGCGACTTGCGAATTCGCGACGTCGGCAATGGATTCACGGCACGCGATCTGGGTATCTTCAACGCCAACAACGTCGGAACGGGACCGATTGCGGGCGACGATCTCGATCCGCGGCTGCGGCAAACGACGCAGCTGGCCGATTTGCTCGGCGTCCGCGCGTCGACCCGCGTCGCATCGGCCGGGCAGAACAACGATGTGCTGGTGGAAGCGAATCTACGCGGCCCCGCTCAAAACGGCCTCAACGTGCAGTACGTTGACGACGATCTCGTGCGCGCCGGTTCGGGGCTTGTCGCCGGAAACGAAACCGTGGTGTACAGCGCCGCGGCCGTCGCGGCACGCGCTTCGGTGGAGTTCAGTTCCACGCCGAACAACGATATCTTGCTCACCGCGACGACGCCGGGCGTCGGCTTAAACAATGCGACGATCGCGCTGTCGGTGCGAGCAGCGGACGCCGGCGGCGTTCTCGTTAGCTACAACAGCACGTCGAAGACGTACTCAATTTCCGTCGAAGACGGCGTGTCTACGGCCAACGACATCGTCAACGCGATCAATGTGGACGGTGGTTCTGGCGGCGCGTTCTCCGCATCGCTCGACACGTCGCTCGACGCGACGAACGACGGAAGTTACGTATTTCAAACGGGCGACGTTAACTTGCTGGCCGGAAACACCGGGCAAAGCGGCGGAGCCGCGAACACGCTATTCGTATTCGTCCAACGCGACGCGACGACCGCCAACCAGATCGTCGGCGCCATCAACAACGACGCCACGGCCAGCGCTTTGGTCACGGCCCGTATCGACCCCAAGGACACGCGCGAGCTGGCCGAGCAGGGCACGGGCACCGTCTCGACGAGCGCCAGCGGCGTCACGGCCGGCGGTGCGGGCATCGAGTTCGACCAGCAGTCCGGCCTGCAAATCACCAACGGCGGACAAACGCACATCATTGACCTGTCGAGCGCCAATACGATTGAAGATCTGTTGAACTTGCTCAACGGATCGCCGGCCGGCGTGTTCGCGGAGTTGAACGCGGCGCGAACGGGCATCGATGTCCGCTCGCGAATCAGCGGCGGCGACTTTGCGATCGGAGAGAACGGCGGAACGACGGCCAGCGAGTTGGGCATCCGGTCGTACACCGAGGAGACTCGGCTGGACGATCTCAATCACGGCCGCGGTGTGAATCGCAGCGCGCCCACCCCGTTCGTGGGCGGCGACGTTCGTATTCACCGCAGCGACGGCGTGACGTTCGACGTCGATCTCTCGGCCGCCCGTACCGTCGGCGAAGTGCTCGGCGCCATCAACAATCACGCCGGAAACACGGGCACAGGCAGCGTCGTCGCGCGGCTGGCCGAGTTTGGCAACGGCATCGAACTGGTCGAGCAAAGCGTTTCGACGACGGCTGCTCTACAAGTCGAGCGGCTCAATCTGTCGTACATCGGCTGGGACTTGGGGTTGATTCCCGAAGGGGATACGTTCAGTTCGCCGGCCAGCACGGCAACCACGGCCGCCGCAACGGTTGCGCTCGTGACCGGACAGTCGGACGTACAACTCACCGCTACGTCGGCCGGCTCGTTGGCCGACGGAGTGACGATTCGGCTGGTTTCGGCGGCCGCGAACAACGCCACGTTCGACGCGACGAGCAAAGTGCTCACGGTTGAAGTCGCCGCGGGCGCGACGGTGAGCGACGTATTCGGTGCGATCAACGGTGAGGGGACGTTCGCCGCGGCCCTCGCCCCGGGAGCAACCACGGCGCTGGGCGACACCGTAACGGCTTCAGGCAGCGTCGGCACGACGTCTGGTGGCGCGGCGGCGATCGTCGCGACGGGCGACCGAAATCCGCGCGAAGTCGTCGGCGTGTTCAATGTGCTCGTGCGGCTGGCCGACGCCCTGCAGACGAACAACACCGTGGAGGTCGAGCGAATTCTCGCCCAACTCGATACGACGTCGGAGAACGTCACGCTGGCCCGCGCCGAGGTCGGCGCTCGGCAACAGTCTCTCGACGTGCTGACACTGCGAGTTGACTCTGAGATCATCGACCTCAAAGGCGTGCTGTCGAACGAGATCGAGGTCGATCTGACGGAAGCGATTTCCAATCTCGCCGGTAAGCAGGCGTCGTATCAAGCATCGCTGCAAATGACCGCGCAGATCGTGCGATTGACACTGCTGGACTATCTGTAGGCCTCGGACTGCGAGTCGCCGGATCTCGGCGAATTCGATGTTTCCAACGGCCCACGCCCTACACGTTGCTGCGCTGAAACTCGCTCCGATACACGCTCTGTCCGGACAATCGCGTGCGACGCTCGAAGTGCGTGCGGTAGTCGAGATCGTGCTCGGCAGATTGCTCGGCGACGGACATCGGCCCGACGAGTTTCGTTTCGGCGGCAATGACCTCAAGCGCCGCGTGAAAATACTCTTCAACGTCCGTCCAAAAGTGGAGGCGACCCGCGTCTGCCAGGACGCGCTCGATGTCGCGAACGAACGATGGCTTGAAAACGCGGCGTTTGCGGTGGCGTTTCTTCCACCAGGGATCGGGAAAATAGACGTGGACCGCCGCTAGGGACCGATCGGGAATCCACTCGGCCAGCAATCGCAACGCGTCGCCCTGAACGACGCAGACGTTGGATAGGCCGCGTTTAGCGCATCGCGCGGCGGCGAATGCTGCGTATTTGCGTACGACCTCCGTTCCCAGATAGTTGCGCTCGGCGTGGGCCGCGCCTGCCGTCGCGAGAAAAAGGCCCTTGCCGCTGCCGATCTCCAATTCGAGCGGTGCCTGACGGCCAAAAACCGCCTGTGCGTTAAAGGGTTGCGGCAGATCTTCCAGCGAGCGCAGCGCCGCCGATAAGTCGATCGCGGGGTCGATTTTCGGCAGCGCGCGGCGACCCATGCGGCGTCCTGTGTCAGGCGGGAGCGGTGGCTGAGGAACATGTTGCGTTGACGACGCGATTATCCGCGGTCGGTCGATCGAGGCCAAGGCCCGACGCGACTCCTAGAGTCGAGCCGAGTTTCGCAGTACTCGCAGCGAGGTCGATTCTGACGCGCGGAGACAGAACGGTGGGTCGAGCGTGCTTTCATCCATTTCATTCTCGCTGGCCTGCCTGGTTTCTCCAGAATGCGGCGGCAGCCACCGCAAAAGTGCTCGTCGGCGTGTCGGACTGCGTTTCTGAGCCGGGCCGTGGAGCGCGCTTCGTCGACCGACGGCGGCGTTTTGGTCGCCCGGCCTGCTAAATGTCCGTCGATTGCTCTGGTTTTGGCTTGGCGGTTTTGCTACCGTCCCCGCCCACATCTTATATCGCGCGCCAGGGGTGAGGCGCGGCGGTCGGTCGGTAGGCTG
>JAJDEG010000234.1 GCA_029259895.1 Planctomycetota bacterium
TATCCCAACGCGGATGCGTCATCACATTGTCGTTGACCTTTGCGAGCGATATTCGTCCTCGAGAAAGGCGCCTTTGAAATGCCCGCCATCGATTTGGATAGCGCCCAAAGCGGTGCCTGCGACCTTCTAGATTGGTCGCACCTAGTCCTGAAAGCGGCTCACGGCGAAGGCGATCCGAGTGTCGCAACCGATATGCTCCGTCAAATCTCGGCGAACATCGCCGAACTGGCGAAGCGCATCGAGATGGTCTGCCCGCTCATCGATTCAGTGGCGTCCGCGCCGACGCTGGCCGGCGTTTCCGGCGCCAACATGCATGACGTAGCATTGTCGCTCGCCAACGGCGTTCGACGAGTCGCCTGGAACGCGCTGATGAAAGTGATGGTGAGCCACAGTCCTGATGGGCTCGTCGTTGAGAAACGCCCCACTTGGAACGAAATAGCTGATCGTTGGCCTCAAGTGCGTGAGGAATTGCGCCAGATTCCCGAATTCGACTTGAAATCCGCCTGCGAGATGGTGCGCGACGAATCGAGGCGTGCGACGACCGCGTTTGCGATACCGGCGGGAGGTTCGACACCCCGACCTCCTTGGTACACGGCGCTGCGAAGGTTAGGCGACCAGTTCGCCGACGCAGCCAAGCAGCTTCCATTGATTGTCTGCGAGATCGCCCACGCCGAGGAAACCCAGCAACACTACATGCCGACGAACCTGGAGCAGCCTACCTGCGACACTCTCACAACTTTTGGCGGCATTTACCGACTCGGCCCTGCACCGTGCCGTGACCCGCGCGATCTCCCGTTTGCCGTGGCTCTGTTCGAGGATGGTGGCAAGGCCGAATCAACACCCCGCGAGGAGTATCGAGTGCTCAGAACTGCACTTCGCAGCGTTTCATTCATAACCAAGGGCCGAACGCAGAATCGCAGGGCAGCGGATGCTGCTTGGTCGAAATATGCGTCGCTGGCTTTGCAATCTGGCCGCTGCGTTCGGGATGTTCCCGTCATGCTGCTTCCGCACGTAACGGCGCAGGCGCTGCGCGAAGGTTATGACGACCGGCGCTGGCTCTGGGTCGTATTCGACCTTGCCTGGTTTGATCGCCGTGGCGGCATGTCGGCTCGGCGGCAGTTAGTGCGTCGAAAGGACCGGGGCAAGGCTACTTACGAATACGACTTGGCGTTCATCCGGCTATTCGCCGAGCAACATCCTGAGGCCGACATCCCGCCGGAATGGTGCGAGAAGCTGCCTGAATATTACGAAAGCAAGTTGGACGACGTTTTTTCCGCATCCGCGACGGCGGTCGACCTGGTTCTGTTTAATGCGGACTCATATTTCGTCGCGGCAGCGGCCGAACTCCACGATTCTGGTGCGGCTGGGAACAATGGATCGCGCCCATCGGCACCTGACTCGAATCGGGAGGAGCACTCGCCGGCCGATCCTGAAGCCGATCCCATCGAAGATGCTCTTTCCGGCCAGCTCTTGGCAATCTACCGGTTTCTTCGAGGCAGCAAGAACTGGACTGCATACGGCACCGTCGCCGATCACGAAGAGTTTTGGCGGGGCGGCGGAGAGGCGTCGGATTCGCGAGTTCATCGTGCCCTAAAGCGGCTACAAGCCGAACTAAACCAGCTTGAATGTGGCGTAACCGTGGCACTCAGGGTTGAGCACGAGAACCGACGAACACGGCTGGAAAAGCTGTCGCCATAACAAAGGCCATTCGATTGTCCTTAGTTTGTCCACGCCTCCGCGTTTAATGCAGTAGGGGATTAACTACTGCTTCAAACGACGGAGCTTTTGCATGTCGCTGAGTTCTATTCGCCTGCCCTCGGAACGAGAGGTCGAGGCAACGCTCGCCCATTATGCCCGCGAGACACGGGTCTTGCGGACACTGCTTAAGGCACTGCGCCGCCGGAACCAGTACGCGGATGTCGCCCGCCGCCTACGCGAGAGTTCGCAGGAGGCGAGCCGTGGCGCCTAAATCGCTCTCCTCAGCCTGCCAGTCCGCGTCGGATACGGCAAACTCAACGCCGGCCCTCCTGCTGACTGCTCGCCAGTCCGCGGCCGCCTGCGGACGTTCATTGCGTTGTTGGCGGTCGTGGGACTCTGCCGGCCGAATTCCGCGTCCGGTAAGGATCGGCCGGTCGACCATGTGGCGCGCGGCCGAACTCGCCGAATGGACGGCGGCAGGCTGTCCGGAGCGCTTGGAATGGGAGGCACAACGATGAAGCGCACCTTCAAGTCCGTTCGAAACGGCGGGGATTGGCGAAACGTCAGCCGCGCCGAACCGTGTCCGATATGCGAAAAGGGAAACTGGTGCCGCGTCTCGACGGACGGCCGGACGGCGGCGTGCCGTCGCGACGCACGCGGTGCCACGAAGTCCAAGAAGGACAAGAATGGGGCCGACATCTTCATTCACCGGCTCAATGGCGATGCGGGAGCGGCGACCGAATTCATTGCGCCGCCCCCGCCATCGGCGGAGACCAAACCAGGCGATCGCGCCGCACCGGCGATGCTCGACCACGCCTACCGATTCCTGCTGGGTAGGCTCGGACTTTCGGCCGAACACCGTACCGCCCTTCAGAAGCGCGGCCTATCGGACGAGGAAATCGATCGCCGCGGATATAGTTCCCATCCATTCAAAGGTCGTCGAAAGACTGCCCAGGACTTGCTCGCTCATCTCGGCGAGGCCGCGTTCCGTTCCATTCCCGGATTTCGCTTCCGCGATCGCAAGCCGTCGGTAGGCGGTCCAGTCGGCCTGTTGATTCCGTGCCGAAACGCGGCCGGCCAGGTCATCGCGCTCAAGGTGCGCAAAGATGAAGCGTCGGAGAATAAATACGTCTATTTGAGCAGCACGCAGCATGCTGGCCCCGGCCCCGGTTCCCCGCCGCACGTGCCATTGGGAACAAAGGGGCCGGTCGACCGCGTTCGGCTGACTGAGGGAGAGATCAAGGCCGACGCCGCCAGCGTGCTCGATGATGTGCCAACCATCTCCGCACCTGGCGTCACGAACTGGCGGCCGTGCATCGAGACCATTAAGGCATTGGGCGCAAAGGTCGTCGTGCTTTCGATGGACGCGGACGCCATTCGCAAACCTCAGGTAGGGCGTGCCGTGAGGGCCTGCGCTGATGCCCTCGTCGCAGAGGGAGTCCAGGTCGAACTCGAACGCTGGAACGAAGAGGACGGAAAGGGCATCGACGATTTGTTGGCCGCCGGCAAGCGGCCGGAAGTTCTCGTCGGCCAGGACGCCGCAGCAGCAATCGCGGAACTTGCGCCTGATGCTGGCGATGAGAACGCCGACGGCGATCTAACACCTCGGCTCCACGAAGTGCTCAACGATGGCGGTCCAGCCGCTCTTTTTCGTAACGCCGAATTACTGCGTGCGCTCGCGAAGTTGGTCGTCACCAACGCTTCCGAATACGCCGCACAAAAGGAGTTGCTGCGCGGCGCGGGTGTGCGCGTTAGCGAGTTGGAGCGTGTGCTCAAACCATTGGTCCGGGCTGTCCGCCGCGAATCACCCAGCGAGACAAATGGCCAGGAGACGGAGCATTATTTCGTTTCGGACGACGGCTGTCTCTGCCGTGAGAAAAGCACGTGCGACGGACCGGTGACGGTGCCTTTGTGTAACTTCAATGCCCGCATCGTGGAGCAGGTGACGCACGACGATGGCGCCGAGCGGAGCACCGTACTGGCAATCAGTGGCGAACTGAACGGTGAACCGCTGCCGCGGACCGAAGTCGCCGCCGAGTCTTTCGGTCGCATGGACTGGCCATTGCCGGCATGGGGTACGAAAGCCGTCGTTTATGCCGGAAGTTCGACGAAAGACCATCTGCGCGTGGCGATCCAGTCGCTTTCCGAAAGCGTGCGATTCCGAACTGTTTACGGGCACACAGGCTGGCGGGCGATTGACGGCGACTGGTATTACCTGCACGCTGGCGGCGCGATTGGCGCCGCAGGACTCGCGACGACAGTCACGGTCTCGCTCCCGGAGGCACTCGCGGCGTTTGAACTACCGTCACCGACCAACGGCCCGGAATTGATCGCGGCGGTGCGAGCCAGCCTGTCACTTTCGGATGTGGCGCCGGGCCGCATTTCGATCCCGCTTCTTTCGGCCGCATACCGCGCCGCGATCGGATCGGCCGATTTCAGCCTGGGTCTCTATGGGCCGACGGGCGTGTTTAAGAGCGAAATCAGTGCGCTCGGTCAGCAACATTTCGGCGTCGGCATGGACGCGCGGCATCTCCCGGCCAATTGGTCGTCCACGGCGAATTCGCTCGAGGCCACGGCCTTTGCCGCGAAAGACGCGATTCTCGTTGTCGATGACTTCGCGCCGGGCGGCGGCATGTACGATGTGCAGCGACTGAATCGGGAGGCCGATCGACTGTTGCGAGCGCAAGGAAACCATTCCGCACGGCAGAGGATGAGGGCGGACGGTACTCTACGGGCAGCGAAACCTCCTCGCGGCTTAATCCTAGTCACCGGCGAGGACATTCCCCGTGGCCAATCGCTACGGTCGCGGAACTTCGTACTCGAAGTGGCGCCAGGAGATGTCGACGTCGGCGTTCTAACGACATGCCAGAAGGCTGCTCGGGATGGGCAACTGGCCGCCGCGATGGCCGGGTTCGTTCGCTGGTTGGCTCCGAGATACGACTCCATTCGCAAAGGCTTGCGTCTGGATATCGAACAGTTACGTGCTGTCGCAATGTCCAAAGGCCAGCACGCCCGCACGCCGGTGATTGTGGCCGACCTCGCCATTGGCCTTCGGTACTTGCTTACCTTCGCACTCGAAGTCGGCGCAATTGACGATGCGGAACGCGACCAGCGATGGCGTGACGGCTGGGCGGCGATTTTTGAGGCGGCCGCTTCGCAGGCTTCGCACGTCGAAGCCGCCGAACCGACGAAGCACTTCCTCCGCTTACTCTCAGGCGTGTTGGCGTCCGGCCGCGGCCACGTAGCCAATTCCTATGGAGAATGTCCGCACGAAAATGCCGAGGCGTGGGGATGGCGGTTTGAGCGTCGCGATAGCGGCGACAGGACCTTCGAGTCGTGGCGCGATCAAGGGCGACGAATCGGTTGGGTCGACGGCGACGACCTCTTCCTCGAACCTGAGGTCGCCTTCGCAGAGGTACAACGGCTGGCCGCCGACCAGGGTGAGACTCTGCCCGTGGCACAGCGGACGCTCCAGAAGCGGCTGCGCGAGAAAGGGTTGCTCAAGACAACGGAGGTCGCTCGCCGCACCAACACCGTCCGCCGGTCGCTGGAAGGTGTGCGGCGCGAAGTTCTCCATTTTCATAGCGGTGTCCTATCTGCGGGAGAACCGACCAATCTAACCAAATTGAGCAGAGACGGCGTGGAATCCGATGCCGCTGGTCAGTTTACCTCGGCGCCTGGTCAGTT
>JAJDEG010000235.1 GCA_029259895.1 Planctomycetota bacterium
TCGCCGAGCTCGCGCTCGAACACGACCTTCCCCTGCTTGTCGTCGACCTCAATGATCGTCGCATTGCCCTCATACGAGAACGCGTACAGGTGATCGCCGGACAGTATCGGCGTCGACCAGTACATTCCCTTGGGCAGCCGCATCTGCCACTTGACGGTTCCATTCTCCGCGTCGCCGGCCACGAGCACCGTGCGGTTGACCGTGTAGATGCTGCCGTTGTGAACGATCGGGCTGCACGAATTCGGATTCAGGCGATTCTCCTTCCAAAGCACCTCGGGCTTTTCCATCGCACTGTCGAACCGCAGCGCGGTGATGCCGCCCGACGGCACGAATACGGTCGTGCCGTCGGCGGTCGACGAAGCGATGCCCGCGCAATCGGCCTCGTACTTCGCCCGCTCGCGCCCCGTGTAGGGATCGTGAACGGTGAGGCCGGAAACCGATTGAATCAGCACGGCATCTTGTTCCGACGTTTCGCCGCGAATCACCGCCGGCGACGACCACGCGGCCTGCTTCTTGCGCTCGTGCCGCCAGCGGGTCTCCCCCGTCTGCACGTCGAAGCCGGCCGCGAACGCATCGCCTTGGGCTTCGATCTGCACGATGACCGTGTTGCCGGCCACCACCGGCGACGACGACATGCCGGCGTCGTTGCCGACCAGCGGATAGTCGCGTCCCAGGCCGCGATACCACAGCAGGTTGCCGTCGAGATCCAAACAGACCAGATCGTTTGAAGAATAGAACGCAAAGATTCGCTCGCCGTCGCTGGCCGGCGTGGGGGCGGCCACGGCGCTCATGTTGTGGCACATCGTCCGTCCCGTGGCCCAAAACTCGCGCTTCCACAGCGACTTGCCGCTCGCCGCGTCGAACGCCAGCACGTGCAGGCGGTCCTGCTTCGCGCCGCTCGACGTGGTGACGATCACCTTACCGCCAACGACGATCGGGCTAGAAGCCGACTTGCCGACCAGCGGCGACTTCCAAGCAACGTTCTCGCCGTCGCCGAAAGACAGCGGCAGCCTGGCATCGTCGGCCACCGCCCGCTGATCCGTCCCACGAAACTGCCGCCACTCCGCTGCGCAACAAACGGCCAAGAGCGAACAAGCCAATCCAATCTTCCCGACAACGCCGCAAATACTCATCAAAAACCTCGTTCTTCGCAAAATCTCGTAGTCCGAATTTGTAATTCTCCGCGCCTCTGCGCCTCGGCGGTTCGGCGGTTCGGCAAGCTTGTGTCGTCGGTCACATCAACCGCCCGCGTCCGAAGCCAACACGGCCGTGCCGATCGCGTCGCACACGCGCAATTGAAATTGCCAATTCTGCGCCCACGAATCGGTCTGCTCATTCTGCAGAACCTTCACCAGGATCAAGTTCTTCCCGGCCTTCAATTCGCCACGATAGATGTACTGATCGACGTCCATGCCCGTGTGATACACGTCCCGGCCGCCGATCAGTTTGCCGTTGAGCCAGACTTTGTTGGCGTTGATGCAGCCGAGCCGCAGGTCGACCGGCCGGGCCGCATCGGCGACGAACTCGGCCGCCGCATAGGCAACCGCGCCCTTGTGCTTGTCGAGGGCCTTGGTCAGATCGACCATGCCGTAGTCGTCGCTGGTCTCGTAGTCGACCCAGGCGACTTCGCCGTTCTTGCCCGCATACTTCGCGGCGGGATCGAACTTCGCTTCCGGCGGATACGCTTTGTCGAACGCCGATTGATTCGTGTTGTCGAAGGGACCGACAATCTTCCAGCGGGCGATGAAGCCAAAGTGCCGCTGCAAGTCGACCGACTGTTCGAGCTTCTTCAAGGCTTCGACGCAGGCCTTAACTTGATCCAGATCGCGGGCCGCGGCCAGCGCCGTGCGAAAGCCTTCGATCGCCGCGGCGTTAGCCTTGTCGCCGAGGGCGTTGTCGTCGAGCTTGGCCCGAGCCGCCGCTATCTCGCGGACGACGGCGTCGCGGCGCAGTTCGAGACTCGGATCGTCGAGCATCTGCGGGATGATCCGGTCCGGCGCGGACGGGTCGACCTTGGCGAGCCATTCGTAAGCCAGTCGGCGGGCGCGCGGATCGTGTGACGTTTCCAAAGCAAAGGTTTCGAGCGCATCGGCAGGCAGCTTTCCGCCGCCGGCCAGTTCGCGCTCGGCAATCGAGTCGACGAGCGCCCGCAGATAGTTCGCGGCGAGCGGATTCGCGCCGTCGATGCCCGCCAAGATGTCCGGCAGCTTCGCGGCGGGTGATTTGGCCAGCGAACGCCAAGCTTCTTGAGCGGGGCGATTGCCAGCGCCCTTTTCGCCGACCGCGCGAATCGCAGCAAGCGAATCGGAAAGGTCGCCGTCGGCCGCCGACAGCGCCGGGGCAACAGCCAGAGAGAGACCAAGGGCGAGGAGACACAATCGCGGACAACGGTTCATCGTGGCGTCTCGAATAGCGGAGCGTAGCGACGATTCTTCCGTGCGAATCGCCGAAGTCCGCTCATTCTATCCGACCCCCGGCCGGAGGACACCCTTCGCGCTACACCTTGCCATTGCTTCTAGCGGCCACTTCGGCCACCTCGGCTGCTGCGACCGCCACGGTCTCCGCCGCTGCGGCCACCGCGATCGCCACCGCCAGAACCGCGGCCGAAGTCACCGCCAAACGGAAACCCCTGGCCAGGTATTTGAAATCCCTGCGGCGGCTGAAAGCCCTGCGGTTGCGGCGTCGACGTCGCTCCAGGCGCACTCGGCGCGCCCGGTGTCGTGGTCGTGCTGGGCGTCGTGGAAGTACCGGTCGTCGTCGACGACGTCACGATCTTGTCGGGGTAAGCGCCGGCCAGATATTGCTGAATCACCTGGGCGTTCGTGCCCTTGAGCGACACGACTTCCGTCGTCTGCTGCGAGGCCGGCGAAATCTCGTCCAGCGTGCGGACCAGCGATTCGATGTCGCCGAACAGATAGTCCGGCGCGACGACGATCAGCGAATTGCTGCGGGCGTCGACGTTGACGCTGACTTTTTCGACGTCGTTGCGGTCGATGCCATTGCCACCTCCTCCTTGGCCGCCGCGACCGCCACGGCCACCGCCGCCGCGCAACATCCGGATGAACTCCTCCGGCGATGGCTGCCGCTGTTGCTGCTGTTGGCCATTGCCGCCGCCGACGTTGATGCGATCGGCGTAAACTAGCTTGACGGTTTCGGCGATCTCGCTGGCCGGGTTGTTGTAGACCGCGATGAAACGCGGTTCGTCCTGCACCCTGACTTCCTCTTGATCGCCCTTGTTGCGGTCGATCACTTGCAGCAATTGCTCGACCGTGTCGATATCGCTCGACGCGCCTTGCACAATCAGCGAGTTTTGCCGCGGATCGGCCACGATCTGCAGCGCCGTGCTACTGCCGAACAGGTCGCCGCCACCGTCGCCGCCGAGCAGCCCGCCGAGCAATCCGCCGCCGCCACCCAGAGCCGCGCCGGCAATGTCGCCGAACAGCGAGCCGCCGCCACCGCCGCTATCGCCGCCGCCCCCCTCGAAAACTTCGTTGAGCAGTTGCGCGGCGTGTTCGGCCTTGATGTACTGAAGATAAAAGACGGTGAACTCGCGGCCGCCGCTGGTGGCCGTGTCGGCGAGTTGATTGATCAAATCCTCGAAAGCGTCGAGCGCTTCGAGGTCGTCAGACGCGATGACCAATCCGCCCGGCGTAACCTTGACAATAATTTCGGCGCCTTTGACGTTCTTCGGCGCATCGGCGTCTACGGCCGCGGCGGCGCTGCCGGTCGTCGGCTCCTTATCCGCAGCCGCAGGCGTCACAGCCGCGTCTTCCGTCACCTGCATCGAAGCCAATCGCACGTAAGGCCGATCGAACTGCCGTCCCGGTGCTGTCTCACGACTGCGGTCTCCTCGCTCCCGGCTCCTGTCCGGCTGCGAAACTACTCGCACTTGCACCCGATCCATCGGCACACCCCAGCGCGTCGAACGATCGACCGGCGGCGTGCTGCGGCGCAGGTCGCGCGTTTCGCGGAGCGATTCTCCGCCCGCGTCGCCGCGCGGCGGTGCGCTCTGCGGCAACGCGTCGCCCGATCGATACTTCCTAATCGCGCGCGGCTCGAGCGCCGGCTGCGAGGAGTTGCTTTCGCCGGGCAAGAACTCGTCGCGCAGACGCGATTCGAAATCGTCGACCGGGTCGTTGCGACGCGAGTTCGGCGGCGGCAAGCCGCGGTCGGGCGTGGAAGGCGTGACGATGCGGATCTTGTTGGTCCGTTGCAGGTTCCAGAACGGCTCGATTTCGTCGAGAATGCCCTCGGATTCGCGACGCGTCAACGGAATCACGCGGACGTTGCCCTTGCCCGAGGCGAGCAAGTTCTGCTCGTCGCTAGTGGCGGTTTCGCCCATCTTGGCCAACAGGTCGGTGATCTGTGCGAGTTGGGCCTTGCTGCCGCGAATCACCAGCCGGCGGTTGAGCGGATCGGCGTCGACGATCGGGGCGTTGGCCGGATTCGATTCGTTGGCGTACAGCTTGCCGATCATCAGCACCGCCAGATCGGGGTCGACGTAGCGGAGGTGGATGACCTCGATCTCGCGACCGTCGCTCTGCATCTCGTCGATGATTGCCTTGATCGTCGTATGGTGCGTGGGGCGGGCGAGCGCGTTGACGTGTCCGGTCTTGGCGTCGACGCTCAGCTTCACGTCCGGCTGTCCCGCCAACAGCGTTTGCAATACGGCCAGCACGGCCTCGGAATCGGCGACGCTGATCGGATAGACGGCGAATTGCGGCGTTTCGAGCACTTCGTCGCCGCCGTTGGGATTCGGCCGATCGAACGCTTTGATGAACTCGGTTAGCCGATTTCGCTGTTCCTGTTTGCCGTTGGAGTACAACAGACCGGAGATCGGCTCGTAGAGAATCTTGAGCGATCCGTCCTCGGTCTGCATCTTGCCCTGGGCCATCTGGAAATACGTTTGAATTTGCGGGATCAGTTGGTCGGCTTTGATGTGCGTAAGCTCGATCAAGTGAAGCTTGTCGTCGCTCGATGCGGGCGGGTTCTCGATCCCCTCGATCACTTTGCGGATCGCCCTCAGCCGGCCGGCCGTTTCGACGACCTGAATCTGCTTCGCCTTGGAAAGCTTGATGATCGAGCCTTGCGTTCCGAGCATCGGACGGATTTCGGCTTCGATTTCGTCGGGCGTGCCGCGCTCGACCGAAAAGATCGTGCGGACCAGTTCGTACTCGCCGCGCGCGTCGAGCTCGTCCACCGGAACGTATGGCACGAGGATCGACGGCACTTCATCCGTCCGCACCAACATCAGCAGGTCGTGATTTCGCACCAGCACCATGCCCTTGGTGAGCAGCACGCCGTTGAGCAGGTCAATGGCTTCGGCCGGTGTGTAGGCCTTCGACGAGGTGTAGTTGAACGTGCCCGTCGGCGGGTTATCCATGAGCAGGTTGTACCCCGCGGCGCGGGCGAACCAATCTAACACCGCTTCCCAGGGCTGATAGCGGACCTTGAAGCGGATCTTGCCGTCGGGATCGAGCGGTTCCACGGGAATCGGTTCGCTGGCGGCGACGGGGGGCTTCGATGCGTCGGCCGCGGCGCGCGAATCGCCGTTGGTCGTGGTTCGCGAAGGGGCGTTGGTCGTGGTCCTCGACGGTGGCGTGCGGCTGGGAGAATCGTTTCGGTCGTCGGTCGTTCGTTCGCGCGGTTGGCGATCGTCGCTGGGGCTGCGCGCTGGTTCGTTGCCCTCGCCGTTGCCGTCGCGCGCATCATCCGCCGATGGAGCGTCCTCAGCTTCGCCTTCGCTTGGCTTAATCCCGGGGGGCGCGTCGTCGACCTCGGTGGCGTCGACCTCGGTCGCGTCAAACTCAGGTTCGGCGCGAGCTTCCGCGACGGCCCCCCTGGCGGAATCGACCTCCTTAGTCGAATCGACATCGGCGGATTCGGACAAGGCGCGCGCTCCGGCGCGAAGTTCTCTATCGCCGTCGATCGCTGCTTCGGCCGCCGCGAGTCGTTCGGTGCGAATCTCCTTGAGCTTGCCTTTTTGCACGTCGGTGAGAATCCGCAGCCCTTCGCGTTCCGCACGTACCCTCAGGTCGACGATCGCTTCGTCTCGTTCTTCGCCTTCGAGGTCGCGGAAATTGAGCGCTTCGAGTTCGCGGGCGTCGATGATCTTGATCAAATCCTGCCGCTGCGTTTCCGACAGGCCAAGCTGCGTGGCGACTCCGCGTTCTTCGAGCATCGCC
This sequence comes from Planctomycetota bacterium, assembly GCA_029259895.1. Taxonomy (GTDB): domain Bacteria; phylum Planctomycetota; class Planctomycetia; order Pirellulales; family PLA5; genus PLA5. The sequence goes on from JAJDEG010000235.1 coordinate 6,186, forward strand.
AGGACGCCGACGTATTGCGGATCGGCGGCGCGGAGCGGGCCGGTCGAGGCAAGTCCCAGCGCGACGACCATGGC
>JAJDEG010000236.1 GCA_029259895.1 Planctomycetota bacterium
GCCGTTCTTGGATCGCGGTCCGCAATGGGCGACGCGACGCATCGCGACGGTCGAACCGCCGATGTTCGTTCGCGAAAGCCCTGCGCTGCGGAAACCGCGTCAGTACGAAGTCCTCGTGCCCGCCGTCGGCGAGGACGGCAATACCCGCGGCACGCTAAACCTCCCGGCGATCAGCGTTCCCGTCGCCACGTACACGAGTTGGAACCTCCGCGACAAATCGATCGGTGCGGCGGGGGAATTACTTTCGCTCCAAGGCGGCTACATCCCGCTGCCGCTAACGAAAGCCGACCGCGAAGCCAAGCGCGATCCGCGGCCGTCGCTCGAAGAACTTTACGCGAACTACGGCGACTACGAACGCCAATACTTGGCCGCCGCCGAGCAACTAGTCGCCGAGCGATACGTTTTAGCCGAAGACCTGCCTCGACTCGCGGCGTTGTGCGAGAAGTTCCGAAACGTGTTCAACGCGACCGACGCCGATTCGAGGAAGTAAGCGAGGCGGTTCAAGATGGACCCGCGGACTCCATCGCTTCAGCACCCTCGGTTGCGGATCCCCAGTCCCCAGTCCCCAGTCCCCCGTCTCCAGCCCCCGACCCCTGTCGATGCTTTCGATCCTCGTCGCCGTGTCGGATACTGGCGTTATCGGCCGCGACGGCGGTTTGCCGTGGCGATTGTCCGCCGATTTGCGTCGGTTTCGTCGTCTGACCACCGGCCATGCCATCGTGATGGGGCGCAAGACGTACGAGTCGATCGGTCGGCCGCTGCCCGAGCGAACGAACATTGTCGTTACGCGGCAAGCCGACTTTACCGCCGAAGACGTCGTCGTGGCCGGCGACATCGATGCGGCGCTGCGTAGGGCACGAGAAGCTCACGGCCCGGACGACGAAGTCTTCGTCGTCGGCGGCGCGGAGATTTATCGCCAAACGCTCGATCGCGCCGACCGGCTGTACCTCACTCGCGTCCACACCGACATCGGCGGGGACACGTACTTGCCACCGATCGACTTCGCCCAATGGCGGCTCGTCGAAGAGTCGCGCCACGCAACGGACGATAAGAACGAATTCCCGCACACGTTTGCCGTCTACGACCGCGCTGGTTAGCGAAGTTCATCGGCATCGAAAATGGCATCAACTTCTCGCGCGACACTTCTCGGTCGAGCGGATAATGTGCGCTGCACCGCTTGCCGACGCGCCGTCAGGCGGCTCTCCGCCGGATCGCGCTGGTCGAAGTTCATCAGCGCGGCGTCTACGGTCTCGACGTTCGCGGCTCGCCGCGTGGCCCGTCGCGGCGCGGCCAACGCATCGACATCGCGCTCGACCGCTAGCCTTCGCTGCGACGTTTCGCCTCGTGCGTTCGGCGCGGCGACGACGACCGCTTCCGCCGCTGCGGGACTCGGCCCGCCGCTGTCCCGCTGGCCGAACAGGGCGAGGAACGCTGCCACGTCCTCCATGTTCACGCGACGGTCGCCGGTTAGGTCACCGTCGTCGTGCGTTGCCGCGCCGGAAAGCCCCAGGTTATTGCGCACGCGGATCAAATCGGCGATGCCGACGGCACCGTCGCCGTTGATGTCGCCGAACAATCCGGGGAATGGCACGCTGGTCGTCGAGTCGGGCGAGGTCGGCAGGCTCTCCGCGTTGCCGGCATTGTCGCGCGCGACGCTATAGAAGGCATACGTATGCCCCATCGCGCCGATGTAGGGTGCTTCGGCGAGCGTCGTGGCCACCAACCACGGCTCGAACGGCCGTCCGTCGCGCGACACGAACACGTCGACGGTCGACAGTGCCGACCCGCCCGCATCGTCGCCGGCCGTCCACCGCACGGCGAACGTTTCCTCGCCCGCCGGATTATTGACGGCGTCCACCGAACTGGCCGGCGCGGCGGCGTCGAGCGTGTTGAAGATCGGCGGCGTGTCGATTGGCTCGTTGTCGTCGAACACGATCGTCGCCTGCGCGTCGACGCGTGAGCCAGTGGCAGCCGACTGCTTGGGACGAATCGTGTAGCTGACGAAGCCTTCGCCGCGGCCATTCTCGTCGTTTGGCGGGAGGAAGCCGGCCAGCGCGTCGATTGGCGGCTCGCCCGTCGATGGATCGAGCGTCTGGAACACCCAGGTGATGATCCCGGTGATGATATCGACAATCGCGATCACGTCGACCACGTACGGCGAGTCGTCGGCCAGCGGAATACGCCCTTGGAAGAACGGCTGGCTTGCGTTCAGTTCCACTTGCGTTTCGCCGAAGCCGAAATCGTCGACGCGGAACGTGCGGAAGTCGAGATCGTCGTCGAGTTGCTGCTCGATCGTGACCAGCATCGCCGGCGCAGTGGCGTCGGCCATGTTCTCGAAGCGGATCGTGTATGCCAGCGGATCGCGCAGCGTCACCCACTTCTCGTCGCCGAATCCCGCCGGGCCGAGAATGTCGTTCGGGTCTGCCGATGTGACGAACGCCGGGAAATATTGGCCGGGCGGCGGGGCGGGAGGTGGCGGGGGCGGAGGCAGCTCAGGGAACGGCAGACTCGGATCGTTCGGATCCGGCGTCGGCGTCGAGCCGCCGTCGTCAGCCGGGCAATACTCCGTATGGAACTGGTAGAAATCAATACAGGCGAGGTAGTTGGAAAGGTTGTTCCCGGCGGCCAACACGACCGCGAAGTATGAATTGAACGCCATGTCGCGAAACTCGCGAGCTTGGGTAATCAGGTCGATGGCATCGCGGGTGGCCGTATACGTAAAGGTGTCGATGAGCATACCGAGCTGTGCGACCAGCCCGATAAGGTTTCCGGCACCGCCCCAGAAATTGCTGAATTGTTGGAGCGGCTGCGTGATGTACGTCGTGCCGTTGAACGCCGCCGCGAGCAGATCCGCGAAAACGGTGATGATTTGAAGCATCGCGGAAGTCAGATTACCGAAACTCGACAGTGCATCGGAGAGTGAAGGCAGACTTGCCGCGTCAATCGCGTCCTGGATGGAGTACATGATATTAATGATCGCGTCCAGCGCGCCCGCCGTTTGGACGATCGTAAATCCAATCTCGGCCACGGCGCCAGCTGTGCCGAGGGTACCGGCGGCTCCCAGGGCACCCACCGTGACACCTGCCCCAGCGAGAAGTGCATTGACGGCTAGCACCGCCGTCGCGATGGCACCGGCGTTGACGGCCGTTTCCAAGATGATGGCTGCGGGCAAGGACGCGGCTTGCCAATCGAGATCGTTGTCGCGTGCTTCGACCACGGCAAACGCCTGGTTCTGTGCAAGCACTGCCTGCGACGTAGCGATGTAGTGGCCGTGACACGGTGCACAATTGTTTGGCTCGGGTGGGACGTCGGACGGGTCGACCTCCAGCGAACTGCGTTCCGCATCGAACACAAACACTTCCAACAAGGCGTAGATCCCGGAGACGGCCGGCACTGCGAACACCAGCGCTCCGTTGATCGGCGGGGAGCCGGCGGGTTGCGGTGCACTTGGATCGCCGCCCGCGGTCGCGGACGGAGCGGCCAACGCGGATTCGACGAACAGCGCGACGCCCAAAGGATCGACCGCCACGTCGGCCACGTCGACGTTCGCGCCGGCGGCGACGTCGACGTTTTCCACGCTGGCGATCGTGTATCCAGTGGCCTCGACGACCACCGTCAAGTCGTTTCCAACGACGCCGTCCACTTGAAATGTACCGTCGGCGGCCGAAACGCCTTGCGCGAGAATAATACCGTCCGCATTGACGACGCGGACCGTCGCGGAAGCGATCGGCGCTCCGCTGTCGTCGACGACGCGACCAGCGACGCTCGTCGTTGCATCGGCCAGCGTCACATCGATCGTTCGATCGAACGCCACATTGATGGGCAGCAACTGCGTCTCGTAGCCCGGCGCTTGGACGACGAGCGTGTAGGCTCCCGGTTCGAGGTGTCGAACTTGAAATTCGCCGTCCGGTCGGGCGAACCCAAGCTTGGTGACCGACACTCCACCGGAGGGCACTGCAAACACCGTCGCGTTCTGTATCGGCTCGCCATTGGCGTCGAAAATCGAACCGAAGATCGTCCGCCGCAAAGAATTCACGACGACCACTTCGTTCGCCGCTCCGTCAACGACGGTGGTCATCACGCTGCCGCTGCGGTTCTGGCCGGCCACGATCATCTCGACGACGTACTCACCGGGCACGAGATTCATAAATTGAACGGTGCCCGACGGATCGCTTGCCAAATCGACGGATGTCGAGCCGACGATTCCCTGGTCGTCCAACGAGGCTTGACGCAAAAGCACGGTGACGGTGCCCGGTTCTGCGCCAGCATCCTGCGCTTGGACAAGGAGTTCCGCGCTGCCGGCAACGAAATCGCGTACGATCGCTTCCCCCGCTGAAACGTTGACCGATTCTGCCTCGGCGAAGGAGGCTCCGTCGGCGATCGGATCGACATCGAACGTGCCGCCCGAAAGCAGCAAGAACCGATAGTTTCCATCCGCGTCGGTCGGCGCGTTGAGCACATACTCGTCGTTCTGCTTTAGTCGAACCGCCGCGCCAGCGACTGGACTACCGTCCGTCCTCGTGAGCCGTCCATCTAGCGTAGCTACCGGTTCAAATGACAAGTCCGCAAGATAAAAAGTGCCGTCCATGGTCGTTACACTCACTGCGGTCTGCGCGACGGCGTCGGCACCGGGCACGGTGATCGTGTAGTCGCCCGAGGCGAGGCCGGCGAACTGATAGTCACCGGACGCATCGGTGGTAGTCGTCGCGACGCCGCCGTCGGCCGAACGAAGTCTGACAGGTACGTTCTCAAGCGGTGCGGCGGTGGATGCCAGTGTCACCGCACCGCCTATCACAGCCCCTTCGGCCAACGTCAAATCTGCGGCGTCGGTTAGAACGCCGGGCAATACTTCGACCGCCGCGGCTGATCCAACCAACGGCGATGTCGAGATGTCGACAGCTCGCACGGTGAACGGTCCTGGCGTAATCGAGAAAAACACGTAGTTGCCATCCGCATCGACGAGGCTCGTGTCGACCAAGCGCGTTCCATCGAGCAATACGACGCGGACGTTCTGATAGTCGAGCGGTCCGACGGTCGATACGACCGTGCCCGCGACCCAACCGAGCGCGGCTAGGTCGATCTGTCCCACGTCGAGCGACTCGCCTGCGCCGAGCGTTACCGTCTGCGTCTTCGTTTCGCCGCCGAAGACGTCGAAGGTCAATTCGTAATCCCCGGCGGACAGTCCGCCCAACTCGAACGTCGTATCGGTCGACTGCACGAGAAAATTGCCCAGCACGACCGCGTTCGGCGAAAGCGGCCGAGCACTGACCGTGATGAGCGCATCGGCGACGATTCCCACTCCGGGCACGATTTCGCCCGTGATTCGCGATTCGGCGGGCAGCGACAACGTCTGCGATGCACCGTCGCTGCCGACGACGACGTCGTGGAACAACGTCCGCGCCGCTCCCTCGGCTTCGGCGATGAGCGCGTACACGCCCGCCGGAAGGCCGAAGAACGTGAAGTCGCCGTTGTCGAGACCGGCCGCCACGGAAACGATCTCGCCCGCCGCGTCGACGGCCTGCACGACCGGATCGGCAAGCGGGCCGCACGTCGACTCGGCGACGACCGATCCGCTTAGCAGCACGGGATACGGATTGCGGACTTCCGAGATCAATTGGCGAAAAATGATGGAGACGTCTTGCGTGCGGACGTCGTGCCGCGACAGGTTCGTCGCGGTTTCGCTCAGTGCGCGGACATAGCTTCCCCAGGTCGGTCCCAGTCGCTCGACGATCTTGGGCCGCAGCACGTTCCACTCGTCGTCCGTCATGGTTTCGGGCCGGATCGACTCTTCGATCTCGGCGAACACCAGCGGCCGCGAGTCGTCGGCAGTGATTGTGTGGACCAAGAACCTGGACGAACTGCCCTGGCCGGTCGCGGTTGTGAAGTAGACCGGCACGGATCCCAATTCGCCCGGCCGCAGCATGCCCGCGGGGCCTTCCAGACTGATGCCCAGGGCTTGAAGCGTCGGCTGTGCTGCTTGACCTTCACGGGTAAGGCCCCAGAGATCGGAGTCGACGCTTTCGAGCAACAATAACGGGGCGATGCCGTCGGCGTCGCCGCTGTTGCCGTACGTTGCGTAGAACGCGTACTGACTCGAACGCCGCAGCGGCGAGGGACCGGTGATCGACCCGCCGACGCGCGAACCGGACCCGTCGACAACCGCAATCGTTTCCACGTCGCTTGCGCCGGTGTGGTCGGTGACGCGGATTTCATAATCGCCGGCCGGCAGCGAGCCGTAGTCGAACGTGACCAGCGCCGTGTCGTCGCCCAGACGCGTCACGTGTTGGGCCGAACGAACCGCCACGCCGCCGGAAAGCAACTCGACCGCCGTGCAGGCGGTGAAGTTCGACGCCACGACCGTCGTGGTGGCCGGACCGGTGTTGCCGATGACGTTTCCTTCGAGCGAGGAAATCTGGAACGGCAGCACGGTAACGTCGAGGTCGAATATCTCGTGGCTGCCGAGGATCGTCTGAAACGGGTTATAGAAATTGTGCGGATGCGTATCGCGGACCTCGATTCGCATATAGTACGTTCCCGCGCGCGTACGCGGCACGATGAGGCTTTCTTCGTTGTGAAAATGCGTGGACGTCGTCAGCAGATCGTCTTGCCGCAGGTCGTAGTCGAACGGCGTCGGCACGCGACCGAACGCCAGAAACGCCGACGTGACGGTCTGTCGCGCCACGGGCCGCAACACGCTCTGTCCGAGGTCGGGATCGAAAACCAATTCGTCGGGTATATCGATGTAGTTCGCGTCCAGCGACAACGTCTGCCCGTCGACCGCGTCGAAACGATAGTACAGCACGCGAATCTGCTGATTTCCGAGCG
>JAJDEG010000237.1 GCA_029259895.1 Planctomycetota bacterium
CCGCCAATTCATAGGCGTTCCGCTAAAACTTCCACGGCTCCAGTCGACGCGTATTGGATACACGTCGCCTGTACACCGTCCATCGGCTGACACAGCAGGCCATCTCTCCCGAGACAGTCTGCTGCGACCGCGTTTACCTCCAACCAAGGATTTCAGTGGCAGCGACGAGGCCGTCCCTCCTGGACGCACCTCGACCGTTGCCCGATCTTCCGACCGACGGATTGAACCATCGCCGGTCAGCCCTTTCGTCGTGGCTGCGTGACGATCCGCCGCCGCGGCTGCTGCTGACTGCGTCCTACCAAGACGCCGAGAGCAGCGAAACCGCAGCGGAGACTTTTGCACGCGATGCCCGGCACCACCCGTTAGCATCACCAACGGGGCGCGAGTGCCTTCCCGCGCCACCGCTCGCGCTAGTCGTACGGCTCCCGCCGTACGACTAGCGCGACTTCTACTTGAGCCCCACTCCCAGACTTGAGCGTTTGAATCACCCGGCGGACCAAGCCGGGCACCGCACCACCACGTGCGGCAACTCAAGCCCTTCCTGCGTTAGTCATGCGCTTCACGATCTGGGTCACGTGGCTATCGGGTCGTTAGCCCGAGAGTCGTTGGCCTTATGTCCGGCGGTCAAGCCGGCATAGTTTCCGGTCCGCTTGCGAGCGGACCGATTTCAGAGGGCAGAACACAGAAGCTCCCTCTTACCCGTAGGCCAAGACGTTTCACCGTTGCCTGTGGTCTATCGACCGTGGGCAACCATTTCGGCTGTCGTCTCCCAGATCACTGACCGGCAAGCCCTTGTGCGACGCGACGGTCGCCTTGGGCCTTTCACAGTTGAGCTATTCGCCATCGGGTGTTTAACCCGAATGCCGGGGACGGTCGTCCCCGGTTCCGCGTGTCGCCACGCGAAAACTCCCTGCGCCGGCACACGTTCAGCGAACTCGATTCGTAACGAACCAAGCCCGAAGCCCGTGGGCGGATTTGTGCTGCGGCCAGACGTGGCCAGTGCAGCACGCACCAGCTTTGCGGCATGACGGCTTGGACGAGAATTGTCGTCCAAGTATTTCCGCATCGCCCTCGCTCCGCGAGGATTCAGAAACCCGAATGGATAGAACGTGAGGATTACGCTGCGCGGGATTCGCACGGCTGCCATACAAGGGCAGCACGCGCGATCGCTGTCGCAGGATTACGCTCACGAGCCTCCATCGAGCACGGACAAGCGGCTCGCACCGCATCCGGCTCTACCGGCACGACACATGACGGTGGTGAATTGCGCGTGGGAGAACGCCGGCGCAGCGGGAATCCAATTCCCGATGGCCGATGTTTCCCGCGCGATGCATTCCGTCCCCTTAGCCGATTGGTGAGATCGGTTTACCGGGCGTGTCGCGCGATCGGAAGATCGCAGTAAAACGTTTGCGTCGATGACGACCGCAGGACCTATCCATAAATCCTGCACGGGGGACCGTATCAGAAATGCTGGGCGGAAATCAACCAGCGTTTGAATTAGCGATGAATGCGCGTAGTACGGCAAATGAAGGCGCCGGTCAATCGACGGCATTCACGCCGAGACCGCGTCCTTGTCCTTCGCCGTCGCGTACCGTCGGATGTACTGCTGGCGAATGCGGCCCGACGCGAACACGCTGGTGCCTTGACTGCGGTGATCTTGCACAATGTTGCGTTCGAGTTCCGAGCCGAATGCCGCCGCGATCGCCGCGGTTTCCCAGCGGAGCAACCCATCTTCGGTCTGTTGCGACAGCCAGCTCTTATGCGCGTCTTCCTCCGCCGACCCTACGATCTCAGCGGCTGCGTCGTGCGAACTGCCATTGTGGACCGAGGATGCGGCACTTCGCGCACGCCGTTTCGGCCGTTTGCAGAACACCACCGTGCCGCCGCTGCCGATCGACTTACGCGAGTAGTCCATGGCGGCCAAATACCCGCACTCGACCAGCCAGTCAGTCGCCCGTTGCAAAATCCGCAGCATCTGGCTCGGGCTATAGTGAGAGTTCAGCCCCAGCGTCCCGACGCACAACCGCCGCAGGTCGAACTTGGCCGTGTCGCCGTAGTGAAACCGCTTGTCGAGAATGCGAAATAAGCGTAGAGGAACCTCCCGCCGGCGACCGGTGGCGATGCGGCGAAACAATGCCATATCGAGCGTCTTGATGAACCCGTCCTGAAAACTTTTCCAGATGACTTCGCTCCACACGAACGAGCAGAGCTGCTGTTCGGCTTTGCCGGTGGACGCCCGCCGGCGGTCCAACCGGTCGCGCGAACAGAGGTCAACCTCCTCGATGAGATGGAACGTCCGCGACTTCCACTCCTGCTCTCCCTTGTCCCACCAGGCGTCGCGGAACTTCAGCGTCGTGCCGGCGATGCGGTCGAGCGACGCTTCGAGCCGCCGATAGGCGCGGCCGTCAGCGTTCCAGCCGATGATGCGGCAGAGGTGATAGCGGCTGAATTCGACCGTCCGCGATGCATACCCGGCCTCGTGCGACAGGGATTTCATCCCGATGAGCACTTGATCGTCGATCGGCCTGGGTAGGCCGAACGCGGCGGAACCGGTAACGACCATCCGCCGTGTGACCGCACGCCGCAAACCGCGATCCCAAACTTGGTGCTCGACCTCCATCGTGTTGTTCGCAATCGGCGTGATCGGTCCCAGCGGAAACTCGACGAGGTTCATCTCGTCCTTGCCGAATACCGGAACGGTCCGGAGTACCTCGTCGGACGCTGCGGCGTTTATCGTCTTCTCCCTACTTCTATGTGACGAAAGTTCACGAACGTTCATTTATGTTTTAATAGTTATAAGAGTTCATGCGACGCAACCTGCCGACATCGCTGACGAATCGCCCACGAACTTGTCTGGGGACACGGTACTTCTTGTCTGGCAACACGGTACAACTTGTCTGAGAACACGTGAGCCGCTTGTCTGGCGACACGGTACTTGCCTGTCTGGCAACACGTGTGCTTGTCTGGCGACACGGTACGCCCGTTCTCTTTCCATGTTTGGAAGCGTAAACCTCATGGCGGGATTCACGCAATGCGCTTTTTTCGAGAGCATGCGATGGTGGATGTCTCTTTCGTCCGAGTGACTCGCGTAACGCCACGTCGGTCGCCATGCATGCTGGCTTGCAAACATGCTTACATGAATGCGGTCAGGCCAGGCGGCAAGCCAGATGGTCGGCTACGGTGCTTGCCAGTAAGTCGGTCGGCAACCTGGGCCGCCGGCCGGGACGCCATGCAATCTGGCTCGCTGCGCTGATTCGTCGTCGGCTGACAAGTCCGTCGGATTGCAAGTATGTCGACCGACCAGTCGGCACGCCGGCAAGACCGTATCTGGGCAGCGCGGCCAGCAAGAATGCCGGGCAGCAAGAATAATGGCTTGCCAGAAGGCAAGCTTTCGTTCTAACGTGCCGGCATGATCCTGGTCTTCACGAACACCAAGGGCGGAGTCGGAAAATCGACGCTCGTCGTGCATTTGGCGGTGTGGCTGTTCGACCAAGGCCGTTCGGTGGCGCTATTGGAAACGGACTTGCTGCGATCGTGTTCCCAGTGGATCGCCGAAGCAGAACCGAACGTCACGATCCGAACGGCCGACACACCAGAAGAATGTCTTGCCGCGGCCAAAGAGTTGACGACGGAACACGACTACGTCATCGGCGATGGTCCAGGCGGCCTGGACGATGTCAGCCGCACGCTGTTGCTGCTGGCCGATCTGGCCGTGTTCCCCATCACGCCCTCAATTCTGGACTTGCGCAGCGTGTCGCAGGCCACGGCGATCTTGCGATTCGCTCAGGGCATCAACGCCGGTCGACCGGACGGCCGATTGGTGCTCAACAAGATGCGAAAGCGCGGCAAGACCAGCGGCGAACTGTTGGCGGCCGCATCCGACTTGGGTATCGGCGTTACGAAGAGTTACGTGCGAGACCTCGAAGCCTATCGCGACGCGGCGCAGCAGGGGACCGTCGTCTCGCGGATGGGCGCGCGTGCGGCTCAAGCGACAGCAGAGATCGACGCCTTGGTGAGCGAACTTGTCGGGATAAAACCACGGAGTACGGCCTATGGCTGAACGAAGATCGATGACGCAGGCCCTGGCGATGTCGCCTGAGAAACTCACGTTCATCCGCGGAGCCAGCGCGACTCACGACGCCGTAACTGCGCAAGCCCACCCCGCTGAACAAATCCCGCCTCACGCCGAAAATGCCGCGGGTCCGACGCTCGTCCCCGATACGTCCAATCGCGATGAATCGAATCGTCCGATACTCGCGCACCCCGCACCGCCATCGTCCGAACCGCTCGTGCCGCTCACGACGCGTTTGAGTGCCTCAACTGCGGAATCCCTACGCCGAGCGCACCTTGAGCAGAAACTTCATCGCCGCGTGCCGGCGACGCAACAAGAGATCGTTGAAGAGGCGGTGGTCGAATGGCTCATCTCGCGACAATTCCTCTCCTAGGCACCGTGCGATCCGGCTGCGATTGTTTTCGCATGCCGGAGAGTCAGGACAAAAGGGCACTTTTGAATTCGACAAAACGTTCGTGTGCTCGCGTAGTCTCTTCAAGACTGCGGACTAATAGCGCGTCGCGCGATTAGTCCGCTTTGGGCGAGGTCCAGGCTGACGCAAGGCATCGAGTGATTCTGCATGCGAAACCAACTGGTCGATCGCGATCGCCCGGCGTTCTGCTCCGTCGGCGTCCGTCCTGCGTCGCGCAACAAGGCGCGCAATGATTCGATGCCCGCGACCAACCTCGTTATTGAATCGAAGCACCTCGTCCAACACGCGCGACGACCGGGCGGCAATCGCACGCATCACGACAGCCTCAGCCGCAGCCGGAGGCGAATTCGTCTGTACTGGTTCGCCGTTGGACAGCGTCGTTCCCTGCCGGTTTCGATGACCGACCAAATTCAGCAGCGAAAAAACACCGTCGGCCATGATTTCGGCCAGTGGGGCGTATCGTTCGTCGCCCGGCCGCGTCCAGAATTGGCTGGCGGTTGCGCGGATATCCACTTCGTCGATCACGAGGTTCTGATCCACATCGCCCGGCAGCACGTTAAATCGAAACACGAAATCGCCGCTTGGCGTGCCGTCGCCGGACGAAAAGTTGCGCGACAGGTCCAGCCATTCGCCATCCAGCGGATTGCCGGCGGGCGTTTGCAAAGCGTCCGAAAGGCCGATGCGCAGCTTGTCGGCGGGGATGGTTTCGTTGAACGTCCACGTCGCGATGATGTGGCGGATGGAGTCGTAGGCGAAACCGCCTTCCGCATGCGAATAATGCGAAACCGGATTCCGCCGCATCAAAGGTGCCCACAGTCGTGCCGAGATTCCGAAAAAGGTGCCCACTATGGTGCCGTCCAGTTCGCAACGTAGACGTAACAGTTTGCGCTGTTTTGCACCGAAACGACCCCCGCGTGCCAATTGCGGGGGACGCGCAAACGTGCGACAATTCGCGGGGAAAACGTATCAGTTTGCACCGTAGATGACGGTTTTGCGCGGATTTGCACCGTACGCACCCCACTTGGGCCGAGTGGCGAAATTGGCAGACGCACAGGACTTAAAACCTGGTGACGGTTTGCCGCAAGTCCAAACGTGCCAAAGGGATACGTGAACAGATGATTAGTGTGGTGCCAACAGTGGTGCCGTGGTTTTGGGGCGCGTGTTTCGTGCCGATACCCCGACCGAATCTATGCCGCGTCATCGAATTGGACCACCGTCAACATGTGGTGCCGGGCGATTAATTCGGGGCGTTGTCCCATAGAACCCAACGGAAATGGAGATCGTGCAGCCAGATTCTCCTCACGCCATTGCTGGCAAGAACTAAATCCAATTTAGCATCCATGAGCACAAGCCGCCGTCGTCCGACGGTGAGCAATACAACCGGCGTCGCCAACGCGGCGCTTCCGCGGAAGTAAAAACGATGGTTACGCACGGCACCCTCCTCGATCACGCCGCCGAAATCGGCGGTGGCTGGCCCCAGATCGATACGTGTGCTGAATCTGGCGCCTTGCAGGTTAACCTCGATCGAGGAATCGACGATCCGCGTAGCGAACGGCTGGCCAGGCAGGACGGACGTGACAATGCGACTGCCGAAGATGCTCCAGGTACTACGCAGATCAAGCGTGCCTCCGAGGTCGATCAATCCGTTTTCATATTTACCGCTGAGGGTGCCTCCCAGATTGAGGCCGTTGGTGTTGGGGACGTTGACGTCGACCTCGCCCTCAAGATGGAGGTCCGCGTATTTGAACTCGCTCTTCTCGACTTTGACGCCGACCTGTCCCGATTGCATCCGCGCGACGAACGAGTCCCTGGTGTATTCAAACGGTTTAACCAGCGATAGCGTGCAGTCGAGGTCGATCAATCCGTTGTCATACTTGCCGCTGATCGTGCCGCCCAACTTGAGTCCGTTGGTGTTGGGGATGCTGAGATCGACTTCACCTTCGAGATTGAGCGTCGCGGACTTGAACTCGCTCTGCTCAACTTCGACCCCGACCTGTCCGGACTTCATCGTGGCTTTGACCGGCGACTTTTCGTATACAAACGGTTCCTGCAAATCCAGGGAACTGGAAAACGTGATGCCGGAACCAGGCACGTAGGTTCCTTCGTTTAGCATCCCGCGGAGCTTCAATGGTCCCGCTCCATCGGCTGCCGCGACGTCGAATTCAATTTCGACGCCAGCGAAGGCCGCTACTTTGAACTCGCTCTGCTCGACGTTGACCCCGACCTGTCCGGACTTCATCGTGGCTTTGACCGGCGACTTTTCGTATACAAACGGTTCCTGCAAATCCAAGGAACTGGAAAACGTGATGCCTTCGCTAGGCTTGTAGGTTCCGTTGGTTAGCGTCCCCTTGAACTTCAGTGGCCCCGCAGCATCGGCTGCCGCGACATCGAATTCAATTTCGACGCCAGCGAAGGCCGCCTCTTCGAACTCGCTCTGCTCGACGTTGACTCCGACCTGTCCGGATTGCAGTCGCGCGGCGATCGATTCTTTGGTGTATTCAAACGGTTCAAGCAGCGATAGCGTGCCCACGAAGTCGATCAGATCGTTTTCATATTTGCCGCTGAGGGTGCCTCCCAGCTTGAGGCCGTTGGTGTTGGGGATGTTGACGTCGACCTCACCCTCAAGATGGAGGTCTGCGTAATTGAACTCGCTCTGCTCGACCTTGACGCCGACGTGTCCCGATTGCATCCGCGCGACGAACGAATCCCTGGTGTATTCAAATGTTTCACGCAATTCCAACGGAGCGGAAAACGTGATGCCGGAACCAGGCACGTAGGTTCCTTCGTTTAGCATCCCGCGGAGCTTCAATGGCCCCGCTCCATCGGCTGCAGCGACGTCGACGTCAACCTCGACACCAGCGAAAGTCGCCTGCCGGAACTCGCTCTGCTCGACGTTGACCGATAGCGAGCCGCCGCTCTTCAGCCGCGTGGTTTGCGACTGGCTAGAGGCGACGAACTCTGTCTGCAATTGACCGACGCCTTCGATGAAAAGCACGCCATCGGGAGTGTAGGTGCCCTGCGAAATGACGCCGGCTATTTCCGGCGTGGGAAGCCCGGCGCCCTGGTGCAAGGCAAAATTGACTCCCGACAAGTCGCCGACAAGATCCTCTGGCGCCACGCCCAAAAGAATGGTTTGGCCGCCGACCAGTTGCACCGCAGTTTGAACTGTATCCAGAGCCCCTGCGGCAACTACGGCCACCGCGTCGATCGGCGTCTCGACTTGTGCGAGTGCCTGCCATTCGATCGAAGCCGCTGCGTCGAGCATTTGCCGACCTTCCAATTTCTCGATTACAGGCCGAAACGACTTCATGGCATGCTCCTTGAAGGAAGCTAAGCTGGACCGTCCAAAGTAACGACACGGTTGCAAATGAAGTGACTGCCGAAATCCGCCGGGTGAGATAGCAAGATTATCATCTCGCTAAGTTATGTCGTCAATTTTTGCGACCGGACGCTGATTGGACAGTCGAATCCTGCGTCGCCCCAAGCAAAAGCGCGAAACGCAAACAAGTGCGCCCATGCGGCCACCACGTGCATACGCCCCGTCCCGTCGAGCCGTCGGTCGGCTGATAGATCGGCCGACGCCCTCCGTGCCCGTTGGCCGATTCTATTTGGCGCGGGTTCCTTGCAACCGGCGTCCCGACGACTATCCTGGGAATGAGTCAACCGGCGAGTCTAAGAGAGGGGAAAGTATGGCTGCCGAGTGGTACTACCGTGCGATGGACGAAGTGCGGGGACCGTTCACGTCAGCCCAGTTTCGCCAACTCGCGCGTGAAGGTGTGATTTCTCGACTGACCAACGTCCAGCAGGGCGTTAACGGGAATTGGGTTTCGGCGCAGCGCGTGAATGGCTTGTTTCCGCCGAGCGAGCCAATCGATTCGGCAGAAAGCGTGGCCACAAGCGACGGTGCGTCGGGCGAGCCGCTGCCCAACGAAGACTTTTCCGAAATCGTTGACTCGCTTCTAGAGTATGCAGAAAAGAGCAGCCCCGCTGTGGCTCAGGTCGCGTCTCTCGACTCGATTGAAGACGCGAAGACTCTCGACGAATCGTCGAGAGTTGCCCCGCCGCGTTCAGCCGTTGAAAGCGGCGTGCCTCCGCGTTTCGTTTACAAGATGATACCAATCCCAAGGGTTATCGAGGTCGATCGAAACACATCGACGCGTGAGCAAGCGGCCGGCTACCTCGAATCGGTCGTCAACGATTATGCGAGCCGAGGGTGGGAATTCTTTCGCGTCGATACGGTCGACGTGTGGCGGAATCCAGGATGTCTTGGTTCTATCTTCGGAATGCGTGGAGAGTCGTTTGCCTACAACGTGATCACGTTTCGACGGCAGGTTAAGTAAACCTAGACAATCGCCAAGCCGAAGCGAAACCCCGCTCATCGCGACGAGCGGCGCGGCGCACCGGCGTTGGGGCCGCAGTCGCGGGATTCAGGCCCCATCGTCACGCCGCGCGAAACTCGCAGCCATCCGCCAGTTGCGTCGCCCTCGGGCCGCTCCATCTGCCTTTCGCAACTCAGCTGATGCAACCTCCCGCCTGTTTCCAACATCGAATGAAGTCCCCGGCGTCGCCGTGCCGATGAAAACCGTAGGCGGCATAGGCCGAATCTCGCCATGCGCGCCGTCGACGGTCAGGTAATCGCCCCGTATCTTGCCGAATTTAACCCCTTCGGCTTGGTGTGGGGCGTTTTTGATTGCGCCCCGGTCCCCGCAACCACCTTCAGCGCCGCGCATTCCCGCACCACGATCCAATCCCGCAGCGAATACCCCTGTTCGTTATTCTGGATAACGTCTTCGCGGCCGCAAAGAATCCCGCGTTCGCGTTGCAAACGCTGGGCAATGTTGTTGCGGATTCGCTTAATGCAATCGGTGATTGTGCCCGCGCCACCCAAGGCGTGAATGGCGTTGGCCAGTTCGCCTGCCGTTAACGGACGAACGCAAACGAAAACGACCGAGGCGCTTGTAGTAGTGTCGATCGTCTTTCAATGCGTTTGCGGTGCCGATGTTGCATCCGACCGCTTTGCGCGGCGATGCCTTAGCGCAACGCCAATCACGCCAATCAGCCCCATGCCGGCCAACGCCGCACTGCTCGGCTCGGGCACGGTCGGCCATTCCAGAAGCTGAATTCTTAAGGGAGACGCGTCGTTGTTCGGATTCGTTATCGAAGGTCCGTAGTAGACGAGCTCCTTATGAATCCAAACATCCAGTGGCCCATGTAGCTGGGGCGAAACCTGCGCCCCTGGCCATTCAAACCAGATGTCGACGCTAGGACCATTTGCGACGATCGGCGAGCCCAACATTCCCGGTACGTGCAATGGACCACCGGGTAGATTGTGAATAACAAGCTCAGGTGGACCTATCTGACCAGTAATAGTGTCGGTGACCGTATCGGCCCAACCCCAAAGATGACCGCCCGTGGCGTTTGCCGGACCAACGACTTCGTGCCAATCAGTCCAAGGGAGACCTGACATGGTCGTCGTCTGCGGCGGCGGAAGAACTCGAAGGTATTCCCACACTCCAATTCGGGCACCGGGATGCAGTCCGTCTGGCCCGATCGGAACCTCGATCTCCTTTTGCCACCGCGGTAGCGACGGATCGATATAGAATTCGATCGGATCGTTCGGACCGCCAAACATTGCCATGCCGGTCTGCTGGTCGACCACCGTCAACTCGTATTCAGCGTTTACGCCGGCGGGGAGATTCAGTCCAAATGCAGGCGAAGAGAATTGCACCGCGGTCAAGAACCCAGCAGCGACGACGATCAGATTGCATTTCATTGAAGCGTCTCCAATTCCATGTGGGCTACATCGACTAACTCGACGACGGGTTGTAAACCCGGAACTGATCCAGGCTCGGAATTCCACCTATTGTAACAACACGCGACGCCATGCGTTCGCTGAGCGGCAAAGTGCTCTCATTTTCTCGCGAGTGGCCTCGGTTTCCGCGTGACCCAGACGGTCTGGCCAAAGACTTTGCCGAATCCGTCGTTTCGCCGACACAGGTCACGCCGCTGGCCGGCGTTACGACGAAACGGCTTGGCGTGGCCGCCGAATCGACAGCCTCTTCGGCTGCGAACCACCGCCCGATTCCGGTCGCCAGCCCCGCACCCTCCCGCACCGTGATCCAATCCCGCAGCGAATGTCCGCTGTCCGTTTCTAGTTGCATTGACGACGGTAGCGTCGAAAATAGCAAATGCAGATAGCCCCCACCGCCGATGCGTATGGTGGAAGGCGAAGATTCCCGTGCGTCGCTCGTGATTGCGACGGGCCTCGGGGCTTGTGTCTCCCGGCGGCTTCGCCGAACTCTGGGCAATTTACGGCTTACGGATAAGGTGCATGCGAGATGATTGGATTGGCAATGTGTTTGATCTTGCAAGTGGCGGGGGCCGCCAAAGACAGCCCGGCAACCTATGAAGAAGCGTACCGTCAATCACAAGCGAATGGCCTACCATTGGTGGTGCTCGTTGGGGCCGATTGGTGCCCCGCATGCCAAACGATGAAAGAGGACGTACTTACCCGCATGTTGCGTTCGGGCAAGATGTCGCGAGTCAACTATGCGGTGGTCAACTTCGACCGCGAAAGAGAAGTGGCTAGCAAGCTGATGCGTGGAAACTCGATTCCGCAATTGATTGTGTTTCGTAAGACCGGGGAGAAAACTTGGTCACGAGAGCAGATTACCGGCGCCGCCAACGAAAAAAAGGTGTTGGCGATGATCGACAAGGCGGTCGCGTTCACTGCGAAGAACGAACCCGCCGGGGGCGCAACCGCGCCCCGGTAGCAGCGGGCCGCGTCGGCCTGCCGTACCGCATGCGGCTCACGTAACTGCGCCGTCGAACCGCCCAACGGGTGCCCAAGGCGTGTTTCCAACCGTAGCGTCAAATCCGCCAACATTGGCAACCATTATTGCCGATGCGTTTGAAGGCAAGCGGAGGTTCCCCGTCGCTCCTGTGTGTCGGACGGACCTCGGGACAGCCCTCGGTGTGTGGTGAAACTGTCGCATCGTTACGCGCCGGGGTTTTCTTTCCGCCGACGGTCCGGTCATCGCCCCGTATCCTGTCGAACTTAACCCCTTCGGCTTGATGCGGGGCGTTTTCCCTACGTCTCCGGTCCAACGTCGACAACTACGACGCCGCCTCAACGATGCCAGTGGCGAGCCATCGTCGCTGCCAGTCCAATCGCCGCGAGTAACCACGCCGACGGTTCGGGCACTGAAAGGCTGCTCACCAGCGAGAGAGATTCGAGTCGGGCCTGCAATAAACCGACGTCCGACAACGTCACTGCGCCGTCACCGTCAAAATCGCCCGAGTCGAAGGTGGCACCTGCGGGAGTCCCAAAGCGAATCGCAGTCGAGGCGGCGTCTTGGCGGTCGACGGCGCCGTCGCCGTTCATGTCGCCGGGGTCGATCGCCCTCTGAATGGCGCGCGGGTCGAAGGTCGTGTCGATGTCCAAGGCCGGCGTGCCGTCCGTGGCGATCGCGCTCCACGGAACGACCTTGAAGTTTTGATTGCCGCCGGGATTGGAACCGTCCTGGGCCACAAACAAACCGCTGGGAAACGCCGGTCCCAAATCCGCGTTCGTGACTCGAATGCCGTCCGTGTCGTTCGTGCCATCGATGGCTCCGGCAACAATCTGAAAGCTCTTGCGAAACGCGTGCGTTCCCGTCAGATCGTAAACGGCATACGTGTTGTTTCCCTGGCTGGACGCGATCAGGTATCCATCGCCGCCGGCACGGCGATAGATTGCCAGACCTTCGACGTCGTCCACCAAAGGACCGCTGGCGGTCGTCGGCGCGACGAGCGTACGGGATGCACCGTCGGTCGGTTCCGGACCGTACTTCCAAATCCCCACGTCTTCCTCGCCGATAAACAGTTGTCCGTGCAGGTCGTCAACGGCCATGCCTTCGGAGAGCGATCCGACGTCGAATGTCCGCACGAGTGTGCCCGCGATGCCGCCCACGCCGTTGTCGGCAATCTCGTACTGCTGCGTCGTCCCCATATCGCCGTCGCGCTTGTTGACAAACGCATAGAACTTGCCCGACCGCAGGCTGTGATACAGCGCCATTCCGTATGGCTGGAACCCGGCACCGAGGTCGATTGGCGTACCGGTAATGTTGACCGGCGTGCGCGTGTCGGCGTCCATGCGAAAGAAAGCAATGGAGTTAGCCGTGCGGTCACTGACGGCCACGAGGTCGATTTCACCTCCGCCGAAGGGAAAATGATAGCGGATGTCGACGTTGTTCAACTTGCCCGCCGGCACAAATTGGTGCAGCGTGCCGTCAAGGTTGTACACTGCCAGCCCGCCGCCGTCCTGCTTGTCGGTGCCCAGGATGACGCTTTGGGATCGGTCCGTCGGATGAATCCACACGGCGGCATCGTCCGCGGCGTCGCCGGAATGGGCGACGGGAACGGTCTCGACGGTGGCCTGAACCGATACGACCGCCGCCGCCACGCGCGCGTTTGGATTCATTGGC
>JAJDEG010000238.1 GCA_029259895.1 Planctomycetota bacterium
GATGGCCGGATCGCCGCCGAAGCGGTTGCCGGTGTTCATGTGGTAGAGGGCGGTGGGATGGTCAACTGATTCGGCCTGACAGCCGCGATAGACGCACATTTCGTCGGCGACGGCGTCTTCGGCCATGTGGACGAAGTGTTCGGACATTTCGATGCCGGAACTGCCGACCTTGCGGAAGCCGTAGGGGCTTTTGACGTAGAACCGCTGCCCGCTGGACATGCCGGAGAGTTCTTCGCCCTTGTTGACGAATTGCTTGAGATGGAGATCGTCGAGCTTTGGCTTGGGGTCGAAGGTGTCGATGTGGCTGGGGCCGCCTTCCATGAAGAGCATGATGCAGGCCTTCGCCCGCGGCTTATGGTGCGGCGGCTTGCGGGCGAGCGGATGGGCGGCCTGCGCTTGCTTGCCGGCCTTGGCGGCTTCCTGGGCGACGAGATCGGAAAAGGCGACCGACCCGAGCGACGCGCCGAGACCGTAGAGGAAGCTTCGCCGGCTGAGGGAATTGGACAGCGGGCGGTGGCCAATTGGATTATTCATGCGATTAACCTCTTAAGCGGACGCGAGTCAATTGCCGCGTCGACGGCACATCAATACACGTAAGCGAACTCGTTGGCGTTGAAGATCAGCAGGGCAATGTCGGCGAGGGCGCGGGTCTGCGCGTCGACGTCCGCGGCCTGCTTATCGGGCGTATAGTCTTCATACATATCGAGCCGTTCTTCGTATTCAAACGGCGCGCCGGAGAATTCCTCGACGAGCGAACGGGTGATGCGAGTCGGAAAACGCACCGGCTCCGGCTTGCGATCGCGATGGTAGGCGAGCATCGCTTCGTAGTGCTTGGCGAGCAGCGCCGCTTCGTTGGCTTGCGGATCGCGGCCGAAGGCGAGTTGGAAGGCGCGGGCGATACGCCATTCGACGCCGCGGTCGGACGTCTTTGCCTCGCGCTCGAGTCGCAGGGCCAACGCAATCGAGCGATTCGTCACGACGTCGCTATTGAGCATCGAGAACGCTTGCGGCGTGACGTTCGATGCGTCGCGGCCCTCGCAGGAGTCGTTCGAGTTCGGCTTATTGAAGACTTCCATCAACGGATCGGCGAGGCCGCGGATTTGCAGGGCGTACACCGAGCGGCGATTGCGCTCGGCCGGCGTCCGCGAAGGTTGATAGGCCGGCGTGACCGAGAATTGGATCATCCGCGGCGACATGGCAACCTCGAAGTTGATCTCGGGGCGAATGGGGAGTCCGCCCATCTCGTCGTTGAGTTCGCCGGTGACCGAAAGCGTGGCGTCGCGGAGTTCTTCGGCCGAAAGCCGCCGCGGTGAAAACGCCGCGAGGAGTCGGTTGTTGGGGTCTTTTTCGGCGATCGCTTGGGCCTCGGCCTCATTGAGACCCGTCGGCTCGGCGGCCCGCATGTAGGCTTCGGACGTCATAATGCGGCGGTGAAGCTGCTTGATCGACCAGCCATCTTCGACGAATGTGGCGGCGAGCCAGTCGAGCAACTGCGGATGGGTCGGCTTGTGGCCCGTGTGGCCGAAGTTGTTCGGCGAGGCGGCGATCGCCCGGCCGAAGTGCCAGCCCCAGACGCGATTAACGATCGAGCGGGTGGTGAGCGGGTTGCGCGGATCGGCAATCCAGCGAGCCAGAGCGAGACGGCGGCCGTCCATGTCGTTGGACAGCGTCCAAGGATCGCCTTTGCCGCGTGCATCCGCGAGTGCAGCGGCGGGCTCATCGACGGGCGCAATGGCGGGTGCCACGACGGGTGCCACGACGGGTTTGGACGAGGTCTCGATGGCAGGTTCGCGGACGTCGGGCGAAAACGACACGGCGCTGAGCACGCCGGGCAGAACTTCGGCGGCACGTCCATAGACGCTGCCGCCGGAGAGGATGTGGGCTTTGGGCACGGCATTGGACCTGGCCATTTCGGCCTTATTCTTGGGATTGGGCATCCGCAGCCTGACCGACAGTTGGAACAGATCGCCGCCGTTATAGACCGACTGCGCCAGCGGCTCGAAGCGTTCGCTGGCGCGCGTCCAGATGCGGACGTCCTGCTCGCGGACTTTCAACTGGCCTTCGTCGGTCGTGTCGAGTCCATGATGCCGCGGAGGTTTATTGTCTGTCGGAAGCCTCAGGCGCTCGCCGTAGGGGACGTATTTCATGTTCCGCTCGGCGTACCACTTTTTCGCGGCGTCTTCGCGCTTGGCTTCGAGCTTCTGGACTTCGGCGCTGGCGTAATCGAGTAGCGCCTTGACGTGGCGGCGATCTTCGTCGAACGCGTCGCGGTTTTCGTTGGGCAGAAACGCGGCGTCGCGCTCGGCGGGCTGCGTGGCGCTAAACGCCGCGTACATGCGGTAGTAGTCGCGCGTGGGGAGCGGATCGAACTTGTGATCGTGACACTTGCAGCAGCGCATCGTCGTCGAGAGAAACGTCTGACCGACGATGTTGACCACGTCGTCGAGAAATGCCTGACGGCTCACGACGGTTGGACTCATCGGCGTGTGTTCCCACGGCCCCATCCGCAAGAATCCGACCGCCACGAGCATTTCGGGATCGTTTGGCTTCGACTCGTCGCCGGCGACCTGTTCGACGACGAACTGGTCGTAGGGCTTGTCGGCGTTGAGCGAGCGGATGACGTAGTCGCGATAGCGCCAGGCGTTCGATCGCTCGTAGTCGTTGGAGAATCCGCTCGAATCGGCGTAGCGAACGACGTCGAGCCAGTGCTGTGCCCAACGCTCGCCGTAATGCGGGCTGGCCAGGAGTCGTTCGATGAGTTCATCGTAAGCCGCGTCGGCGTCGCGCTGCCAAGCGGCGACGAAGCGTTCGACTTCTTCGGGCGTCGGCGGGAGGCCGAGCAAATCGAAGGTCGCCCGGCGAATCAGCGTGCGCGGGTCGGCTCGCCCTGCCTGTTTCAATCCCGCTTCGGCGAGTTTTGCGTCGATGAAGGCGTCGATCGGATTCGTTCGCGCGTGCGCCGACTTCGGAACGTCCGGTTTCTCGACCGGCTCGAACGACCAGATGTCGGCCGGTTGGTAGCGG
>JAJDEG010000239.1 GCA_029259895.1 Planctomycetota bacterium
GCCTCACCTCTGTGTGGGGTCCACACTTCCCCCCCCCCACCCTACGACGCTAATAGTTTCAGATTCTCTATTGCCGCTCGCTAAGCCGCTCGCCGCGATGCCAGCAACTCTTCGATTGTATGAATCAACGGAGCGTAGTCATAGGGTTTTTGCAAATAGCGGGCCGATCCGGCGTTGGTCGCTCGCCGGGCGCTGCCGATCAGCACCAGCGACGGCGGATGATCGGGCGCTGCCGATTCGAACGACTGTCCGGCGTCGGCCGTGCTGTCGCCGTCGTCGCTTGGCTCCACGATTGGCGTTTCGCAGTCGAGCACAATGACGTCTGGCTGGAAATCGCGCGCCAGCCGCAATCCTTCATCGCGTCGGGCGGTCGTGACGATTCGCACGCCTCGGCGAGAGAGCATGGTTTCTAGAACTGCTCGCGTCTCTTCCAGAGGATCGACGACGAGCACCCGCAAGGTTGAATTGGTCGTGCTAGCTTCGGACACGCGCACCTCCTCGTGCGAGAAAACAACGGGCTGGCTTCGGCCGACCCGAGCGACCATTGCGGACGAGGGCGGGGGCGGGAAATCCGCTTCGTCCGCGACGAATGTCGACTTTCGTCGAGGGGGCGTAGGGTAGCCATCGACGCGGGACGTGTCAAAACCGGTTTCTGCTTGACGCACCGCCTGGACGGTCTGAGAATACAGTGTCGCCCTGGGCAGGATGAATGACCTCCGCCGTTTATCTCCGCCGTCTGGGGCGGTCGTCGTGCGCGATTGTCTTGGACGCGCCACGGCGTGCATCTTGCCCGAACCTCCCACCTTATTCGAGGATACGCATGTCTTTTCGCTCCCTCTCCGCGCGTCGGTCGCCTCGGCAATCGCGTCGGTTCGCCGTTATTTCCGCCGCCGCCATCCTCGCAGCGGGCGGTTGGTCGGTGTTGCTGCGGCCAGCGCCGTTGGCCGCGGACGACAGTAAGACCGAAGTCGCCGCCGCCACGGAGGAAGCCGCCGCGAGAAACGCCGCGGCTGAGGAGCGGCTGCTTGCGTCCGTGAAGTATCTTTCGTCCGACGATCTCGAAGGCCGCGGCATCGGCACTAAGGGACTCGACGCCGCCGCGTTTTTCCTCGCCGGCGAGTTCACCAAACTCGGCCTGCGGACCGACGTCTGCGACGGTACGCCGTTTCAGCCGTTCAAGATCAGCCTCCGCACGCAGCTCGGCCCGAAGGAAAAGAACCGATTGAGATTCGCGCCAGGCGACCACCCAGGCGCCAGCGACGGCGAGAAGGCGGACAAGCTGGATCTCGAACTCGGCAAGTCGTTCACGCCGATGGCCGTCGGCGGTTCCGCGGCGTTCGATCTGCCCCTCGTGTTCGTCGGCTACGGAATCACCGCCGGCGACGAAGGCTACGACGACTACGAGGGCGTCGACGTCAAGGACAAGGCCGTCATTATCCTCCGCCACAATCCGCAGCTCGATCAGAAGGGCGGCGCGTTCACCACCGGGCACGGTCCTTCGCGGCATGCCTATTTCGACACGAAGATTTCCAACGCCTATCAACACGGCGCGGCCGCAGTGATCCTCGTCAACGACGACGCCGAGATTCGCAAGCAAGTCGCCGGACAAAAACGCCGCTGGCTCGACGCGGTCGACAAGCTGGTGGCCGCTCATGCGAAGTTTAAGGCGATCGCCGAACCGACCGACGAGCAGATCGAGAAGCATCGCGAAGACACGCAGCGCATGGCCGGTGAAATCACCAAATACGTCGAGCGGTGGCAGGATGCCAGTGATCCGCTGCTCGAATTCAACCGTGCCGGCAGCGACAACAACGGCCGCAAGATGCCGGTCCTGTTCTGCACGCGCTCTGCCGTCGATCGAGTGGTGAAGGCGGCGCTCGGCAAAGACCTGGCGACGATCGAGGGCGAGATCGACGCTGGCTCGCCGAGTAGCAACGCGCCGACTGCTCCGGAACCCGGCGAGGGCGATGCAGAACCGAAATTACCGCAGCCGACGCCGAAGAGCGTCGCACTCGGCACATGGCAAGCCGTCGGCGAAACGGCTGTCACACGCGAGGACGCCAACGTCAAGAACGTCATCGCCGTGCTCGATGGCGAAGGGGAGTTGGCCGACGAGACGATCGTCATCGGCGCACATTACGATCACCTCGGTCGCGGCGGGGCGGGTTCGCTCGCCCGCGGCAGCACGGACATTCATAACGGGGCCGACGACAACGCCTCTGGCTCGGCGGCGCTATTGGAAGTTGCCCGGTCATTGACGGCCGAGAAGAAAGAAGGTCCGCGGCGACGGATCGTGTTCATCGCCTTCTCCGCCGAGGAACGCGGCTTGATCGGCAGCGCGTATTACGTCAACAACCCGTTGTTTCCGCTCGATAAGACAGTGGCCATGCTCAACATGGATATGGTCGGCCGCGTCACCGACAACAAACTCATCGTCCAGGGCGCGGACACGGCGGCGGAATTTAAGGCATGGGTCGAGACCGCCAACGCGGCGGCGGAATTCAAGCTCGCGCATCAGCCGGGCGGATTCGGCCCCAGCGATCATGCGTCGTTCTATCCCAAGAAAATCCCGGTGATGCACTTCTTCACCGGGCTGCATAGCGATTACCACCGCCCCAGCGATGACTACGACAAAGTCGACGTGGCCGGCATGCGGCGGGTGACGGAGATGGTCTCTTACGTCGCCGCGCAAGCTGCCCAAGGTGCTCAGCGGCCGACGTATCAGGAAGGTAAGAAACCGCCTCCGCGCCGCGGCGGCGGTGGCGACCGACCGTATTTTGGCAGCATCCCCGACTTCGGCGAGCCGACCGACGGCTTCGCGATTTCCGGCGTTACCAAGGGCGGCCCCGCCGAGAATGGCGGCCTCAAAGGCGGCGATGTCATCACGCTGCTCGGCGACAACAAGATCGCCAACCTCGACGACTTCGACGCGGCGCTACGAAAGTTCAAAGCCGGCGACAAAGTGAAGGTCGGCGTCCGCCGAGGCAAGGAAACGCTGAACCTGGAAGTTACGCTCGACGAGCCGCGGTAGCGCGCTGTAAGAAACTGTCTTTGGATTCGACCCGAAACAACTTCGTGAATTCACGAAGTTGTTTCGGGTCGAATCCAAAGACAGTTTCTTACAGCGCGCTACCGCGGCT
>JAJDEG010000240.1 GCA_029259895.1 Planctomycetota bacterium
CGACGCCCGACGAATTGCCGCCGGCCCGCGTCGGCCTCGGCGATGATGGCGTCGGTGATGATGGTCTCGGCGAAGCCGAAAAGCCGCAGCTCGATTTGGGCGTCGTCCCCATCAAGCTGCCAGAGTTCGCCGAGTCGGCCGTCGCCTACGTGCCCGAACAGTTCGAAGGCCGCGTTCCGCTCGGGCTGGTCGTCTGGACGAAATCGGCCAGCGGCGAAGAGAACGACACGCTGATCGAGCGCTGGAAGTCCACCTGCCAAGCCGGTGAACTGATCCTTCTCATCGTCCGTTCGCGCCAACAAGCCGTTTGGGAGCCCGCGGAAGCCGAGTTCGTTCGCCGGGCGATGGAACATGTCGCCGAAAAATACAATGTCGACCGCTCTCGCGTGGCGTGTTTCGGCGAAGGATCCGACGGGGCGTTCGCATTGAGAATCGCCATAGCGATGCGCGGTCGCGTCACAGCCGCCGCCGTCGTCGAAGCGGCTCTTCCCGCCACGCTCGAAGTCCCCGCGACCGAGCCGCTCGCTCCCCTCGCATTCTACAGCGCCCACGCAAGCGACTCCCGCCAAACGCGCCGCATCGAAGCCGGCCTAGCGCGACTGCGCACCCTCGAATACCCGGTCACACCAAGAACGCTCCCCGCCGCGACAACGACGCTCCCGGCCGAAGATATCGCTGAGCTCGGCCGCTGGCTCGACGCCCTCGACCGCCTCTAACGCGAGTGACGAACCGCAATATCCCGCGGCGCGCGGTGTCACGGGCTGCGCTCGGCCCGGCTGTGAACGATTCCCTCGGCGACGCGCGTGATCAACTCGTCGCCCGCCGCGACATCATCGCTCTTGCGAACGACGTGCCCGTCTTTCGCCCGCTGCGTGATGCTAAAACCGCGCCGCAGCACGGCCGTCGGATTGAGCGCCTCCATCCGTGCGGCAATCGCATCGACCTTCGTAACGTTGCGCTGCCGAAAAACGCCAATCGCCCGAACCGCGCGAGATTGCCATTCGTCCAGCCGCTGTGCCAACGCGCGAACGCCGTCCAGCGGCCGACGAAACACTGCCCGCCCCGCCAGCGCATCCAGCCGGCCGCGGGCGTGCGTCGCCCGATTCCGCAGCGCCGCCGCCAGCCGTTTGCGACGACCATCGAGCGCCGCCACGATCTCCTCGCGAGCCGGAACCAACCGCTCCGCCGCTTCGCTCGGCGTCAGCGCCCGCACGTCCGCCACCAGATCGCTCAGCGTCACATCGATCTCGTGCCCGACGGCCGATATGACCGGGATCCGCGAAGCGAAGATCGCGCGGACCACGACTTCTTCGTTGAACGACCAAAGATCTTCGATGCTTCCCCCGCCCCGGCCGACGACCAAAACGTCCGGCGGCTCGGCCAGGCGATTCACCGCGGCAATCGCCGCCGCAATCTCCACTCCCGCCCCATCCCCCTGCACCCGCACCGGCACAACCAACACACTCGTCCCTCGCCATCGCCGCCGCAGCACTTCCAAAAAGTCGCGAACGGCCGCCCCTGTCGGACTCGTCACGAAAGCCACTCGCCGCGGAAACGTCGGCAGCGGTTTCTTGTGCTGCGCATCGAACAAACCCTCGCCCGCCAACTTGTCGCGCAGCTTCCGCAGCGCCAACTCAAGCGCACCAACGCCCTTGGGCAACACCTGCGTGACGACGAGTTGATACTGCCCCCGCGGCGGATAGAGGTCCAAGTGCCCCTGACAAATCACTTCCAGCCCATCGTGCAGATCGAACGAAACCCGCCCGGCCGTCGTCCGCCAAATCACCGCCCGCAGTTGCGCTTCATCGTCCTTCAGCGTCAGATAGCAATGCCCGGAAGCCGGCCGAGACAAATTCGAAATCTCGCCCGTCACCCACACCGAAGGAAACGTCGACTCGACGACATCCTTCAACTCCGCCGTAAGCTGAGAAACGGTAAGAATCGATTCAGCAGGAGCATCGGTCGGCGCAATTGGCATGGCAATATCGGCAAAAACTTCACGTCAATGAACGGGCGCTCGACGCCACGGTTCGCTATGCCCAGCCATGCGAACCACTCAATGGCCGTCAACGAAAAAACGCCCCACAACGATTCTCAAATTCTCCAACAAAGATTGTCTACCCTCGCACGGCCGCTGTCTCTCGCAGAGCACGTGCGACCGACTCGTCCGAATTCGAACTCAGCGACACATCGAAGACCGCGCCATGCGTCTCTCGGTCTCGCGCCTCCCGGTCTCACGCCGCCATGCGCAAAACGCTACGCTCGAATCGCCCAATCGCCAGCAGTCTCTACCTCGACCTGTGTCGCCACGGCATCGCCAGCCACGCGCGATGGCCAATACGCGAACACCGGCCGCACTTCTGGCCGACCCGCCGCGTATCCCGCCAATCCCGCCGGCCCGCTCGTTATCAGCGGCGCGATCTCGCGGGCGAACCGCTCCACCGCCTCGCGTCGCGAATCGCGCACGGCTAACCGCAACACGACTTCCGTCGCGTCCTCCCTCGCAGCAAAAACACCCGGCACGCCGTCTCCGGCACCTAGGCATTCGACGTTTGTCGCCTCGAGTTCAACTCCGGCCGCATTGAGTCGATCGAACACGATCTTTGCGCACGCCCGCGCACGCTCCACGGCGTCGCGACCCACGACAACCAACTGCCCGCTGGCCATGAACCCGTCGCGATAGGCAATCGACACCTTGAGCGTATCTGGCGGAGCTTGCCCCGTCGCGCCGCGAACGGCCACTCGGTTCGGCGCGGTCTCTTCGACGTCGACCGTCGTGAAATCCACATCGACGTCCGGCGTAAGATAATGCCGCGGGTCGCCGATCTCGTACACCAACTGTTCGCAAACCGTCCGCCGATTCACCACGCCACCGCTACCGTCCGCTTTGGTGATCGTCACGCCGCCGTCGGCTTCCAACTCCGCGATCGGATAGCCCACGTTCGCCAAATCCAAATCGCGCCATGTGTTCGAATAGCC
Source organism: Planctomycetota bacterium (assembly GCA_029259895.1). Classification (GTDB taxonomy): domain Bacteria; phylum Planctomycetota; class Planctomycetia; order Pirellulales; family PLA5; genus PLA5. The sequence continues at coordinate 2,980 of JAJDEG010000240.1, forward strand.
GCCGGTCACTTGCGCCCCACATTCGATCAAATGCCCCGCCACCGAAGCCTGCGCCAATCGCGGCCAGTCATCCCACCGCCAGCCGAATTCGTGCATCGCCGGGCCAACGGTCAGCGAAGCATCGGCCACGCGGCCCGTAATCACAATCCTCGCTCCGCCCGCCAACGCCTCGACGATCGGCCGCGCGCCTAGATAAGCGTTCGCGCTCACGATCGGCTTGCCCAGCGAAGCGAGCGGCTCGCCGGAATCGAAATGAGCGAAAGCGTGTCTCGCTTGCCGAAGCTCGTCGAGCCGGCCCAGCAAGTCGTCGCCGCTCACCACGCCAATCGCGGTATCGCCCAAGCCAGCGCCCGCGAGAATCTTCCCCACCGCCGCCGCGCACGCCATCGGATTCATCCCCCCGGCGTTGGTGACGATCCGCAACTGCGGCTGTGCGTGAATTGCCGGCATCAAACTCGCCAGCACATCGAGAAAATCGGCCGCATAGCCTCGCGTCGGATCCTTCTCCCGCACGCGCGCCAGAATCGACAGCGACAACTCGGCCAGATACTCGAGCGTGAGATAGTCCAGCCGGCTCGACTCGACCAACCGCCGCGGCGCATCGATCCAATCGCCGAGAAATCCCGCGCCGTTACCGATGCGAAGCGTCACCGCGCGCGTCCCATAGAGTGACAGTTAAACCGCCGAGACGCCGAGACGGTTGCGACTCGAAATCGGTGAATACCTCCGCGTCTCGGCGTCTCGGCGGTTCATTGCGTCGCCGCTCTGCCCGTCGAGCGCTCAGCGACACGGGTTTCGCCTTCGTTCGCAGGCTGCCGAGCTTCCCACGCCGTCAGATTCTCGACCGTCGCACCCAGGCTCTCGTCCATATACCGCAGCGCCGCCTGCGGATACACGCCCAGCAAGATAGCCAACCCCAAAATCGGCGCGGCAATCGAAAGCTCTCGCCCCGTCATCGGCACGATCCCCTCGCCGTGCGGCCCCTTATACTCCGCGCCGAAGAACACCCGTTGCAGCGTCCACAGGATGTACCCCGAAGTCAGCAACACCACCGACGCCGCCACGACGGCCAAGGCCGCGCTGTATTCCCAAGTGCCGAGGACGACCATGATCTCGCCGATAAACCCGCACAGCCCCGGCAAGCCCAGCCCGGCGAAGAAAATCCCGAACGCGATGCCGCTATACACGGGCATCTTCGCGAAAATCCCGCCGAACTCGTCCAGGTTGCGGTGGTGCACCCGGTCGTACAGCACGCCGACCACGAAGAACATGCCCGTCGAGCTAATGCCGTGGGCGATCATCTGGAACATCGCCCCGCTCATTCCCCACAGCCAAGAATCGGCCGCGTTCCACGCCCCTATGCCCAGCACGACATAACCCATGTGCGAAACGGAGCTATAAGCCACCAGCCGCTTGAAGTCCTTGGCCGCCATCGCCCCAAACGCGCCGTAGACCATGCTAATGATGCCCAAGCCGCAAACCACGGCTTGAAGCTCGTATCCGCCCGCCGGGCAAATCGGATAGCAAATCCGCAGAATCCCGTACCCGCCAAGTTTCAAAAGCACGCCGGCCAGGATCATCGAGATCGGCGTCGGCGCCTCGACGTGCGCATCCGGCAGCCAGGTATGCAACGGCACCGACGGCACCTTCACCACGAACCCGATGAATAGCAAAAGGAAGCACCACCAGGAGAGCGTTTGGCCCATGAACAGTTCGCCGTCGAACAGCCGGTAATACTGGCCCATCGTCTGCAAGGCGAGGATGTTGAACGTGTGCTGTGACTTGTCGCCGGCGGCGATGGCGGCCCGCAACCCGGCCGCTTCCTTCGCCAGGGCGTCGCCTTCGAGCGAACTCGAAATCACATGGGCGTCGGCCAACTGTTGGTCGGTCAATTCGCTCAAATCGCTGGCAAAATACAGCAGCAGAATCGCAATCAGCATCAGCACGCCGCCGAACAGCGTGAACAAAAAGAACTTGAGCGAGGCATACAGCCGCCGCGGCCCGCCCCACACGCCGATGAGAAAATACATCGGCACCAGCATCAATTCCCAGAAGATGTAGAACAGGAACAAGTCGAGCGACAAGAACACGCCCAAAATGCCCGTCTGCAACAGCAGATACAGCACGCAATAAGCTTTAACGTGCTTGGTAATGTTCCAACTGGCCCCCATCGCCAATACGCCGACTAGCGTGGTCAGCACGACCAGCGGCAAGCTGATCCCGTCCAGCCCCAGCGTGTAGTCGATATTCAGCGACGGCACCCACGGCTGCGTGTAAACGTTCTGCATCGCCCCGGTCGTCACGTCGAACGACGCCCGACTCGCGGTCGCCCCGTCCACGCCCGGCGGCGCGGCGGCCACGACGCTCAACAGCAGCGTGCCGACCATCACGGCCAGCGTAAACCACTTCAGCAACCGGTCGTTGCCCAGAAACACCGCGCCAAAGAGCACGATGAACAACGCCCCCAGCGAGGGCAAAAACACGATCAGACTCAGCAAACAGCCTGGCGAAAGCACAACCACGACCCCCGAGCAGGAAGGGCGGACCCGGCCGACCGAAAGACAACGGTCAAACCGGTAAAGATCAGCATTTTAGGCCCGATGGGCCGCTTTGCAAGATGACCGAAACCAACCAGCAGGCCTTTCGCTCCGCTCAATTGGCAACAAACCGCGTCACCGCCTCCACAAACTCCGCCGGTTTCTCGAACGGCAGCATGTGCCCGCAGTTCTCCAGCACTTCCAGCCGCGCATCCGGCAATTCCTTCGCATAAGCCTCGCCGTGTGCCAGCGGAATCAGCCGGTCCTCCCGCCCCCACAGCACCAACGCCGGGCAATCGATCCGCCACAGATGCCCCCGCAGCCGCGGATTGTGCAAATACGGATTCCACCCCACCCGAGCCGTCGCCTCGCGGGCCTTCAGCCACAGCAGAATCCGCGGATCGTCCAGCGACTCCGGCAGCGCCTCCTTTACCGCCGGCCCATCCGGATCGAAAAACAACAGCTTCCGCAGCTTCGCCAAATCGTCGATGAACAACTCCGCCATCGGCG
>JAJDEG010000025.1 GCA_029259895.1 Planctomycetota bacterium
GCAGTTCCGGCAACGATCGAACCGTGCGGCTGTGGGCCGTGGATGCGATGGGCGGCAGCGATGACGTGGCGAGTATGCCTACGTTGCTTGCGGGGCATGGCGGAGCCGTCCGCGATGCGGCGTTCAGCGCCGACAGCCAGACGATCGCCACGGCAGGAAGCGACGGCGTCGTGCGGGTGTGGGGATTGGGCGATTCGGGGTGGGCGCCGCGGCACGAATTGACCGGGCACAAGTCGATCGTGCGGGCGGTTGCTTTTTCGGCCGACGGGAAGCGGCTCGTGTCGGCCAGCGAAGATCGCACGGTGCGAGTGTGGAAACTCGACGCGACGAGGCCGGAGCGCTCGAGCGTTGTGTTGCGCGGGCACGAGCGCGGCGTAGTCGACATTGCGATGGTAGGCAATGGGCGGCGACTCGTTTCGGGCAGCATCGATACGACGCTACGTTTCTACGGTAACGTTGACGCGGCCGGTGCAGGAGCGGCGGCTCGCGTACGCCTTCCGACGGCCGTGCGCGGCGTGTGCTTCCTCGGCGTCGATGGCAAGCGCATTGCTAGCGGGACGTCCGACGGCGGTCTGTACGTTTGGTCGCCGGTCGCAGAACGCGACGAATCGTTGGAAGCGTTCGCCGCCGGGCATACGAGTGGTATCACGCAATTGGCCGCGAACGCGGACGGGAGCTTGCTGGCCGCGGCCAGCGCCGATGGGCAGGCGTCGGTTTGGCGGTTGGCCGAAGGAGGGCCGGCATCGGCGATACCAAGAATGGCCGAACATGGCGGGCACGTGTCGAGCGTGGCGTTTTGGCCGCAAGGCCAGCAAATTGTTACGGCGTGTTACGACGGAGCGCTGCGAGGTTGGGCGGTGGCGGGTGACGGACCTCTCGAGGCGACGATCTTGCGCGAACGCCGGCGGCCGCTGTTGGCGGTTGCGGTTGATCCACTGGGACGTTGGGTGGCGTCGGCCGATGAGCGCGGCATTATTGAATTCGCTCGGTTCAAAGAGGCGGCTTCGCCATCGCTGCCTGCGCCATTCGTTGGACGGACGATGATTACGTCGCTGGCCGTTTCGCCGGACGGACGGTGGCTGTTCTCGGGCGACTTTCAGGGTGCGATTCGACGGTGGGATTTGCAGGCGGGAATTGGTTCGCGGCCAGATGTGATTCGCGGCCACGAAAGGGCCGTGACGAGTCTCTCGGTGTCGCCGGATGGGCGATTGCTGATTTCCGCCGGGCCAGATGGTACGGCGCGGCTATGGGATTTGGCTTCGCCGCGACCGGCCGCGACGGGCGTCGTGCTTCGCGGACATGGCTCGGCGGTGTTCGCGGCTGCGATCAGCCCCGATGGGCGTTTTGCGGCAACGGCCTGCGACGACCGGTTCGTGCGGCTGTGGCATTTGCGGACCGAGGAATTGCTCGAACACGCCCGCCGCGTGGCCGGGCGTGAGCTGTCGTCGTCGGAACGCCGGACGTATCAGCTCGACGCCGCGGAATCGCCGTAAAGTTCGTTTGGTTTCGTAGGGTAGGTCGAACGGAGTGAGGCCTACCGCTTCGTTTCCCGGTTCGAGACGCTTGGTGGGCCTCACTTCGTTCGACTCGCCCTACTTGGCAACGAGGCCGCAAAGTCTGCGTATTCTTCCACGGCGCGATCGACGACGTTACCGAGCCGGAAGATAGGCGTACTTTGCCGGTGACCGCGGGTTCGGTCGGGCCGGTCGTAGCGGTTTTAGCGGATATTCTTTGATTGCGGGCGGCGCGGGCAGCCGATGGGAGTCTGTAGACCCGCAGACCCGCTCTCGCGTGCCCCGGCCGCCACCTTCGTGAAGCTTTCACGTCCCGCGGTGAAGCAGCCGGCCGACGCGAGCGGTGTCTTATGGCGCGCGGCGTCCGTCACGCGGAGCGTGATGGTGAGGAGTGGCCGGCGCGAGATCCAGTATACGCAAGGGGGGATTCCGATGGTTCGTCGTTTGTTCATGGCGATGGTCTGCGCGCTGGGTGTCGCGGCGATGATCGATGCCAGCGCTTCGACCGCGCAGGCTCAGAACGCCTACGGCCGCTCGTGGGGCCGCACCTATCGCACGCAGGATTGGAACCGGTTCTACCACTACCCGTACGTCTACTATCCGCAGAACTATTACGGGAACGAGTATTACCGCAGCGCGGAAGACTTGTACTACCGCTACCCGCAGGAAATGCGAGTTCCGGTGTACAACAAGCAATGGCACAACCCGTATCCCGAGAGCCGGCTGTATCACCGCGGATCGCACTTCATGCTGGACGTGTTCTAGTCGAACGCCGATCGAGACGACATCGATCGAGACGACGACTAGCCAGCGAGATGAGCCGAATCCGACTTCGGACGCAACTGGCATCGACCGGGGCAAGAAGATTTGCGAGGTGACGACGTTGAGCCACAACGTCGCGTGGTAGAATTACAGCCGCTCAAACGGCGTCGACGGCAATCGTGCCTCGACGCCGTTTTTTTATTGCCGTCGGGCGATCAATGATCGTGACCGTGCTCGCCGGCGACGTGGGCGTCGTTTAGGTGAATGTGCCACGCCGGTTTCTTTTCCGCCAGTTCACTCAGGCCCGCCTCGGTGACTTGCGTGCGATCGATGTACAGCGATTCGAGGTTTTCGAGCGCTAAGAGGTGCGGCAGTCCGGCGTCGGTGACCGGCGCGTCGTGGATCAGCAGATGACGCAGTTTCGACATTTTGGCGAAGTGTTCGAGCGACTTGTCGGTTAGCTTCGACCCACCTAGCCGCAGCGAATCGAGGTTCGGCAGGTCGGCCAGTCGCTCGACACCGGCGTCGGTCATTTGCGTTGCGCCGAGGTTGAGCATCTTCAGCTTCGAGAGCTTCGCGAGCGTCTCGGCCGCGGCGTCGGTCGCATTGACGCTGCGAAGCAGTAGCTCCTCGAGGTCGCTCAAGACGGCGAGAGATGCGATACCGTCGTCGCCGATCGTGGCGTGGCCCGGCGTTTGGTCGGTGACGCGCAGCGTCTTGAGGCCCGTCAGGGTCGAAAGGTGCGCCAGCCCTGCATCGGTGATCTTGACGTCGTCGAGCAACAACCGTTCGAGCTTCACGAGGCCGACGAGCCGCGCTAGATCGTCGTCCGTCACGGTGGCATTGGCGGCCGTGAGCGTCGTTTTGTCGCCATCGCGGACCTTGGCTAACTCCGCGTCCGTCCAGGCCCCTTGCGGCTCGTTCTTCGCGACGTTCGTCCGCGAAGGCCCGCCGCACCCGGTTGCGGTTGCCGCCACACAGCAAGCCAATGCCAACGCCACCCAGCCGCGTCGGCAAATTTGTCGGCGAATATATCGGCGATCTTGCCGGCAAATTTGATATGGAGCGACGCAGTTCAGCCGCCGCTTTGGAGCCATCGTCGTCGTCATTCGTCCATTCACTCGACTTGCAGGGGGTTTGCAGCCGGACCTATAATGCCCGCGCTCGATCGAACGAAGGCCGAGCCGCGGCGTCACAGCAGTCGCCGACAACAATCTACCTTAGTCCGTCCAACCTGGGGAGTTAGGTCCATGACCGAAGAGCGGCCCGCCGTCCGCGCCATTGCTTGGCGCGAGGTGTTTCCCTGGCTCCGACTATTGCAAGTCTTCCGCATGGCAATTCGGCCGCGCGTGTTGATTCTGGCCATCGTGGCGGCACTGTTTTGTACGACGGGTTGGCGGATGATCGGCGCGATGTTCGACGGTAGTAGCGACCCGAAGATTGCCTACGAAACGGCCGACGGCGCGCGTGCGTACGGCCCCATTGCGCGGCTCTATACGCGATGGCTGTGGGAGCCGCTCGACGATACGCCTAGCGGCGACGCGCGCGTGCGTAGCGTACAAATCCAACGGGCAAATACAGAGCTTTCCGCGACCGGGCCGGCGATTTTTTCGTCGTTCTTGTCCGCCCGGCCCGTCAAACAACTCGTCGGTTTCGGCGATATCTTTTCATCCGAGGCGACCACGTCGCGAACGGCCTTCCTTTCGCTCTGCCTGTTGTGGGCGACCGTGGTATGGGCATTCGCCGGCGGCGTCATCACGCGTATTGCGGCAGTTGGCTTCGCGCGGGGCGAGCAGATATCCTGGAACCGCGCCACGCAATTCGGCTGGCGAAAGTGGACGTCGTACTTCGCCAGCCCGATGCTGCCGATCTTGGGTGTGGTGCTCATTGCGCTGTTCATGGCGCTGTTCGGTCTCATTATGCGCATTCCCTACGTCGGCATTCCGCTGATCGCAATCACGTGGCCGCTGTTTCTCGTCGGCGGGCTGCTGATGTCGATTCTGTTGCTGGGACTCGTCGTCGGCTGGCCGCTGATGTGGTGTACGGTCAGTTGCGAAGGGACCGATTCGTTCGACGCGCTGGGGCGCTCTTACGGCTACACGTTCGGCAAGCCGCTGCAATACTTCGGCTATGCCGTTGTCGCGCTGCTGCTCGGCTGGTTGGGCTGGCAAATCGTCAGCATTTTCTCCGAACTGCTCGTTAGCACCACGCAATGGGCCGTGAGTTGGGGCAGCGGTAGCGACAGGATGAAGCTCGTCAGCGCCGTGTTGCCTTTCGCGACGGAAACGCCCGAGGGCGTCACCGGATTCGATGCGTGGTCGGCCGAGCTGATCCACTTTTTCAACGGCTGCATACTCTCGATTCCGACCGCCTTCCTGTATAGCTTCTTCTGGTGCGCGGCGACGATGATCTATCTGCTGCTGCGGCGCGACGAAGATCAGACGGAGATCGACGAAGTCTATCTCGAGGAAGAGCAGGAAACCTACGGCATGCCGCCGCTGCGAACGGATGCGGCCGGAGTGAGCGAGCCGGCCGACGTGCCGCCGCCCGCGCCCAAGCCGCCGGCTCAAGAGCCAACCAGTGAGAAGCCATCGACTGACGACAAGCCGAAGGGCGATGACGACGACAAACCGGTGCCGCTGGAATAGGAGGCAACGCCGCGCGTCCGTACGGAACTAAGAAGCGGCGAGCCAGCAGATAGAAGACATCAAAGGGAGAAGCGAGATGTACGAACAATCGACGTTTTGGGCAGAGCCGTCGCGCGAAGGTTGGTGGAACTCGATGAGCAGGCAGGGCACGACTCTGCTAAAGCGCTTGCGAGCCGCAACATGCGATCGGATGATCGAAAAGCGGGAATGGACGGTCTCTACCCCGTCGTCGCGCCGAGTTACCGTCGAGCATTTTTGGAACGGCGCGGCGGGCTTGGTCGTCGATGGCGAAAAGGTTCACGATCACAATCCGAAATACTACTGCGACGTTGCAGATCGTGGATTCGAACATCGTTTCGAGCTGGACGGGTTGCCTTGTATCGTGCGCGTCTTGCGCCGCGGTCCATTTGGCTGGTACGAGTACGAGCTGTACTTGGACGGAAGACTTCAATAGCCGCGTACTCGGTGCCATGATCGCCCTGACGACCGACGTTATCGACACCAGCGACGTGCTGCGGCGCGTGGAATCGCCATTGGCTGGGGCCGTCGTGTTGTTTCTGGGAACGACGCGCGAATTGACCAATGGGCGACGCACGGCGTCGCTCGACTACGAGGCATTCGGCGAGATGGCCGAAGCGAAGCTGGCCGAACTCGAAGCCGAGGCGCGGCGGCGGTGGCCGATCGTCGAGTGTGCGATCGTGCATCGGCTCGGGCACCTGGAGTTGGGCGAGGCGAGCGTGGCCGTGGCGGTCAGTACGCCGCATCGACGCGATGCCTTTGAGTCCGGCCAATGGCTCATCGACCGGCTCAAAGAGGTCGTGCCGATCTGGAAGAAGGAGAATTGGGCCGACGGTACGAGCCAGTGGGTGCATCCCGTCGAGGGCGCGGGATCTGAAAAGGCATCGTGAACGACCGTCGCGTCGACTATCGCGTCGGGCGATCGCGACTCGTTCGCGATCATTCAAACTGATTCGCAAGCCGATCGCTTTCGGATGTGCCGACAACGCCACTCGTTGAGACGCCCGACCGCCGTGCGCGATTTGCGCGAAGCGTCGACGCCGTGGGCGCGTCCGTCGACGGGGCCGCGTGGGCAGTGTCGATGGCGGCTACTCGCTGTCGCCGCGGCGAAGTCCGTAGCGGCGACGCGATAAGTTCGTTCGATGCGTCGGCGACTCTCGCGCGGCGAACGATCGCTTCGGCTGCCGGAGAGCCGCCCGTGGTCGACGTGCTGGCGACGGCGAGCAGGGTGCCGCTGACTTCGTCGGCGTTGCGACGTACGAAGCCGTTGCGAATGGCAAGGGCCAGGTCGGCGGTGTCGACCCTGCCGTTGACGTCGAGGTCGAATCGCGGCGAGCCAAGCGAATACGCGGCCGACGTGGCAAAGCTGTTGCGGATGGCAATGGCGTCAAGGTAATTTGCCGCACCGTCGCCGTTCACATCGCCGGGCAAGACGGAGAAGCGCGCTTCGGCCGGCGCGGACGTCGACAAGTGGAAGTCGACCGTCGAGCCTTGTGGCGCGGCCGATATGACGTAGTTGTCGGCCGCCAGCGGACGGTCGAGCCACCACGTGGCCGTGCGCGAAGCTGCATCGTAGACGTAGTTTCGCACGCCGTAGTTTTCGCCAGAGGCCGAGGCGATGCGAAGACCGCTGGTGCCGATCGAGACGTGACCGTCGAAGCGGATCGAAATCGTGTCGACGTTCGACCAGGGGACGATGCCGCCGGCGAATCCTTCCGCCGGCAATTGCGTCGAGCCGGAGCCGGTGGTTGTGGACGAGGTCTGAGCGGGAACGGTGCCGGACCATTGCGAGCCGCGCAGCGAGAGCGTTGCGCCCACGTGCGGCGTGGTGTCGGCGGTCGTGGAGGAAATGAACACGTTTTGGCCCGCGCCGCTAAGCCGCAAGATATACGGCCCGGGTCCGGGGCCAAACGCGACCGATACGCTACCGGTTTGGGAATTGGACGTGCGGAGTACGTTGAGGTTGGCGTCGAGGACGTCGAGACGCACGTTTCCGCTCGTGGAATCGAATGTGGCGGTGGCGGTGACCTCGCCCGGCGCTCCGCCGTCGAAGGTGAAGTAGACATCGCCCTGGCGTAGGTCGAACACGCGGCCGTGTCGTGCGCCGAACAGGCTGCCGTC
>JAJDEG010000241.1 GCA_029259895.1 Planctomycetota bacterium
CGCTGAGCGCCGTCGCGGAGGATGTCGGTCAGCACGTCGCGCGAACTTGTGGCTGGCAAGGCCAGCGTCGAATTGCTACGCTCGGACATGGTGGCGTACTCCTGGGGAATTGGGTCTGTAAGAAACCAAATTCAAACCCACTTGCTTTATCATTCGGCGACACGCGGCGAACGTCCGCTTCCACGCTGCCGGACCGGAGCAACGCAGCGGCTCGACGGAAACCGGAACCGTCTACGAAGCGCCGGTCGTCATCGAAGATGACGTCGGCGGCGAGTTCGCCGCGCGTCTCGTTCGCGTGGAACTGAAATCGGCCACGCGCGACGGCGATCGGTCGATCGAACTGCTGACGAATCTGCCGGCCGAAGTCGCGGCGGCCTGTCGCCAGCGGTGGCGAATCGAGACCGTGTTCTTCGAGTTCGCCTCGCGTGTTCCACGGCGAGATCAAGGCGCTCGGTCACCCCGGCGCGGCGCTCTTGGCCTTTTCGCTGTCGCTGATTGCGTACAACGCGCTGCGCGTCGTGCGCACGGCAATGGCGGCCGTTCACGGTCAACGGGCGGCGGACCAAGTGTCGGAATACTACCTGACCGAACTGGTCATCACGGCTTGGCGAGCGCTCGACATCTTCGCCTCGCCTGAGGACTGGACCAACAAGTACGCCCACGCCTCGGCCAGAGTGATCGCCGCGGCGCTCACGCGCGCGGCGCAACACGTCGACATGCAGCGCATCAAAAAAACCACCCGCGGCCCCAAAAAACCGCCGCCAAAACGCATCGCAAACAAGCGCCAGCCCCACGTCTCGACCTATCGAATACTCAAAGCACGAAGGCAGGTAAAACAGACGGGAAGACAACATATTCAAAGGGCTGGTGGCATGGGTTAGATTCCACACCGCCTAGAAAGGCATCCAAGCCAGCAGCGTCAAGACCATTTTCAATCAACCGAAAAGGTTAATGGCGTAGACTGTCGGTGCTCGTCGCTCCGGAGCAAGTCGTCGACGTCACGCGGGCCGTTCTCGATCTGTTCCGCGCTCGCGGCGCGCGCGAAAAGAGAAACGCGGCGCGGCTGCGGTATCTCGTCGAGGAAATCGGTATCGATCGCGTCCTGGAGTTGCTGAAAGCCCAGCTTCCTTTTGAACTGGAAGGCTTGGCGATCGAGCCGGAACCCGCTTCGACCCAAGACGAACTGATCGGCTGTTTTCGACAGCGCGACGCCTCGCTCTGGACGATGGGACTAAGCGTGCCGCTCGGCCGCATGACCTGGCGGCAACTCGAAGGCCTCGCCGTCTTGAGCAACCGCTGGAGCGACGGCCAATTGCGCACGACGCACGAGCAGGGAATCGCCGTCATCAATATCCCTCAGCACTTCAAGGACGCGGCCGCGACCGACGCCGCGGCGCTGGGGCTGAGCGTGCATGCCGATCCCTTGGAAATGAACACGGTGGCATGCACCGGCAGCCAGTTCTGCAACATCGCTGTGACCGAGACGAAGGGACACATGTTCCTGCTCATGGAAAAGCTACGCAAGAAAACGCTCAAGCTACACGGCATCCGCATTCATATGAGCGGCTGCCCGTCGAGCTGCGCCCAACACTTCACGGCGGACATCGGGCTCAAGGGAGTGCGCGTGCGCCGATTGATGGGCACGCGCGAAGGATTCGACGTCTATCTCGGCGGCGGCATCGCCGGTCGGGTGCATATGGGACTACCCTACAAGCTTGGCGTCGACGTCGACCAGCTCCCGACGCTGATCGAAGAGGTGACTCGCGAGTACTACGAAAAACACACGAGCGGCCAAACGTTTAGTGCCTATTGGCGCGAAAAGATACAAGCTCAAGAAGCCGCCAAGACCGACGAAGCGGAATATCAAACGCCGGTCTGGATCTGCGAGGGCTGCCAATACGCGCATCGCGCGGAAGACCCGCCAATTTTCTGCCCCAGTTGCGCCGGATTGCGCCGCCGTTTCGCCCGCATCGACGACCTCAGTGACGGCGGTGAGATCGCAAACGACGCCGCCGAACCAACCCGTAGCGACGGCTTCGCGTTCGCCGCGCTCGATTCCGCGCTCTCAGACAACGAAGGCCTCGGCGTCGAAGTCGCGGGCCACGAACTGGCGCTGTTCCGAGTCGACGGAAAGGTCCGCGCCATCGACTCGGCTTGTCCGCACGAAGGCGCACCCCTGGCCCTGGGCGAACTCAAGGACGGCAAAGTCACTTGTCCGTGGCACGGCTGGACCTTCAACGCATGTACCGGATGCAGCCTCGATCCGCCGAACAACGACGTACGCGCCTACGAAACGCTCGTCGAGCAGGGCCGAATCTACGTGCGCCTGCCGCAAACGGTCGTCGCCGGGGCAACAGTCCCGGCGTTCGCCGATCCATCGCCGAATGGCTCAACCGCGCCCGCTCGACCGGTTGAAGCGAAACTCTTGTTGACCGAGGTGATTTCCGAAGGCCCCGGCGTGCGGACGATTCGCTTCGACAATCGCCAAGGCCAGATTCCGCACGACTTCCCCGGACGGTTCGTCAAGCTATGCGTTCCCCACGAAGACGGCGACGTGTGGCGCAGCTTCACCATCAGTTCCTCGCCGACCGAACGCAGGTGGCTCGACCTCACGATCAAACTCAATTCCGCCGGCACGGTGACGCCGTACCTATACGAGCGCGTCGCACCAGGCGCGATGCTGAAGCTAAAAGGCCCACAGGGCGGCTTCTACTTCGATCCTCGAAAACACACCGAGTCACTCGCGTTGATTTCCGCCGGCAGCGGCATCACGCCGATGCTGAGCATCGCCCGCTACCTCAAAGAAACGTCAACGCCGTCGCCGTGTACATTTCTCTACGGCGCAAGAACCCCGGCCGACATTCTCTTTCGCGACGAGTGCCAGCGGTTTGCCGCCGACTTACCCAGCTTTCACTACGCCGTGACGCTCTCGCGACCCGACAAAGCATGGCCGCACGCCTGCGGCCGGCTCGACGCGACATTCGTGCTTGCGGAGATTCCCGACGCCGTCGAGCGACGCTGGTTTCTCTGCGGGCCGAATGAATTCATGGAATCGCTTCGCGCCGGCTTGATCGATGCGGGCGTCGATCCGGCAAAGATACATACGGAACAGTTCCACGCAGTGCCCGCGGTTCAGGCGGTCGTCAGTTGACGATGGCGACCACGACCTCTGAGACCGGCGACGTGCGCCTGTCGCCGGCAGCGGGCGAGCGGCAACCGTCCGCTGCGCATTCAGGCGATCTGGCAAATGTCGGAATCATCGAGTCGCTCCTACGCGACCAGCAAGATTTAACGGCCGTCGAGCGTTTCACCGACCTGCACGAACATGGCCGGACGCCGTCGCAAGAACGTTTCTATCGATCGCTGTTGCCGGCAACACCGCCCGGTCCCGGGCAACAATACGCCTTCGACGTCGACTTGGACCGGTGCAGCGGCTGCAAGGCATGCGTCGCGGCGTGCCACGCGATGAACGGACTGGACGACGGCGAATCGTGGCGCGACGTCGGCTTGCTGATCGGCGGCACGAGCAGTTTGCCCGTTCTCCAACACGTGACCACGGCATGCCACCATTGCCTCGAGCCGGCCTGTCTGAGCGCGTGTCCGGTGAACGCCTACGAGAAGGATCCGGTCACGGGCATCGTCCTGCATTTGGACGACCAATGTTTCGGCTGCCAATACTGCACGTTGGCCTGCCCCTACGACGTGCCGAAATACCACGCAAAGAAGGGCATCGTCCGCAAGTGCGACATGTGCTCGTCGCGGCTCGCCGTGGGCGAAGCGCCGGCCTGCGTGCAGTCGTGCCCCCACGAGGCGATTCAGATTCAGGTCGTCGACGCGAAGAGCATTGTCGAGGACGCCGAAGCCGCCGTCTTCCTGCCAGCCGCGCCGGACCCGCAAATCACGCTGCCGACGACCACGTTCCGCACGAAGCGCGTCTTCCCTCGCAACTTGTTGCCGGCGGATTACTTCGACGTAACGCCGCAGCATCCGCACTTGCCGCTGGTGGTCATGCTCGTGCTAACGCAGTTGTCGGTCGGCGCGTTTGTGGCCGCGCTCGTGTTGCAAGCCGTACTCCCCGCCTCGACGTGGAGCAGCCTTTATCCGATTCACGCTGCCAGCGCGCTCTTCTTTGGACTGCTGGCACTGGCGTCGAGCACGTTGCATCTTGGACGCCCGCGGTACGCCTATCGGGCGATCGTCGGCATTGGGCATTCCTGGCTGAGCCGCGAGATCGTCTGTTTCGGTGCGTTTGCCCTATGCGCCGTGCTTTACGCGGCAACCGCCGTCGTCGGCGGAACTTGGCACGCGTCCTTCGAGTTCGCGTCGCGACCGCTCGCCTGGTGCGTCGCCGGTTTCGGAATCGCCGGCGTCTTCTGTTCGGCCATGATCTACATCGTGACGCGCCGCGATTCTTGGAGCGCCGTGCAGACGGGCGTTCGCTTTGCGCTAACCACGGCGCTGTTGGGCGTGGCCGCGGTGTGGCTTAGCCTGCTGCTGACGGCCTGGCTGCGACTCTCGACCGACGCGGCTGAACTGTTACGGTTGGCCGGTCCGCTCGGCGCCCAAGTCGTTCTCGTCCTCTCGGCCGCCAAGCTGACGTGGGATGCGCTCGTCTTTCGCCATTTGTTCTCCCGGCGAATGACCGGCATGAAGCGGTCGGCGCTGTTGATGTCGCGCGAATTGTCGAACGTGACGCTGGCCCGCTTCGCCGCCGGGGCGCTGGGCGGCCTGGCGATGCCGGGCCTGCTGCTACATCGCACCACCAACGTCGGCGACGGGTTGACGCTTGCGACCGTGCTATGTGCCGCGCTGCTGGTCGTGGCCTGCACCGTCGGCGAACTGCTCGAACGCTATCTCTTCTTCGCCGCGTCGGCAGCACCGCGCATGCCCGGAGGCATTCGATGACGTCGATTCCCGATGCACCGCCGCTCGTCGGCCGCAGGCTGCCGTCGCTTCTGCACGCACGCAGTGGTCCTTTGACGCGCGAGCTGCTGCTCGAACCGGCCGCGTTCGGCCTGGGGCAACGTCCCGCTAAGGACCAGCCCGACGCCACGACGCGCACCGTCTGCGGCTATTGCTCGACCGGTTGCAGTCTCGACGTCCACTTACGCGACGGCGCAGCGATTTCCCTTTCGCCAACCACCGATCATCCGGTGAATCTCGGCATGGCCTGTCCCAAAGGCTGGGAGGCGCTTCGCGTGCTCGACTCGACGGACCGCGCCACGACGCCGCTCCTGAAAAACGCCAAAGGCAAGCTGGAGCCGACCGACTGGGACACGGCCATGCGCACGTTCACCCAGCGGATGCGTAACATTCAAGAAGCGCACGGCCCCGAATCGATCGCCTTTCTGAGCACCGGACAGATCCCCACCGAGGAGATGGCATTTCTCGGCGCACTGGCCAAATTCGGCATGGGCATGAAGCACGGCGACGGCAACACGCGGCAATGTATGGCCACCGCCGTCGTGGCGTACAAACAGGCGTTCGGTTTCGACGCGCCGCCCTACACCTACGCCGACTTCGAAGAGTCGGACGTGCTCGTCTTCGTCGGCGCGAATCCCTGCCTCGCCCATCCGATCATGTGGGAGCGCGTGATGCGAAACCGTCACGAGCCAACGATCGTCGTCATCGATCCACGGATGACCGAAACGGCCATGCAAGCCACACAGCACCTCCCGGTTTACCCCAAGTCGGACCTGGCGCTGTTCTACGGACTGATTCGCATCTTTATCGAGCGCAACTGGATCGACCGCGAATTTGTGGCGGCCCATACCGCCGGGTTCAAGGAACTCGCCGCGTTTGTCCTGGAGTTCACGCTCGACGTCGTAGCGGAAGCGACGCGGCTCAGCACCGAGCAGATCGAACGATGCGCCAAGCTGATCCACGAAGGCCGCCGTGTGTCGTTCTGGTGGACGATGGGCGTCAACCAGAGCCATCAAGGAGTGCGAACCGCACAAGCGATCATCAATCTCGCCCTGCTAACCGCCAACATCGGCCGCCCCGGCACGGGCGCCAACTCGATCACCGGCCAGTGCAACGCCATGGGATCGCGGCTGTTCAGCAACACGACCAACCTGCTCGGCGGCCACGACTTTGACAACGCCGAGCATCGCGCCGAGGTCGCCGGCATCCTAAACATCGACGAGCAACGAATCCAACGCGAAGCCGGCTGGCCCTACCACCGCATTCTCGAAGGCGTGCTGCGTGGGCAGATTCGCGGCCTGTGGGTCGTCTGCACGAACCCGGCCCACTCGTGGATCAACCAACTCCAGGCC
>JAJDEG010000242.1 GCA_029259895.1 Planctomycetota bacterium
CCCCCGGCGCCCACCCCGGTGGGCCCATCTTTCGCCCCCCCCACCCTACGAAATCTCGGAACGCGAAATCAGGAAGTAATTTAATGCGAAATTCTTAGTTGGCCGTTGTTTCGCTGAGGCTGGCGGCGTATTCGGGGTCGACCATCCAGCGGACGAGTTCGCTCGATACGGGCTGCAAGGCGGAACTGGGGTCGCGTTCGACGATCACGAGGACTTCTTGCATGCCGAGGTGCTGCGAACTTGGCGCGACCACAACCGAGTATACGAACGTCGCTTTGCCGTCCTCGTCGACGATCGCGTCGTAGGGCGATTGGTATGCCGCGGTTTCGGTCCGTGCCCCGCAGACGATCTCGGCCATGATGCTTTCGCAGGCGATGACCGCCTGGGTCATGTCCTCGGCCGCTCTGGCGTGCGTCATGCCCAACTGCACGAGTTGACCGAGCACGGCCATCGAGCCGGCCAGAATGGCTAGGGCGAGGATGACTTCGAGCAGCGAAAAGCCGCGGGAATAGGGACTGGCGGCTAGGGGCTGGGGGCTGGGGAAGCGGCGGCGGTTCATGGCGACTCTCCCGCTTCGTAGGGCCGGCTTGTCGTGACGACGCCGGTCATGCCGCGAAGCGAGATGCGGACGCGGGTGTCGTAGACGTTGGCGATTTCGAGCTCGACCGTGCTGGTAGTGCCGTCGGGATAAAACATCACGCTCGGGGCCGAGCCCGTGTCGGCACCGGACATTTCCGCCGCGGCGTAATCCGCACGGGCGTCGAATTGCTCGCCGACGATGAAACGGACTTCGTCGGGCAGGGAGAGTTGCTCGTCGCTGGCGGTCGTGCTGCCGGGGCCGGGACCGCTCGACGACGACGTGTCGGCATTGATCCAGCGCTGGACGGCGTAATTGCCCGTGTCCGGCTCGTAGCGGAACAGGTGGATTTCGCCGGTCATCGTGGCGTCGCTGCGGGCGTTGTTCCAGGCGGCGCGGATCGTTTCCGCCGCCGAAACCAACCGCTGCCGCGCGATCGGGCCGCGGAGTTCGGGTAGGACCATCGCGGACATCGCGACGAGCAGCGCCAGCACCAAAACGATCTCGATAAGCGTGTACGCCGAGCGCCGACTTTGGAGAATCACGCTGGCGCGTCGCTGAAACATGGCATGGCCCGATTCCGTTAGCACTCAAAGATCGCCGAGCGCCAAACATCCCGTCTGCGGATCGTGCGGCAAACGGCAACTTCGCGCAGCGCGGGGGGGAGTTCGGCTTGCCGAACGTCGTACTGCGGCTATTGTTGGTTGGCTACTGCTGGTTGGCGGTTAAGTTGGAAATGTCGTCGGCCGTCCCCGCTTGCATATCGGGTCCGTTCGACGATATCCGGTACTTGGACTGCGGGTTCGAGGGATCGGACGGCGGCTCGTAGTTGTACGGTTGCCCCCATGGATCGTTTCCCAAGGGTGTCTCGAGGTACGAGCGGCCGGTCTTGGAAGATCCGTCCCAGAGCTGCGTCAGTTGCGTTGGATAGGTGCCTTCGCCCAGCACGTATTGGTTGATCGGCGTTTTCAAACCGTTTACCTGCGTTTGGGCGAGTTGCTTTTTGGATTGAAAGAGCGTGTCGCCGAACGAAAAGAACGCCAGCGCGCCAAGGATGACCAGGATGGCCAACACGAGGAGGACTTCCATCAATGTAAAGCCGCCACGGCGGCGGCGGGAACGACTGCGAGACATTTCGAGAACTCCTATGCAAACACCCAAAAAAGAACTGCCTACAAAATTCAACCCCGCGGCGGCGCGAAAGTGCCGCCTTTTCCCAATCACTAACCCCCAATACCTAGTCCCTAACCCCCAGTCCCAGCTACTGAACGATTGAGCTCATCTTCATCACGGGCAGCAACAGCCCGATGGCGACCAGCAGGACCACGCCGGCCAGCATGAGCAGCATGATCGGCTCTAGGAACCGGACAAACAAGTCGAGTTGCCGCCAGGTTCGGCGTTCGAGTTGGTCGGCCATGCTGACGAGAACGGTTTCGAGCGAGTTGGATTCTTCGGCCACCGCGATCATTTCGACCATGTCGGACGGAAAGTGACCGCAGGCCGCCAACGGGGCGGCGAGCGTCTGGCCGGAGGAAATGTTCTCGGCCGCCTTGCGAATGGCGCCTCCTAGCACGCGGTTGCCGGTGGCCATGCTGCTGATTTCGAGCGAGCGGAGGATCGGCACGCCGTTGTGAAGTAACGTTCCCAACACGCGGCAGAAACGCGACACGGCCATGTTCAGGTATATTTTTCCGACCATTGGCACGCGGAGCTTGAATTGATCGCTGGCCAGGCGGCCTTCTTCGGTTTGCAGCCGCGTCTGCAGCCACACGCCGCCGAACAGCAGCGCCCCCAACGGGATCAGGCTGTACCAGCTTCCCAAAATGCCGCTGATGGCCAACAGCCACTCGGTGATGATCGGCAATTGACCCCGCTGCTTGAGTTGGGCGAACAGCGGCTCGAACATGGGGACGAAGAACACGATGAGGACGGTGACGACGAGCGTGCCGATGACGGCCAAGAACGCCGGATAGGCGACGGCACCGACCGTGCGGCTCTTGAGGTCTTCCTGTTGTTCGGTGAACACGGCCACGCGGTCGAGTGCGTCTTCGAGGAACCCGCCCTCGCCGCCGGCGCGGATCATGTTCGTGGCCATCTCGCTGAACGCCTTGGGATGGCGGAGCATGGCGTCGGCGAGCGTGGCGCCTTCTTCGACCTTGCCGTGGACTTGCGTTAGCACGTCCTTGAGGCCGACGTGCGACGATTGGTCGCGGAGTACGGCCAGCGAGCGGAGCAGCGGGACGCCGCTGCGCAGCAGACCGGCCATTTGGCCGTAGGTGGTGGCCATCATCTGGGCTTTGATCCGCCGGCCGCCGAGGGTCATGGCGGGCGCTTCGAGCTTCACCTCGAGCGGAAAGAGCGCTTTGGCCGAAAGCGTGGAGAGGGCGTCGCGCTCGTTGGGCGCGGTCAGCGTGCCGGAGACGCGCTGGCCTGACGAGCTGCGGGCGACGTAAGCGAAATCGGGCATGAACGGGGGTCGGGGGCAGGGGTCAGGGGTTGGGGGCCAGGGATCAGGGGGCAGGGGCTTAGTGCCCTCGCTGAATCCTGAATCCTGAATCCCGACACCTACTATTCAATTCTGTCGCCCTTGGTGGTGCGGGCGACTTCTTCGATGGTGGTTTGTCCGGACATGACTTTGTCCCAACCGTCTTGGCGGAGCGTGCGCATGCCGTGTTTTTGGCCTGCGCGGCGAATTTCCCAACTGCTGGCGCGATCGTGGGCGAGCTTGCGGACGTCTTCGTGCGTGACGAGGAGCTCGAAAATCGCCTTGCGGCCGGAGTAGCCGATGTGGTGGCACGCGCGGCAGCCTTTGGCACGGAATAGCCTGCCGCCGTTGCGATTCAGTTCGTCTCGCGGAAAGTCGGCCGGTAGGTCTTCGTCGGTGGGCGTGAATTCTTCCTTGCAGTTTTTGCAGAGCGTGCGGACGAGGCGCTGGGCCATGACCGCTTCGACCGTGCTGGCGACGAGGAACGGCTCGACGCCCATGTCGATGAGCCGAGTGTAAGCGCTGGCGGCGTCGTTGGTGTGCAGCGTGCTGAAAACCAAGTGACCGGTGAGCGAGGCTTGGATGGCGTTTTCGGCCGTTTCCAAGTCGCGGATTTCGCCGATCAGCACGACGTCGGGATCGTGCCGCAGGATGCTGCGGAGCGAGGCGGCGAACGTGAGGCCGATCTTGGGGTGTACTTGAATCTGGCAGATGCCGGGCAACTGATACTCGACCGGGTCTTCCGTGGTGATGATCTTCGTGTTGTCGTTCTTGATTTGCAGCAGCGAGCTGTAGAGCGTCGTCGACTTGCCGGAGCCGGTGGGGCCGGTGACGAGGATGATGCCGTGGGGGATCTCGATCAGTTCGCTGTAGGATTTGAAGATTGCCTCGCCCATGCCGAGGTTGGGGAGTTCGAACTTCATGTTTCCTTTGTCCAACAGACGCATGACGATGCCTTCGCCATGAATCATCGGAATGACGGAAACGCGAACGTCGACCTCGCGGCCGTGGACCTTGAGCTTGATGCGGCCGTCTTGCGGGAGGCGCTTTTCGGCGATATTCAGCCGGGCCATGATCTTGAGGCGGCTAATGATGGCGGCTTGAAAGCGGCGCATCTCGGGCGGGATGGGTTGCGTCTGCAACATGCCGTCGACGCGGTAGCGAATCGAGAGGCCTTGCTCCTCGACTTCGATGTGAACGTCGCTGGCCCGCAGTTCGATGGCTTCGAGGAGAATTTCGTTTACGAGCCGAACGACGGAGGCCTCGTGGGCCATGTCGGATAGCTCGGAGCCGTCGGACTCGATGGCTTCGAGCAGTTGGACGTCGTCGTCCTCGGCGGCCTGGGCCATGAGGCCGTCGATCGTTTCGCCGCCGACGCCGAGGTGGCTCTTGATGAGCTTGTCGATTTCGAGGCGGCTGGCGAGCACCGGTTCGATGGTCAGACCCGTGGCGGCGCTGGCCTCGTCGAGCGGATAGAGATCGAAGGGGTCGCTGGTGGCGACGGTGATCGTGCCGTTGCGGCGGCTGATCGGGAACAGGGCTTCGCGGTAAATGAGTTTTTGCGGAAAGGTCTTGAGCAGGGAGAGGTCGACGTCGGTCTCGGCGAGGTCGACGAAATTCAGGCCGACTTCGGCACCCAAGGCCCGCAGCGAAGCCTCTTCGGTGATAAAACCCTTCTCGATCGCAAGCTGATCCAGCCGGCGGCAATCGGGTTGAAGGCGGCGCAACTCAGCGAGCTGTCGATCGCTGATCAAACCGCGTTGGACGAGGATATCACCGGCTTCCATGGCAAACTGCTTAGGAACGAGAGCTAGCGGATTGCACTGCTCGAGGGATCGAGCAACTCGAAAACTTGGCGGGATGTCGGGCGGGGGGCGTGCGACTGGCGAGGTTCCACCACGCGGGGCACGATCGCCCACCGCGGCGTCGGCAGCCCATATTGGCCTACCTCTACCTTACGAACGATACCCGTCGTCGGTCTAGCTGGTTTTTTTTATCGGTGTCGTTTGTGGCGCTGTAATTTTTTACGGGTGTCTTTTGTGTCGGTGCCTTTTCGTAACGGCGGCGATTGCAAACGGTGCGCAACGGATACATACTGGCGAACGGCCTGTGTCAAGCAAGTTCTGAAAACGCTTGCGAATAGATTTCGCTCGCGATCGGGCAGGCTTGTGAAGGGGCGCAAAAAAAGGGATTCTCCCGGCGTCGAATCACGTGGGTGGGAGCGATCGACGCCGGGAGGGGATCCCAGTACGGTACGCCAAGTTTGGCGTCTTCTCTGTTTCACCACAGATTCGTTGGAGCGAGTCCGCGGTGATTTTTTTTTGCGACGCGAGCGAAACCACCCACTAACCTTGCGCCGTCCGCGGCATGCGGATCGGCGCGTTTCTGGCTATGCTCGCTTTTCGCCGACTGTAAATCGTGGCGAATCAAAACTATGGGTTGTCGTTTCCGCCACGGTTGCCACGACCACCGCGACCGCCGCCGCGTCCGAACCCGCCTTCGGGCCGCTCGGCGATGAGTTTCTTAACCTTTTCGCGCTGGTCGGCGTTGAGGACGGAGAGGATCTCGTCTTCGGCCTCTTCGCGTAGTTTTTCGATCTTCGCCTGCAATTCTTCCTGCACTTCGCGGGCTTTTTCTTCGAGTTCCTTGCGTTGGCTCTCGCTCAATCCGAGCGCGCGGGCCGCAGTCGAATTGGTTAGCGCGCCGGCCCCGCCGAACTGAACGGACTGCGCCAATACGCGCTGGTCCAGCTTCGAGCGTTGGTCGGGCATCAGGATCGTGTCGATATCCTTGTCGATCTCGGCGGTGATTTTTTCCATTTTCTCGCGAATGCCGGCGAAGGCTTCGCGACGTTCGTCGTCACTTAGGTCTCGCATGCCCTCGAATTGTTCGCGCATGCGATCGCGCATTTCTTCTTGTAGCTCGCGGAGCTTGTCTTCTTGGTCGGGGACGATCTCCAAATCGCGGCGAACGTCGTCGCGATTGAGCATGCCGAGCCGACCGCCGCCGCCAAAGCCGCCTCGCCCTCGGCCGCCGGGTTGGGCCAGAGCGTCGGCTGAGAGTAGCGCCACGAGGGTCGCCACAATGGACATGGCCAACAATGTTTTCGCCGATTTTCGCATCACGGAAACTCCTCGTTTTGCTGAAGGCACCCAAACTCCAGCGACTCGCCATGTGCCGCTGGGCAACAGAAAGCTTCAACCCCGTAGAAACCGTGAAGTTTCGACGGGGTTTATAGTTGTTAGCGGTGGCGGTTGCCGCGGCTCGTTTCGCCCTGGATATGCCGTTTTGCAGTGGGTAGAATCAGGGACGCGGCGGTCTCATCGCTAAATTGCCAGGAGATCGTCTGTCGACGAATAGGCTATCGCCGGGTTGGCGACCTTCGGAGCCGGCTACAGCGAAGTGCTATGTCTCGGTGCCATCGAAATGAAGGAATTAACGATGAATCATCCAGCATCGACAACGAAAACCCTCCTTTTGGCCGGGTTCGCCCTAGCGTTTGCCGCGGTGCCCGTTTCGCTGGCGTTTGGCCAGAACGCCGGCTTGGACGCGATGCTCAATCGATTCGATTCCAACAGTAACGGCCAACTGGAGCTTACCGAAGTTCCGAGCCAATATCGCTTGCTGATCGACCGGGCGGCCAAGCAGGCCGGCATGGACACGACGAAGCCGATATCGATCGAACGGCTGAAGCAGGCGGCTGCGGGCCAGAACGAAGAAGATCGCGGCGATGATCGCGGGGACGACCGAGGGCGCGATCGGGGGCGCGACCGGGGCGACTGGGGGCGAGATCGCGGGGATCGGGACCGCGACCGGGACCGCCGCGACGGTGACCGTTCGTCGCAGGCCGCGTCGCTCGTGCCCGGTTTCGGCGCCGATCCCGAGGATCCGGACGCTGTGCTCGTGCCCGGGTTTGGCGCGCCCGACGGATCGGAAAAATCGATTCCGCTGGAAGACCGGTACGACGAGCGGGTGTTGCGGTACGTCGATCGCGAGATATTGGGCAATCACGACCGCAATCGAAATGGGATGATCGACGGCGACGAATGGCGCCGGGTGCCGTGGGGAGACGATCCGCGTCAGGACGACAAGAACCGCGACGGCCGACTATCGCGAGAAGACTTGGCCGGTCGGATGGCGCGTCGCTGGGGATTCGGCGAGAAGCGACAGGAGGGATCGCGGGACGACCGCGACGATCGCGATCGTGATCGTGATCGCGGCGACCGGGGCCGCGACGATCGCAGGCGCGACGAGGGAGATCGCGATCGGGGCGGCAACGACGAGGAGCGCAAGTACCGCAGCTATGCCGAAGGGGTGATCCGCTCTTACGACAAGAATCGCGACAAGTTTCTGACGCACGACGAGTGGCAAGAATCGAAGATCGACATTCGCTCGGCGGACCGTAATCGCGACAACCGCGTCGACGCCGAGGAACTTGCCACGCACTTGATGCAGGTGAATCGCCGGCGTGCCGAAAGCAGCCGTTCGTCAAACGGCGGCGGCGAGCAGGGAGGGGGCAGCACGCGATTCGACACGGCGCACGAACGGCTTCCCAAGGGCACGCCATCGTGGTTCGTCGAGAAAGACGCGAACGCCGACGGTCAAGTGGCGATGGCCGAATACAGCACGACGTGGAACGACTCGACCGTGCAGGAATTCGCCAAGTACGACGGCAACGACGACGGCATCATTACGCCCGTTGAGGCAATAAACCCACGGCCGGATGCGACGAAGGCGTCAGCGAGCGCCTCGGCATCGTCGTCTTCCGCGCGGAGCGGGTCCGAGGGCGATGCGCGTTCGGACCGGGGCGATCGCCGCGATTCGCCATCGCGACGTCGCGGCTCATTTCGCGGCGGTTGAGCCGGACGGCCGTAGCGGCCGATGATCTGCGGATTTTGGCCGTTGAAATCGGGCCACTTTTTTCGTATCTGTGAAGGTGCCGCGTTCGGATTGCGCGCTGCGCTTCAAGCAGCGAACGGATTCGCGGCCGGTCTTTGACAATTCGATTGTTTCCCTAGGTCGCGAACGCATCGGCCGACGATTCGGCCGTCGCGGGGAGATCGGGGAATTATTGAACAAACGCCTGGGGGGCCTCTGGGGTGAATGGCACTCGTTTAGTTGTTATGGCTTGTCAGCAAACGTTTTCGGGCGACGTGGCGTGGCTGCATGAGGAGCGGGTAGTCTTTGGGCCGGCGTTTTCGTGCTCGTGGTTCGATGCGATTTGGGCGATCGCCGACGCGGTGCGTGGCGGTGCGTGGCGATGGCGGCGAGCAGGACGGCGTGTAGTCGATGATAGTCGTCGCTCCGGCATTGGGCCAACTGCGGCTGAAACGCCAGCAGCGTTTGAAGCGTTCCCTTGAAACTGATCGTGCGCGGAGCGATGTTGTGCGCCGCCGCGGCCTGGGCCATGATCGTTATCCACGGCGAGTACAATCTCTCGCGAAACGAACACCCCTCGGCCCGCCAAGTTTGT
>JAJDEG010000243.1 GCA_029259895.1 Planctomycetota bacterium
TTCGTCGCCGCGCCGCGCGACAGCCGGACGCTTCGTCGTTGGCCCGGCGTGCGTTCGATCGGCATGGTCTACCGCCGCCGCCAGGTTGGCGAGAAGATCGAAGAAGAAACGCTGTTCGTCATCAGCAGCCACCCGCCGAAAGCCAAACGGCTCGCCGGCTACATCCGCGGGCATTGGGCCATCGAAAACCGCCAGCACTGGATCCTGGATGTAACTTTTACCGAAGACAGCAGCCGGATTCGCAAAGGAACGTCGCCGGAAATTTCGGCAGCGTTTCGTCGCATGGCGCTGAACATTTTGCAACGGGACACTACCATCAAAGAGAACATCCGCGGCAAACGGCTCCGCGCCGGATGGGACGAAAGCGTCCTGGAAGCAATCTACGCCGGTTTTTCAGCCAATTAACGTGCGATTGCCCTGACTTCGGCCCTTGACTCGAGAAAAACGTCGCGAGTCATATACGCCACGCCACCACCTCCGCGCGTTCCTCCGCCACGTTCGCCCGTTCGGCGATCTTCGAGCCGAGGAACAGAACAATGGTTATCGCCGAAAAACCCCAGCATCTCGCCCGGCACTCCAACCTCCGCCCGCAGCCTCTCACTGCAGCGCGTCTCCGCAATACTTGCAATGTACGGCATCCGCTTCGTGCCCTTCGGCCATGCATTCACGGCAAATCTTCGTCGACGGCCTTCGGCCGCCGACTTGAGCCAGCTCTGCCGACACGATCCCCGTCGGCACGATGATCATGCAGTAGCCGAGAATCATCATGCAAGCGGCGAGCGTTTTGCCGACCGGGGTTGTTGGAGAAACGTCCCCATAGCCGACGGTCGTCATCGTCACAATCGCCCAGTACATGCTCTCCGGAATCGAGTCGAACCCGCTGGCGACCGGCTGCCCGTCGGAGTCGACGCGGCCGCTTTCGATCAAATGCATTGCGGACCCCACGATAACAACCGCAATCAGAACGAAAGACAGAAAGACAGCGACTTTGGCGCGCGCCGCCCAAATTGCTGCTCGAAGCGCCGTCGCTTCAGACAGCATGTGGCCCAGTTTGAATACCCGGAAGGCTCGCAGCAGGCGGAGCGCACGGATGACGGCAAGGCGATGGGCGCTCTGCCCGCCAGCGAAGAACGGCAACGCGGTAACGTACGTCGGCAAAATTGCCAGCAGGTCGACGATGCCAAAAAAGCTGAAAACGTATCGCAATGGGCGACGCGCACAGGCGATCCGCGCAACGTACTCGATCGTGAACAGCGCTGTAAAAAACCACTCGGCTCCGACCAGCAAATCGGCGTGCGCCGTGCGAATCGAAACGACGCTCTCGCACATGACGACAAGGACGCTGAGCAGAATCGCGATGAGCAGTACGACATCAAAGAGCTTGCCGGCCGGTGTGTCGGCTTCAAAGATGATTTCGCTCCAGCGTTCACGCCAGGAGCGCGTGCTGAGCTCGTGATGATCGATCGTCGGGTCGCGCACGTAAAACACCTCACGTTGATCGTTTCAGCCAGGTAGCCAGCCCAGTAGGTCACGCACCCCGTGCCTGACGGATTCGCCGCGCGGCACTCCATGCTCGTTCGCGTCAGTTGTGGCATGCGTTGTGGCACGGTCTCCCGACCGTCCCACGCACCCGACCGCAGGTCTCCAAACGCCACCAACCGATCCACCACCACGGCGCACCGCCCACGAACAAAATCATCGTTCCAAGTACATTCCCTCGCCCTCGCGAAGCACGACTTATTGAACAAACGCCTGAGGGGCCCCAGCACTTGCGTTCAATAATTCCCCCATTCGCCCTCAAACCGAACGAAGCCCAGCAGCAACGCCGATCCTACCAAAGTGCCCAAAAAAGTCGAGTAAGAATCGAGCCACTGGGGCCCTTGACTCGACTACACGAATTGACGCAAAAGAAAAATCAATTCGCCATCGCGCCGCGCGACGTCGGCACACGGGCGTCCGAATCCCCGCGCTCCTCCGCTCGCACGCACCGCGGCTAGTACCGCAGACCGATAAAGAACGAGAAGTTGCGAATCTTGTCGCCGTCTTCGTGCGCGATCGGAAACGCCAAGTCCAATGCGATCGGTGCCGGGCCAAGCGCCGCGTTGCTGATCCGCAGACCGAAGCCAGGCGCGATGCGGAAATCGCCCCAGTCGATCTTGTGACTTTCTTCAACCGTGCCGGCGTCGACGAACGCCACGCCGCGAAGCATGTCGTCGGCCGTGATCGGAAACATGTATTCCGCCGTGCCGAGCAACTGAAACTCACCGCCCACGATCACGTCGCCGCTCTTGGGCGAAGCGCCGCGAAAGCCGAAGCCGCGAATGGTCGAATACCCGCCAGCGTAGAAATGGTCGTAAGCCGGCGTTTCGCTGCCCGCCCAACCCGCCTGTCCGCCAACGTGCAGCACGTGCCGGCCCGAACCGTCGATCCGTTCCGTAAGCGTGAAAAACTGGCGGGCTTCAAACGTCGTAATCCCATACTCGAACGAACCGAACACTTGCTCGTGGCCGAATTCGACGATGTGGCCCTGCGTCGGCAGAAAAGCGTCGTCGCGCGTGTCGTGCCCCAGCGACAGCTTCACGCCCATCAGCGTGTTCGTGCCGAGCATACCGGCCACTTCCGGCACCGGCGGGAACACGCGCGGGTTCGTAATCTCCACTTCCTCGCCGCGAAACGCCGCCGTGACGGTCCAATCGCGCGGCAGTTGATAACCGACCGCCACACGGCCGCCCAGCCGACCTTCGTCCCAGTCGTAGAACCGCCGGTCGTAGAAAAATCCCGACAGCCCCAGCGTGAACCGCGTGTCGAACAAATACGGCTCTTGCCAACTCATGAGGTACCGCTGCACCGACGTGCCGGGCATCGCCTCGAATCGGAACCGCTGCCCGTCGCCGCGCCAGGCGTACCCGTTGCGAACGTCGTCCCAACTACGCGGAAACTTCTTCCAGTCGAAATTTTGCTCGTCGATGACGAACTGACCGATCAGACCGGCGTCCGAGTTAATACCGGCCCCGATCATCATCCGGCCCGTCCGCGTTTCGTGAACGATCGCATCGATGTCGACAAACTTCGGTGGCCCAACGGGCTCCAGTGGATCGACCATCGCCGAACCTCCCGAACCCGAATTAATTCCGGGACCGGGCCGAAAGCCGCCGGGCGCAGACACGGCCCTACCCGGAACGAAACTGTTCGCCGGAGGAGGAGGCACCGTACCGCCGAACCCATCGGTCGGACGATTCGCCCCAACGGCGCCACCACCTACAGCACCGCCGCCTATGGCACCGCCGCTCACCGCACCACCGCTCGCCGGTCCACTACCCGCGTTGTTGAACGACGGCGAAGCATAGTTAGCCGGCGGCCGAGCAAACGTGCCCGTTGGACTGTTGCTCGGCACCGCACCACTTGGCACCGCGCCATTCGGCGCATACGCCGGCGGTGCGCTGTAAGTCGGATAATAGTTCGGCGGCACATTCCCTGTGTTGCCCGCGGGATTTCCCCAAGCGGCCGCGCCCGGCGTATTGGGATAGGGATTCGCCGGCTGCGAGAACTGCGCCGGACGCACGCGACTCGCCTCACCCGGCGCAACCGCACCAACGTTCCGGCCGCCATACGTCCCCGTGTCTCCCCGATAGTCCGAGTTCTGCGCTCGCACGGTCGGACGTTGCGCTTCGCGCGCCGCCGTGTTGCCCGCAGGCATCTCAATGCTAGGCGGCGCAAGCAACGCCGGATCGCCATACGCCCGACGCTCGGCCGATGGCCCGCCCGTCGAGGCGTACGAACCATCGTTTCGGCCGCCGAATATGCCACAGCCACTCATCGGCACAAGTACCACGAGCAACAGCGTCAGTTGTGTGGGTCGCCGCAATCGGGTCACGGGTATCTCCTGGCAGCAGCGGCGGGAGTCGGGCGATCGTAGTGGCTCGCTCGCGGTGCGGCACGCGGGCCGCGCCATTGTGGCGACGGCGCATCCAACGGTTCGCGCGGCAAACCCCGCACGATCGCGTGCATCGTCGGCGGACTGTCCGGCGTCTCGTACACCAGCACCAAGTCCAGCGTTCGCGCGTCGTCGTCCGGGCTTTGACCGCGCACCTTGCGCACGCCTCCGCGACCGACCACGCTCGTCTCGCCGTCTTCCGGCCGCGAGAATTTGAGTTGCGGCATCTTTGAAGGATCTTGCCGTTCGAACACTCCGGCCCGCATCAGCCGCCGTTGGGCTTCGCGAATTTCACGAATGTCGGCAATGTCGCCCGGCCGCAGGTGGATGTTGTTCTTCACCACGTTCAGCCGCGTGTGCGGGCTTTCGCCTTCGATCATCACGTTGATTTCGCCGATCCGATAGCGATCCCCCTCGGCCACGTTGTAAACGAGGTCGAGCTGGCCCGGCTCTTCCAGAAACCGCGGGTCGGGCTTCACGTCGGCGAACACGTATCCTTCGCCGCCATACTCGTTGAGCATCGCGGCCACGTCCTTGTTCATCTTGCCCTGATCGAAGAACTGACCTTCCGCCAGTTGCAAATCCTTGCTCAGCCGAGCGGTCGCCAGCTTTTCGTTTCCGTCGATCGTCACGCTGCGAATCTTGTAGCGCTCGCCCTCGAAAATCACGAACGTAAGCGTCAGCCACTCGCGGTCTTCGTCGTATTGCAAGACTCGCCGCACTTGAGCGCGAAAATAGCCGAGACTTCGGTAATACGCCGTCAGCCGCTCTTCGTCTTCCTCGATTTTCTTATGGTCGACGTAACCGCCAAACAACCACATCACGCCCGGCTTCGACTGGATCTGCGTCTTCAGCCGCGCGTCCGACACGATTGTATTACCGACGAATTTCGTCCACGCGATTTTCTGCGACTGGCCTTCGTTCAGCAGATACACGACGCCTCTGTCCGTCGGCTTCGTCCCTTCGACGATCGATACCGTCATCCGGTTGTAGCCGCGGTCGCGATAAAACTCCTCGATCTTCCGCCGGCCTTCCTCGATTTCGTAAGGCGACAGCGGTCCGCCCACCTTCAGGCCGATCTTTTCCAGCAGTTTCTTGTCGCGAATTTGAGTATTGCCGACGAGCTTCACGTATTCGATCGTCGGCCGCTCCATCACCTCGAACGTAACCACCACGCCGTCGCCCACGAATCGGCTCTTGGGCCGCACCTCGACGAACATCCCCGAGCGGTTCAGCTCGCGGACGTCGCGTTCGATCTGTTCTTCATCGAAGGTGTGTCCCTCGCGGACTTTGATCTTCGCTAAGACTTGCTTGCGCTCTATCTTCCTGTTGCCCACGATCTCGACGCCGATCACCTGTCGTCCAGGATTCCTTGCGTCCGCCGGCACCAGACGGTTGCCGCCATCGACCGGCAAAGCGCGGCGTGCGTCTTTGAGCAGGTTCGGATCGCGAGCCGCGTCGAGATTCGGCGGCACTAAATCCGGGCCGATCGCCCCGACACCGCTCGGCGGTGCGTAACTCGGTGCTGCAAAGCCAGCCGCCCGTTCGCCCGAATCTCCCGCCGACGAGGACGGACGCGGCGAAGGTGGACCCAATTGCGCCGCCGCGCGTTCGCTAGCGGCCAACGCACCAACGGCAATGGTCAAAACCACGGCCACGGCGCGCGGGACGAGCAACGGAGAACTGGCGGTGTGACCGCGAAAAATCATCGTTAAAGAACCATCGAAAGGCGCAGGACAAGATGTGCGGAATTGAATGGCCGCGTAGAAATACAAAAACCCACGAACCGCGGCAAGGGGAGTTCGTGACGATGCGGAAGGATTCTG
>JAJDEG010000244.1 GCA_029259895.1 Planctomycetota bacterium
TATCAGGCGATGAAGTCCGGCCTCGGCTGGCTCCACATCAAGGACTACCGCCATCCCGATCCGGCCAACCGCGAGAACGACCGCAAGGGCCACGTCGACGAGGAAGCGATGAAGAACTTCGTCCCCGCCGACCAAGGCGACGCCGCCCACGAGGTCATCCTCCGCGACCTCCGCGACATGCTCCCCAAGCTCGAGCGCAAGCTCAATCGCCGCGGCATCCCCGGCGTCTTTCTCGATCTCGAACCGCACGTCAAAGGCGGCGGCCAGTTCGGCGGCTACAGCGGCCCCGACGGCTTCGGCGTCGCGCTGCGCAGCCTCTGCCGCGTCCTAGACTACGCCGCCATCGACTACCACCTCTGCGATTTCGACGACATCCGCGCCGCCCGCGGCTTCTAAAGAATCGGCTCAGATCAAACTGTCTGAATCGCGGCGAACAACGAGTAAGGCAGGTCGAACGAAATGTAGGGTGGGTCGAACGAAGTGAGGCCCACCACGCGATCTCAAGCGGTGCCCACTCACTCGGCGCACACCCAAAATCAAAAATCCTCTCTGCGTACCTCCGCGTCCTCTGCGTTAAAAAAGCCAAACACCACAACAAGTCAAAGCAAGCCAACGCCAAGCGAACCAGACCACTCTCGCTCCGCTTACCGCCTAGTCACTTACCGCCTAGTCGCTTACCGCCCCTTCGCCTTCCGCAGCGTCGTCATATACTCCACCACGTCCACCAACTCCTCCACCGTCATCAACTTCTGCAAGTCGGCCGGCATGATCGAGATCGTCTGCTTCTTCATCTCGTCCACTTCGTCGGTCTTGAACGTCCGGCTCAAGGCGTCCTCGCCGCGGATCACGATCTCCTCCGGCGTCTTGCTCACCAACAATCCGTTCACCGCGCTGCCGTCTTCGAGGCGGAGCGAGTAGGTTTCGTAGCTGTGGGCGATGCCGGCCGAGGGGAACAGGATCGACTCGTACATGGCGGCGAGCGAGAGCTTGTCGCCGATCTCGGAGAGCGCCGGGCCGACTTCCTTGCCTTCGTCGCCGACCTTGTGGCACTTGGCGCAGGTGGCCGCATTGGCGAACAGCGACTTGCCGCGGATCGCGTCGCCGCGGCGTTTGACGAGTTCGGCGATCGGCGGCAGCGGAGCGTCGTTCTTGGACGGCGGCGGCGGGAACAGCTTGCCGGCCTCGGCGCGGATTTCCGGCCAGGGAGCGGCGTGCAGCGTGAACGCGGCGCCGGCCGCCACCTCGTGCGGGATCATCTCGCTCTTGACCATCGCCAGGATGTCCTCGGCGCCGCGGCGGTTTTTGGCCAGCGAGCGGGCGGCGGCTTTGCGGATTTCCAGGTGGCGACTGACGTCGACCAAGGCCCGCATGAGCATGTCGGTGGCCTCTTTGTTGGCGACGCCGCCCAGCGCGATCGCCGTATCCGTTGCGCCGGCCACGTCGCCGCTGGTGAGCGCCTTGTCGATCAGCCGCGGGCCTTCGCTCGTCTCCAGCAGCGCCTGCATCGCCTCGACCGCCAACTGCCCGTCGGGCTGCTGCTGGGCCAGCGCGAGCAATTCGCCGTACCGCGTCTGGATGTGAAACCGGCTCACCAGATCGACGAACTGACTCGTCCCCCGCACTTCGTCGAGCAATTGCCCCAGCGCCGCCTGCGCCCCCGGGTCTTTCGTGACGTCAAAACCCCGTCCCAGCCGCTTGAGCGCCTCGGTCGAGACCAGCTTCCGTCGCTCGGCGTCGTCGAACCCGGCGAAAGCGATCTGCACTAGAGCCGCGTCCCGCTCCGGTCCCTTGGCCTGAAAATCAAAAGCCCGCAGATACCGCGGCAGTTCGTCGGTCGCAATCGTCTCGTCGAGAATGATCTTCGCCAGCAACCGCGGCGTTTTCTGTGCCCGGCTCCGCCAAATAATGTCCCGACCGGCAGGCGTGTTCCACTTGTCGCCGACCTTTTCAAGCCACGCATCGAGACAAGCATCCCATTTGTTCGCCGCGCCGATGCCGAGGGCTTCGAGGTACCAGCGGTCTTTGCCATCGTGCTGAACGGCCAATTCTACCCATGTGCGGGGCATGGCTTCTTCGTTGTTGGAGCGAAGCGCCACGGCACACAAACCGAGCACGTCCTCCTCACTTCGTCGAGCCATCAAGACCTTAATCCAATCAACCAATTCGAGGTCGCCGATTCGCTTGGCGCGGGAAAGCAAAGCGCGCATGTGCTCAGGTGAGTTATGCTCGTCAAATAGTCGGTGAATGACCATGAAAAGAACGCTATCTATTTTTTCACGCGTCTCAGGCACCAAGTCGTTGACGTTTGTCAGCGACACGAGCCATACCCAGCGAGCGAACCCAGCATCGCCCCGGAAGTCCCAATCTCCAAAAGCCTCTTTGATCGCTTCTTCTAGCTTGTCAGCTTTCGTCGCTGCGACGACGCGATCGAGCATTTGTTGGGCGGCCACATGCCCGAGATACCTAACTGACTGTGCGGGGTTCTGGAGTGCGGCGAAGGCACCCGGGCCTGTGGAAGTGTCCACACTCGGAGGATCGTATTTCTTCCCCTTCGGCGCGACCCGAAAAATCCGCCCACGCCCCGTATCGCCCTGCGCATGCCCACCCACGCCGGGATCGTACCAGTCGCTCACGAACAGCGATCCATCCGGCGCAACGCAAACATCCGCCGGGCGGAACCAGTTGTCCCGCGCCCCCTTGAGCACTTCCACCGTCTCGACGCACTTGAAGCCCGCCCCGTCCTTCTCCATCCGATAACACCGCACCGAGTTCTGCCCCGGCTCGCAGTGCAGCACGTTGCCATGAAACGGCTTCGGCAGCAGATCGCCTTCGTAAACGCAGATGCCCGACGGCGCGCCCGCCCCGGTGATGAGCACGTTCGGCACGACGCCCGGATCGTTCAAATGCCAGTGCCGCTCCGGGATCGTCGTCTCCATGTTGGTCCGCGGCGACTGCCAGCCCGCCCCGGTCATTTCATCGACGTAGCCGTAGTTGCCCCCTTCCATCACGTAGTTGATCCGCACGGCCTTGTTGCCGTCGTCGTCGTTGTCGCTCTGCCAGATGTTGCCAAAGCTGTCGACGCAGACTTCGTAGTTGTTGCGGAAGTTGTGGGCGAGCACTTCGAACTCGCTGCCGTCGAGATTGCAGCGAAACACCATCCCCTGGCGATAGGGATTGCCGGTGTCCTCCACCTTATTGCCGGCCTTGTCGACCACGACGTTGCCGTCCTTGTCGCAGACACGATGCCCGTTGTTGCCAAAATTCCAATACAGCTTGCCGTCGGGTCCGAAGACGAACGAATGGGCCGAGTGGTCGTGCTGGCGGTCGCCGGTATTCGTGAACATGGCCTCTTGCTTGTCCGGCTTGTCGTCGCCGTCTTCGTCGGTGAACACCCAAATATTCGGCGACGCCGAGACGATCACCTTATTGCCCAGCACGCAGATGCCCTGCGGCGAGATCAGCTCCTTGCCCTGGTAGTAGACGATCGTCTTGTCCGAGCGGCCGTCGCCGTCGGTGTCTTCGAGGATGAGGATGCGATCCCCCTCGGGC
>JAJDEG010000245.1 GCA_029259895.1 Planctomycetota bacterium
TCCTTCATTTGCGATTCGCCGTGTGGGCGCGGCAGCGTGTCTTGGTTCGTGTAGAGCGGCGGATCCCAGCCCGGGGCGACGCGGCCGGCGAGGCGAGCGTCTTGAAAGCTGAGTTCGACGGTCGAGCCGGCATCGTCTTCCGGACACGTGTAGTCGATGACGACTTCGTACTGGCCGGTCGTTTGTACGTCGAGGAGCCAGACCAGACGATCATCTTTGCTCTTCCAATCGACGAAATACGAACAATTCGGCGCACCGCTGCTGCGTGTCACTTTGCCTTGCGGTTCGCCGTCGCGGGCAGGGAGCATCGTGACGGGGAATTCACGATAGCCGACCGGAATGGGGCGGGGATCGACGGAGTTGCCGACGAAGGCTTTAGGGCGCGGCGGAGTCTTTGAGTCGGGTGCGTCGCCGGCACCGCCGAACATCTCCTCGCGCCACGCTTTGACGGCTTGGCGGAGACGAACGGCCGCGGGTGCATCGCGAGCTTCGATGGGGGACTGCTGGCCGGGGTCGGCGATCATATCGTAAAGGCGTCCGCGTTCGTCGAGGCGGTATTGTTGAGTGCGGACGCTCACACGGCCCGCCCACGTGGAAAAAATCATCCGGTCCGGCCAGTCGACCGTTCCGTCGTCGTTCTCTCCGTCGTCGTTCTCGTTGAGCAACAGCGGCGAGAGGTCGCGGCCGTCGAGCGGCTTGTCGCCGACGCGGTCGATGCGGGCGAAACTGGTGAGCGTCGGCAGCAGGTCGATTGCGCCGGAGATTTGCGCGACGGTGTGGCCGGCGGGGAGTTTGGCGGGCCAGCGGATGTAGCAGACGCTGCGGAGACTGCCCTCGTCGGTTCCGCCTTTGCGGCCTTTCATGCCGTCGTTCCAACGCCACGAATTAGGTCCGTTGTCGGAAAAGTAGAGGACGATGGTGTTCTCGCTCAATTTCAATTCGTCGAGCTTGGCGAGCACGCGGCCGACGTTGCGGTCCTGGTTGGCGAGCATGGCGAGAACGCAGCGGGTTTCGTTGAGGTTTTCGCGCAGGCCGTCGGCGGCTTTCTGGCGAATTGGTTCGCTCTTGAAGCGTTGCCAATCGTCGGCCGGCGCGGCCCAAGGGGAATGCGGCGTGGTGAACGGAACGTAGCAGAGAAACGGCTGGTCTTTGTGTTTGTCGATAAAGGCCAACGCATGATCGGTGCAGACGTCGACGATATAGCCTTTGGCGCGGATCATGCGGCCGTTTTCTTCGAGCGGCGGATCGAAGTACTCGCCCCAGTGTCCGGAGGTGTGTCCGAAGTATTCGTCGAAGCCGCGGGCCATCGGGTGATAGGGCCATTGGCTGCCGTTGTGCCATTTGCCGAACGCGCCCGTGGCGTAGCCGGCGGCTTTGAAGGCGTCGGCTACGGTCTTTTCGTCAAGATTGAGGCGTTCCTGCCCAGTCGAGACGCCGCGAACGCCGCCACGCGGATGGTAGCGTCCGGTGAGGAATTCGGCACGAGTCGGCGAGCAGACGGGGCAAACGTAGAAGCGGTCGAGCGAGACGCCGGCGGCGGCGAGGGAATCGATGTGGGGCGTGGCAGCCTGGCGGTTGCCGCTGTGGCCGAAATCGCCCCAGCCGGCATCGTCGGCGAGGAGGATGACGACGTTGGGCCGCGTCGGCTCGGCGACAAGCGTGTCGTTGGCGGCAAGAGCGTTGACCGGCACCGTGAAGACGGCGAGAGCGGTGACGAAAAGCGTGCAAATGGAAAGCGCGAATCGGCGGAGCGACGCCGAGGTTGGGCCCGAGCCCAGCGGTGCGTCGTGCCTAGGAACTGCGGTCCAACGCGCCAAAAACGCATTGCACTGCTGAGTGAGCCAGCCGCGGCACCCAGATTTGACGCGTTGTCGCCGCGCCTGGCGGTGGACGGCAAATGGGGAGAGTCTCGAGCGGTGCGGCGGCGTGAGAAACATGCAGCAGTCCTTCGTAACTTCGGTGCAGGCGGATCGGCGGCGGGCGTCGTCAGGGTCAGCGCAAGCGGATGGCCATTATAACGTTGAGGGGGTCTCGCCGGCATTCGGCCGAATCGAATCCGCCGTTTGGTGGGAAAAATCGCTCAATCTGGCCTTTGCAGCTTGGCGACTACAAGTAGAATGTAGTGTTCGTCGGCGGTTTCTTGCCGAGCCACGGGTATCGGGGCTTGTCTTGAGACTGGGCGTTCGGATCGGCGCGACGGCGGCGGATGGGATTCGTCGCGGTTCCCACCTTGCGTCGATTGAGACCGCGGTAAGTGAAACTGCGGTAAGCGCGACCGGCCGGCACGCACGAGCGTCGCTGGCCGTGCGGACGTATGCATTGCGTTTGTGCGGCACGTTGCGGCGTGGCTTTGGGTGCATTGCCTGGGTCAGCGAGAGGGGCACTGCGTTTCATTACGAGCGGAAGGCCGACGCGGTGCGGTGCGGTGCGGTGACGAGGACGAACGAGATTTTCGCGCGACGTTAGCGGTCGGGCCTACATTTCGGCGTATCCGATTTGCGGCGACGCGATAGAATGATAAGTGAACATCGTTAGGCGGCCTGTGTATGGCCGCCGCTTTACTAGGCGTATTCCCGCTGCCGCAACGATCGGCAGGCAAGTTGACCTTCGGTCGAGGCCCGCATCATGGACCTGGCGAACATTCGCAACATCGGTATCTCCGCGCACATCGACTCTGGCAAGACGACGCTCAGCGAGCGGATCTTGTTCTATGCGGGAAAGATCCACCGCATCAACGAAGTGAAGGGAAATGGTGCCGGAGCCACGATGGACCATATGGACCTGGAGCGCGAGCGTGGCATCACGATCACCAGCGCGGCCACGACCGTCGAATGGCAAGGCCGGCAAATCAATTTGATCGACACGCCGGGCCACGTCGACTTTACCGTTGAGGTCGAACGCAGCTTGCGCGTGCTGGACGGGGCGATCCTCGTGCTGTGCGCCGTCGGCGGCGTGCAGTCGCAGTCGATCACCGTCGATCGGCAAATGAAACGCTATCACACGCCGCGGCTGGCGTTCATCAACAAGATGGACCGTACCGGTGCGAACCACCGCCGCGTCGTTAAGCAACTCAAAGACAAACTGAACATCACCGGCGTGTTGATGCAGCTTCCGATGGGCACGGGCGAGACGTTCGCCGGCATCATCGACCTGGTGAAGATGAAATCGCTCCACTTCGACGGCGGCAATGGCGAGACGGTTCGCGAGGAAGAAATACCGGCCGAATACGCCGAAGAGGCGACCGCCGAGCGGCAGCACATGCTCGAAGCGCTGTCGATGTATAGCGACGAACTGATGGAGCTGCTGTTGGCTGAGGAATCGGTGTCCGAGAAGTTGATCCACGACGTGTTGCGGCGAGCCGTGCAGTCGCTAGAGGTGACGCCGGTCTACATGGGAACGGCGTATCGCAATAAGGGCGTACAGCCGCTGCTGGATGCGGTGGTACGGTATTTGCCTTCGCCGCTGGATCGTGAGATTTCGGCCAACGCGTTCGACGACGAGACGCAGAAGATTCCGCTGGCCGCCGACCCGGCCGCGATTTTCGTGGGCATGGCGTTCAAGATCGTCGAGGATACGTTCGGTCAGCTTACGTTCATGCGATTGTTTCAGGGAACCGTGCAGAAGGGACAGCTCTACTACAACCAGCGGACCGGCAAGAAAGACCGTTTTAGCCGGATCGTTCGCATGCACGCCGATAAGCGCGAGGAAATGGATACGGCCTCGGCCGGCGATATCGTGGCAATCATGGGCATCGACTGCGCGAGCGGCGATACCTACGCGGCCGCTCCCAAGACCTGTTCGCTGGAGCGGATGTTCGTGCCGGAGCCGGTGATCAAGATGGCGATCACACCGAATTCTCGCGGCGAAGGCGATAAGCTATCGAAGGCCCTGCTACGGTTCCGCAAGGAAGACCCGACGTTCCACGTGGCGACGGACGAGGAAACGAACGAAATCGTGATCTCCGGGATGGGCGAGTTGCATCTAGAGATTTACGTCGAGCGCATCCGTCGCGAGTACAGCGTCGACTGCACGATTGGCGCTCCGAAGGTCAGCTACCGCGAAGCGCCGTCGCAGCCGGCCGAATTCAACTTCAAGCACAAGAAGCAGTCGGGTGGCTCGGGCCAATTCGCCCACATCGTCGGCACGATGGAGCCGCTGCCGGACGACGCCGAGGAAGTGTTTGTCTTCGAGGAAAAGATCGTCGGCGGGCGGATTCCGAAGGAGTACATTCCGTCGGTCGAGAAGGGATTCCGCAGCTCGCTGATGAAGGGGCCGCTTGCCGAATTCCCCATCGTCGGAGTCAAGGCGATCCTCAAGGACGGTTCGTACCACGAAGTCGACAGTTCGGATATGGCGTTTCAGATTTGCGGCGCGAGCTGCTTCCGCGAAACGTTTCTCAAGATGAAGCCGACGCTGCTCGAACCGGTGATGAAGGTCGAGATCGAAGCGCCGGCCGATTTCCAAGGCCCGATCGTCGGCGACCTGATCAGTCGCCGCGGTATTGTCGCGTCGACCGAAATCATCGACAACGTGGTAACGATTCTCGGCGAAGTGCCGCTGGCCGAGACGTTCGGCTATTCGACCGATCTGCGCAGTCTCACTCAAGGCCAAGGCACGTTCACGATGGAGCCGTCGACCTATCGCCGCGTGCCGAACAGCATCCAGCAGGATATTCTGGCCGAGAAGAGGAAGGGCCAGAAAGGACAGCTCGTAGGGGCCAAGTAGACTCTGGTCATTGTTAACATCCGACGAAGCCCAGCGGTTTGCCGTTGGGCTTCGTTTTTGCGCGGGTGAAACGCCCGTGAGTCGCTAGCCAAGCGCCGTCTACACTCACCAATCGGTGCAGTTTCTCGCGAACGCGGCTTCGATAGTTGCTCATCCGCGCGTATCATATCGGCATGACCTACCGCTCAATGCGAGAATGTGTCGACGATCTGGCTGCCGCCGGTCACTTGCGGCGGATCGACGCCGAAGTTGACCCGGACCTCGAAGCCGCGGCGATTCATCGGCGTGTGTTTGCCGCCGGCGGACCGGCTTTGCTATTCACGAACGTCAAGGGTTGCCGCTTTCCGGTTGTCAGCAATCTGTTCGGCACGATCGAGCGGGCGCGGTTCATCTTTCGCGATGCGCTCGAATCGGTGCGGCGGCTGATCGAGCTTAAGATCGACCCGTCGCAAGCGGCGCGGCGGCCGTTTCGCTATATGGCGGCAGGGCGGGCGGCGCTGGCGATGCTGCCCAAGCGCGTCGGCCGTGGGCCGGTGCTTGCCCACCAGACGACGATCGACCAGTTGCCGCAAATCAAGTGCTGGCCCGACGACGGCGGGGCGTTCGTCACGCTGCCGCAGGTCTATACCGAGGACGTTGAGCGGCCGGGAATCGCACACTCGAATCTGGGCATGTATCGCGTGCAGCTCGCCGGCAACGAGTACGCCGCGAATCGGCAGATCGGATTGCACTATCAGATCCACCGCGGGATTGGCGTGCATCACGCGAAGGCGCTGCGAAGGGGTGTGCCGACGCGGGTGAATATCTTCGTGGGCGGTCCGCCGGCGATGGCCCTGGCGGCCGTGATGCCGCTGCCCGAAGGGATGTCGGA
Source organism: Planctomycetota bacterium (assembly GCA_029259895.1). Classification (GTDB taxonomy): domain Bacteria; phylum Planctomycetota; class Planctomycetia; order Pirellulales; family PLA5; genus PLA5. The sequence goes on from JAJDEG010000245.1 coordinate 5,597, forward strand.
GCTTGGCTTCGCCGGGGCGCTCAATCGAAGGCGGGTGCGAATGATCCGCCGCGGTGACGAATTGCCAATTCACGCCGAGGCCGATTTTTGTATCAGCGGCGTCATCGAAGATGACTTGAAACCCGAAGGGCCGTTCGGCGACCACTTGGGTTACTACAGCCTGGCGCACGACTTTCCGGTGCTGCGCGTGGAGCGGGTTTATCACCGCGAGGGTGCGATTTGGCCGTTCACCGTGGTCGGCCGGCCGCCGCAAGAGGACACGAACTTCGGCCAATTGATCCATGAATTGACGGGACCGATCATTCCGACCGTGCTGCCTGGCGTGAAGGCGGTTCATGCCGTCGATGCGGCGGGCGTGCATCCGCTGCTGTTGGCGATCGGCAGCGAGCGCTACATGCCGTTTCTGCCGGCGGCACGGCCGGCTGAGCTGCTAACGCAGGCCAATGCAATTCTCGGCCAGGGACAATTGTCGCTGGCGAAATATCTGTGGATCGCCGCGACGGAAGACGATCCGAATCTGGACATTCACGACGTGGCGGCGTTCTTGATGCACGTGCTGCGTCGCGTCGACTGGCGGCGCGATCTACACTTTCAGACGGCGACGACAATCGACACGCTGGATTACAGCGGCATGGCGCTCAACGAAGGCTCGAAGGTCGTGATCGCCGCGGTGGGGCCGCCGATTCGCGAATTGCCGACGGCCGTGCCGGGCGAGTTGCGTTTGTGCGATGGGTTCGACGATGCGCGGTTGGTGCTGCCCGGCGTGCTGGCGGTGCGCGGGCCGCGATTCGATGCAGCGGCGAAGCGCGGCGATACGGCGAATGTCGAGGCGAGCGTCAAGCGATTCTGCGAATCTTTTGGCCCGTCGGACGCGATGGGGCGATTTCCGCTGGTGGCGATCGTCGACGACGCGGCCTTTGTGGCCGAGTCGCTGGGAAACTTTCTGTGGACGACGTTCACACGCAGCGATCCGGCGCGCGACGTTCACGGCGTCGATGCGTTCGTCGAAAACAAGCACTGGGGGTGCCGCGGACCGCTGGTGATCGACGCCCGTGCGAAGCCTTGGCATGCGCCGCCGCTGGTGGAGGACGCCGAAGTAACGCGGCGCGTAGAATCGCTGGCCGCGCGCGGCGGACCGCTGGCAGGATTGTTTTAACGCCCTAGCAGTCGATCGACGGCCGCGCCGATGTCGGCTTGGGCCATCAGCGACTCACCGACGAGAATCGCATCGACGCCGGCCGCTTCGAGCCGCGACACGTCCTCGCGCGTGCGAATGCCGCTCTCGCCGACGAGGACGCAGTTTTCCGGCACTTCTCGGCGAATGCGGAGCGTGTGGTCGAGGTCCACGGTGAACGAGCGGAGGTCGCGGTTGTTGACGCCGATGAGCGTCGCGCCGGCGGCGAGGACGCGCGGCAAGTTGCTTGGCTCATAAAGCTCGACCAGCGGCGCAAGACCCAGCTCGATCGCCTCGTTGTGGAGCTTGCGAAGGTTGCAGTCGTCCAGGCATTCGGCGATCAGCAGCACGGCGTCGGCGCCGGCGAGGCGGGCTTCGACGAGTTGGTATGTGTCGAGAATGAAGTCCTTTCGCAGCAGCGGCAGGTCGACCGCGCGGCGTATCGCCGAAAGATACTCCAAGCGGCCTTGAAAGTACGGTTCGTCGGTCAGCACGCTGAGGCACGTCGCGCCGTGAGCGGCGGAGGTCTTAGCGATGGCGACCGGATCGAAGTCAGCGCGAATCACGCCGGCCGACGGGCTGGCTTTTTTAACTTCCGCGATGAGCTTGATTGGACCGGGCGCGGCGAGGGCGGCGAAAAAGTCGCGCCGCGGCGGGGCGTCGGCAAGGCGCTCGCGGAGGGCGGCTTCGCTCGTGGCGGCTTTGGCCTGGGCGATTTCGGTTCGCTTGGTGGCGACGATTTTGTCGAGAATGGTCATGCGTCTTGGCAAGGCAAAGGCTAACGTCATTCGTTTAACCACAGAGGACACGGAGGGGGAGCACGGAGGATCACAGTGAATCGCTAGGGATTTATGATGGTCGGATAATGCGCGGCAGAAGGAAGTACGTGCATACCGCCG
>JAJDEG010000246.1 GCA_029259895.1 Planctomycetota bacterium
TCTCGCCAACGTTCTCGGCGATCCACTTCCGCACCGCGTCCCCTTCGTGCCGAAAACCGCGATTGGCGTGGTTGTCGTTCTTGCCGCCGCGATCGGGTCCGACGATCGGCGTCGGGCTGACGATCACCTTCCACCGCGCGTTGCTGGCCTTGAGCGACTCTCGCAGCCAATCGAACTGCTCGCGTCCCCAGATCGTCTTTTCCGGCCCGTCGGCGGCGTTGTTCGGCGAGCGAAAGTCGCGGCCCTCGGTGAGCCACACTTGCAGCGACCTGCCCCAGCGAAACGTGCGATAGCTCTTCTCGCTATGCGGCGTCTGCTGACGAAAGATCGCTTGCCCCGCGGCGAACGTCAAATCGCCAAATTTGCGCCCCGGCCAACAGTCGTTGTCCAATACGTCGTGGTCGTCCTTTTCCCAGTAGCTCACCGTGCCGCGCAGCAAGTCGACGTGCCGCGGCAACGAGTACATCCGCTCCCAGTGATAGCGGGCGAGCGCTTCATTGCGGGCCGGCGGCTGCTCGTTGTCGTAATACACATTGTCGCCCGTTAGCACGACAAACTGCGGATCGACCTTCGCAATCGCCGGGTAGATGTGATATCCGTCGGCATGATCGAGATCGGCATACATCTGTCCGGTGACGACGCAGAACGTGACGTCGGCGTCCTCGTCCTTCGCCGGAGCCGTCCTGAACTTGCCGCGAAGTGCGTCGTGCGCCGGCGAGCCGCCGGGACCGGTCGACTCAACGGCGAGGTAATACGTCGTGTTCGACCTTAGACCGGCTAAGGCGAACTGGTGCGAATAGTCGGTCTTCGCCGCAACGTCGATCCAGTCGGTCGACTTCGCGTCGGTGAGGTTCTCTTGCGTCGCATAGCGCACGCGAAGTCGGCCTTCCGCGCCAGGGCACGCGCCTTCGAGCTTCGACGTATCGGCCAGCGCGGCCTTGTCCAGCGCCGGATTGGCCCGTTTGCCCCGCGTGGCGACTCCGTCGTTGTTGCGATGCGGATGCGCCGTTAGCCGCGTCCAGACCATCGCCGAGGAGTCGGTGACTTCGCCGATCTTGATGCCCGTCGCCTGATGCGATTCGGCCGCTACGACAGGTACGAAGCCCGCGGTAAGACCAATCGCCAACGCCGCGACGCACGCCCGCAAATGCTCGATCATGGTGCAAATCACTCCGTGTAGATGACGAGGAAAACGGAACGGATCGAAAAGACGACAATGCGGACGACCCTGCGGCGGCATCCCGCAGATAGATGCGCAAGACGGGCAGTTTATTTGCCGCAACGCCCCGTCGCCGTCGTTGCATTGCGTCCGATTATGGCGAGACGGCCTCGCGTTTCGCCCTGCCCGCACGGCCCGCCGGTTTGGGCGTTCGAGACCACGTCGGCCCTTCTTTTTCGATCTCGGCCGATAGATCGCTAAGCTGTTGCTTCAATTCTGCCAAGATTTCAGGACGATCGGCGGCCAAATCCTTTTTCTCCTGCCAGTCCGTCTTGAGATCGTACAACTCAAACTTCGTAAGTGCCTCGTTGGCCACAACCTTCCAATCGTCGACGCGCATCGCCACCTTCATGTCGCCCGGCGCAATGTCGCAATGCCAGTACAGCGGCCGCTGCCGCTCGATCGCCTTCCCTTTGAGCGCCGGCAGCAAGTTGCCGCCGTCGATGACGCGGTCGGCTGGAATCTTTCCCCCGGCAAGCGCACAAACCGTGTTGAACAAATCCGACCCGATCACCGGCGTACCGTTCTCGCCCCCCGCGTCGATATGTTCCGGCCAACGAATCATGCCCGGTACGCGAATTCCGCCCTCGTAAACGGCCCGCTTGCGTCCGCGCAGTCCGCCGGTCGAACCGCGGCCAGGCGACTTAATGCCGTCCCCCTCTGGACCGTTGTCGGACGTGAACGCGACGAACGTGTTCTTGGCGACGTCGATCTCGTCGAGAGCCGCCATCAACTGGCCGAATGCGTGGTCGAGCTGCGTCACGTTGGCGTGGTGTTCGATCTGCACCTTGTCCGTCAGGTCGCCGTACTTGGCGCGAAACTCCGGTGCCGACGCGATCGGATAGTGCGGCTCGTGCGTCCACACGGCGAGAAAAAACGGCTTCGATTTGTCGCGGTGGTTCTTCAGCCAATCGATCGCCTCGGCCACGACCAGCGGTGCGGAATAGCCTTCCAACTCGCCGACCGGCTTGCCGTTGCGGACGAAGTTGCGCGGATTGGCGTGGCTAGGTGCGGCATTGTTCTGCGTCGCCAGCCACCATTCGTAGCCGTGGTCGCCCGGCTGCGGATGCCGCGGATCGTTGAAGTAGCCGTTTAGATGCCATTTGCCGACGTGACACGTCGCGTACCCGCGTTCCTTTAGCAACTTCGGCAGCGCGATTTCGCTCTTCCGCAAGTGAATCTCGCGGTTGGCGGGAATCCAAGTGTAAACGCCGTTGCGATACGGCGTGCGGCCGGTGAGAATCGCCGACCGCGAAGGCGAGCAGACTCCACTGGCCGCGTAACATTGCGTCAGCCGCACGCCCTGTCGAGCGAAGGCGTCGAGATGCGGCGTTTGGATCACGTCGTGTCCGTAGCATCCCAGGTCGCCCCAGCCGAGGTCGTCGGCCAAGAAAAGGACGACGTTCGGTGCGCCGTTCGATTGGTCGGATTCGGCTCGAATCTCCCGATGCGATACCGGCGCGGCGGCCGCAACGAGCAACGCCAATGCTCCGAAACCGCGCGGCAAACGACGGTGAATCGTCGGACGAGCTCCACGAATCGCGATGTCGAACAAACTCATGTCAATCACTCCCGTCGGATAGACTTCGCTCTAGCACGGCAATGCGTCGAACGCCCTCGACCGCTCGTCGCGACGAAAACACGCGAGTCACCAGTATCGACGGCGGCCAGCGGCCGGTCAAATTTCGGTCAACGTCATCGAAGCGTTGCAGCTACTCCGCAGCACGTCGCAGCGTCCGGCTCAACCGCCGGCCTACTTTCCGATGCAGTTCGCCGCCGTTGCCGCGGTTCGTTGAGAAGAATAAGAGACGCCGCCGGAACCTACTTCGGCGGCAGCTTCACCACGGCGAACCAATATTCCGTCGTGCGGATCAACGCCTCCTTGAACTGCTGCAAGTCGACCGGTTTCGTGATGTAGCTATTGGCGTGTTCCAGATAGCTGCGCTGGACGTCGGTATCGTCGTCCGACGTCGTCAACACGACGACGGGAATCGTCCGCAAGTCGGCGTCGACCTTGATCTCTTGCAGAACTTCGCGCCCGTCCTTGCGCGGCATGTTCAGGTCGAGCAACACGAGGTCGGGCCGAGGAGCGCCTTTGAACGGCGGTTCGCCGCGAAGAAACTGCATCGCCTCGACGCCGTCGCGGGCGACGTGGACGTTGTTGGCAATGCGGCCGCCCTCAAGGGCACGCTGCGTGAGCTTGATGTCCGCCAGATCGTCGTCGACCAATAGGATTTCGATGACGCTAGCCGACGTTGATGTTGCTGCGGATGTCAATTTCATTGTCCTTCCTTCGTTCGTTGATGGAACTGACGGCGGGCAACGTGAAGAAGAACGTACTGCCTTGGCCGGATTGAGATTGGACCCACAACTTACCTCCCAGCCGCTCGACCACACGACGGCATATCGCCAAGCCGACGCCCGTGCCAGGGTACTCGTCCTGCCGATGAAGCCGCTGGAATATTTGAAATATCCGTTCGTGAAACTCGGGCGCAATTCCGATACCATTGTCCTTGATGTAGAACTGCCAGAGATCGTCGCTCGGTTCGGCGCCAATTTCGATGACCGGCTGGTCGTCGCGGCAATACTTGATGCTGTTTCCCACGAGATTCTGAAATAACTGGGCGAGCTGACCGGCGTCTGCCAAGACCGTCGGCAGCGGGCGGCATACGATCTGGGCGTCGCGTTCCTCCACCGCAGCCGCCAAATTATTCAAGGCCGCCTGGCAAGCCCGATTCGCGTCGGTCGGCTCGGCGGCTTTTCCGCGTGTGCTGACCCGCGAAAACTCCAGCAGGTCGCTCACCAGCCGCCGCATCCGCGTTGCCCCGTCGACGGCGAACGCAATCCACTCGCGGCCCTCATCGTCCAGCTTGTCGGCATAGTCTTCCGCTAGTGCCTGACAGCACGACGCCACCTTGCGGAGCGGCTCCTGAAGATCGTGCGAAGCGACGTACGCAAACTGCTCGAGGTTCGCGTTGCTTCTCGACAAATCTTCGGTTCGCTTGGCGACCCGCCGTTCGAGTTCGCGATTCGATTGACGAAGCGCGTTGTGAGAGCTGTCGAGGTCCGTGGCCATCTGATTGAACGCCTCGGCAACGTCCTGCAACTCGTCGTTGGAGCGCACCTCCATACGATAATCCAATTCGCCGCGCCCCAGCGCCTTCGAGCCGTCCACCAGTCGCCCAACCGAGTCGCGCAGCCCGCGAACGACCACAAACCCAATGCCGCCGCCCACGCATAGCGAGATCAGCACCGTGGCGATCGTTAGCATGTAGGCCTTCGACGCCATCTCTCGCACGCTAGCCTGTTGTTGCCGCAATGCGGCATGCACGTCCTCGATGATCTCGTCCTCGACCAACTTCTCGAACGCGTTACTCACGACGACCAGTTCGTCGATCCGCGTGTCCCTCGCATGTCTAAGATCGACGATTTCATGCGCCAGCGCGACCGCCCGTTCAAACCCTTTCTCCACTTCGTCGGCAAGACGCATTTCTTCCTCGTCGACGACGATATCCCGGTATTCCTTGAGAAAGCGTCGGAAGTCATCTGTGTCTTCGTCGATACGCCGTTGTGCTTCCGCCGTTCGCTTAGTCATCAACTGCTGGACGCCCTTGGCGATGCCGTTGACGTTAACTTCCAGTTCCATGACGGCGTGAAGTTTGGCCAATGCCTGCGGGTCGTCGGCCTTAACCGACGGTTGGAGCCGTTCGTCCAATGTCGTGTCGATCTCCTCGAGAGCGACATTGAATTCCTCCAGCCGCATCGCCAGCACGTCGGTCTCGTCGAGCAAGGACTCGGCAAGCTTGCGATACGTTTGGCCGAGGACGCCGAGTCGTTCGACTTGCTCGCGGCGTTGATCGGTAGCCGCCAGCGACTGGAATCGATCGAGAGCCAATTGATAGGCTAGCAGTTCATTCTGCATCCGCTCGCGGTGTATCGGATCGCGATCGTGAATGTAGCCTAGCGACGCAAACCCACTCTTCAGCGTATTTGCTTCGATCGCATACGCCGCGTCGACGAGCGGCTCGTCGACGTCGACGAGATTCGCCAACGCGCGATCGACGCGATTTGAATGCGCATAAAACGTCGTCGCCATAGCCAGCAACGACAGAAGGGGAACGGCGACGGCGATAGCCAGTTTGGCCGATACCGTAATTCGGCGCATAGGACGCACTCCACGTCGATCGAGTCGGCCAAACCGCTCGACGGGGAAGCGCCGAACGCCAACCGGCGTCTCGCCAGAATGATTTTCATGGCCCCGCAAACAGTTAAGCGTCAGACGTGCGATTCGATTGCACGTCGATGCAAAACGCTTTCGGCGTTCTAACAGAAAACG
>JAJDEG010000247.1 GCA_029259895.1 Planctomycetota bacterium
ATGCCGCCGCGTGCTGACCCGCTTCGAAAAGACCGCCAAGAATTTCGGCGGATTCATCAAAATGGCATTCATAGAACGTTACTTCCGCCTAATGGGAATCTGACTTTTCCGACAGAGCCTAGTATTCCCGGCGACGTTAATTTCGATGGTTTGGTCAACCGTTCCGACGCAGCCGAACTGTCGCGCTATTTCGGACTGTCGGAAGGCGCGCACTGGCGACACGGTGATTTCGATGGCGATCGGGCCGTAACGTTGGCGGACGTGGGCATTTTGCAGGAAAACTACGGACGGAGGATCGTGCTCTCTGTGGGCAGCCAGATAGCCGTGCCAGAACCAAGCGGTTTCGTTTTCATTCTCGCGAGTTGTGTTTCGGCCATCGGAATTCGCTCGGGGAGAAGAAAACGCTGACGGCCCTTGGTGCCGACTATGGTGCCCGCCTTTTCGAAAAGGTGCCCAGAATGGTGCCATCAAACTCGCCGCTAACGGGCGCTATTTGCACCAACTTGCGCCGCCGAAACCCCACCACCAAACGAAACGGGGTCGCCATAACTGGCGACCCCGTTTGACGTTAGATAGGCTGTGGCAAGGACTTACAGAAGCGGAGGGCAAGGGATTCGAACCCTCAACCGGTTGCCCGGCACCTGATTTCGAGTCGGTTTCCTATGCGACGTGATACGACGCGATGCGACGGAAAGTGCGTTTTTCCCGACGATTATCGCCGTTGGCGCTCGTGTCGCGTGGCGTGGAGTAGCGTCCGTGTGGCGTACAAGTGGAGTACACGTCGGCGGATATCCAGCGCCGCCAGCTCGGTCTTTCTACTCGTCGCCTGGCACGGCAGCGCCTTCAATCTGCCGTTGCTTCTTTAGCCATTCTTTTTCTCGCCTGAGAAACTCTGCGAGCGATGCCTTGCGAATCGCAGCCGCATGGCGTTCATACCGTCGAAGGTCCAGCGGCGCGGCAAAAATGACGCCCGTTCCTTTGCCAGCCTTGTCGCGATGCGCTGAAAGATTCCATGCGCCAGCCGGTTCTATTTGGTCACCCACCTTCAAGTTCTTTGTCGGCATTTCTAGGAGCATTTTGGGCGAATGTTTCGTGGGAGGGCGATTTTTGAGTTCCAAGTACGTTTCGGCAAGCACGTGCTTGGCATCCACAACTTGCACCACGACAAACTTGCGCCAGCCGTAAAAGTTGCGGAAATAAATGTCCCCGGTTTTGACGTTACGCCCCATTGGAACCTTAGAGATATCAGCGAGCGGATGAACGGGCTTGTCGAAGTCCTCCAGTTCCTTTAACTCGTTCTTTCGGGAGTCAATTTCCTTGAGCAATTCGTCGCGGAGACGTGTTTCCTCGGCAGTCATTGGTTGTGCCATCGCATCTTTCTTGTTCTGCAAAACGGCAATGTGCTCTCGCCGATCGAAAATCCGCTGGATGCGCTTTTCCTCGCAAAGTCGAAGGTATTTATCTACTTCCGGCGGAACCGCTGCGCGGCAGGGAAGGGTGAGCGATGCGACAAACAGAAGCAGGAACGCGAATGCTTGGTGACCCATGGCTTGCACTTCCTCTCAAACAATGCCAGTTGGAAAACACCTCGGGCGGAAGCTATTTTCGCATCGGTATTCCCGGCTTGACAAGTAGCTCGCCAACCCCGCCCCGTCGCATATAATGGCAGCGTCGCCCACCGTCTTTTCTGGCGGGCGACGTTCTAAGGAAATCGGGCGACGACCGTACATCGTCGCTCGCGATTGCCGGGGAGCGCGGCACCCCTGACGCCGCGACTCTCTGGCAGTCGCAACTAAGTCAGGGGATTCGAGATGGCGACCGCACGGACGAAGGGGCGCAAGCCCAAGGAACTGAGCGAGGGATTCGCCGCGCTAAAGGCGGCGTTCGTCGACCAACCGAAAGCCGCAAAAGTCGAAGCGGCAAAGGCTGCGGAAGAAGCCGAAAAACTGACCGGCAAGAAACCCAAGCCGCCCGCGTGGCATACGCTTGCCGAATTGCCGTTTCGCAAGCTGTTCGCCAAGGTCGCCGATACCCTCGCCACGTCGCGCGACCTGGGCGAGTGGTCCGAAGGCGACCGGCTGCGGCGACTAATGTTTGACGGTGCGGACGAGTACGCCGCGGAAACGGCGGCACGCTGGAAGGCAGCGTTCAAAATGGACCCGCCGATGAGTTGGACGGATTGGACTCTGTTTTGTGGCGTAGTCGGCATCGTCGCGCCGGATAAATTGACCGACACTTGGATTACGACGCGGCTCGTACCGTCAATCTTTGAGCGCTATCGTGCGACGACGTACAGAGCGGACAGCGCCGCGACGGCGGAACGCGCTGCGCCGCGAAATCGCTGGTTTCTAAAGCGATACAACGAAGGGAGCAAGCCGGCGAAGATTCGCAACGAGTGGAACGACGACCCAAACTTGCGTCACCGAATCGCGCCAAACTGGTGCGACGCAATCGAGGACGGACAGCGCGGCATTGACATTGTAAAAAAAGGGATTCGTTGGGCAAAGTGCGACAAGGAGAAGCGCGAGCACGATAAAGAATCTTGAACAATCTTCGGATTTCCCCGGTTTTCCCCGGTTCCGTCCCCTTTGACGTTCCCCGGAGCGCCTTCCCTATCGTTGTCATAGTCAAGTTCAGCAATCCCGCTGACGGAAGGCTATGGCAATGTCTCACAACGAACTACCGGGCGTCATCGAGCCGGGGCGACTCTACACGGCTGACGAAGCGCGTCGCCGTCTGCGGCTCGGTGAAAAGACGTGGCGCGAGTTGCGTCGCAAGGGCTTGCCCGTTTCGTATCGCGGTCGCAATGCGTTTGTTCTCGGCGACGACCTAATCGCGGCGCTACGCTCCGAATCGGGGGCGACGCCGTGAAACTCGAAATCAACCCCGCCGAGCTTGCCCCCGTCATTCGCCAAGTCGTCGCCGAGACGCTCGCCGCCACGGCGACGCTGCCGGCGGACCGGCTGGGCTTTTCGGAAGCGGAAGCCGCGGCGCTGTGCGGCATGCGCAAGTGCGTCTTGCGCGACGCGAGGTTGCGCGGCGAAGTGCGAGGCGTGCGAATCGGAAAACAAGTTTTTTACGAGCGCGGCGAGTTGCTGCGGCTGCTCGCAAGGAAATAAACAAACGCCCGCGTCGGCTGCCCCGACGGCGACGGGCGTTTTTTACAGCGGGGCAAACCATGAGGAGTTTGAGATATGAGCGGCGAATACATTCTCGACGACGTGTTGGAACTGCCGGGCGGCGACGTTTTCTGTGCGATGAGCATTGACGACGGCGGGCAAATTTACGGACCGCCCACATACGTTCGCGTGTCGCGTGAAACGTTCGACGACTATGAGGCATTTCGGACGCTGCTCATGCGTGACGCGGGCATCGCATTCACGTATCCGCCCGCCGACGAAGCCGACGGCGACGAACGACAAAAGGTGTGGTCAACGCATGTTGCGTGTCATCTCGACACCGCCGGCACAAGTGCAACCGCGTGGCAAACCGCGATGACGGTCGGAGCGTAATCTGCAATCCGGCGTGGGGGTGCTGGGGCAGGCACCCCACGCCGACTTTCGACACGGACGGCACGGAGAAGGACATGAATTCCACCACGAACGGCACGACGCCGCGAACGCTGTACGCGAACCACGCAGCCGAGCTTCGCGCGAGCGGGTTGACGGATGAGACAATCCAAACGGCGGGCATTCACAGCGAAGCCAATGCTGTCCGACTCGCGCGGCTCGTGAATTGGGAGAAGTGGCCGAAGAAGCGCGGCGTGGGGCTTGTGTTTCCGTTCCACGATGCGGACGGCGCGAACGGCTACTGCCAGATTAAGCCAGACAATCCCCGCCGTGACAACAAAGGCAAGGGCATCAAGTACGAGTCGCCGCGAGGGCAACCGTCGCGGCTCTACATTCCGCCGGGCGTGGCGAGCAAGTTGGAAACGCCCGAAGCACACCTTCTGATTACCGAGGGCATCAAGAAAGCGCTCGCCGCAACGCAAGCCGGGTTTTCGTGCGTTGGGTTGGCGGGCGTGAATTCGATTTACCGCGACAAGAAAAGCTGCCGACTGCTGCCGGACCTAGAGCGAATTGCATGGCGGGGGCGTAAAGTCTACATCTGCTTTGACAGCGACGCTGCCGATAATCCGAACGTCGCCGAAGCCGAGCGGCAGCTAGCGGCGAAGTTGGCGGCGCTGGGGGCGGTCGTCAAGGTAATTCGCCTGCCCGCCGGACCTGCCGGCGAAGATGGCGAGCCGGTCAAGCAAGGCGTCGACGATTTTCTCGTGACGCACGGCGCGGCGGAGTTACACAAGCTGCGCGAGCAAGCCGGCGACCCCGAACCGCCAACGTCCGGCGACATGAAAGCGACGGCGCAATCGCTGGACCCCGCCGAGGGCGCGTGCGATTTTCTCGAATCGGGAAAAGTTGACGGACTTTATCGACTGCGGTTTTACCGCGGCGGCTTTGTTGTTTGGACGAAGGGGCGATACGCCGAAGTGGCGATGGCGGAAGTACGCGGCAACGTCGTTGAGTTCGTCAACAAGAACTATTCGTATCTGTCCGCCAGCATCACGAATAACGTGATGGACCAAGTTAAGGCGAAGTCGCTCCTGTCGGGCATGATTGAATCGCCGTCGTTTCTCGGCGAGTCGCCCGTCGATGCTGAGGGGAAGCCGTGGCGAACAAATGAAATCGTAGTCGCGCGCAACCGCATGATTCATTTGCCGTCGCTCGTGGCTGGCGTGACGGACCACACGCGACCGGCGACGCCACGGCTATTTACTCCCGCCGCGCTCGAATGCGACTTTCGACTCGACGCGCCCGCGCCGTCGCTGTGGCTCGAATCGCTCGCCGAGTGGTTTGGTGGCGACGGCGAGAGCATCGACGCGATGCAAGAAGCGTTCGGCTATACGCTCGTGGTCGACACTCGCCAGCAAAAGATATTCATGCTCATCGGTCCACCCCGGTCCGGCAAAGGCACGGTCGCGCGAATCTGGCGGGCGGTTGTCGGCAAGCAAAACGTCGCCGGTCCGACGCTGGCAAGTTTCGGGCAAAATTTTGGATTGCAGGCGCTGTTGGGGAAATCGCTGGCAATCGTGTCCGACGCGCGATTGTCCGGCAAGTCGGACCAAGCCGTCATCGTCGAAAGGCTGTTGTCGATATCCGGCGAGGACGCGCTGACCATCGACGTGAAATTCCGCGAGCCGGTCACAACCACGCTACCCACTCGCATTGTCGTTCTGTCGAACGAGTTGCCGCGTCTGTTGGATTCTGGGGGTGCGCTTGCAAAGCGCATGATTCTTTGGAAGTTCACCCGGTCGTTTTACGGCAAAGAGAACCAATCGCTGACGGACAAGCTGTTAGCCGAATTGCCGGGCATTCTGCTGTGGTCAATTGAGGGCTGGCGGCGACTACACGAACGCGGGCATTTCGTGCAGCCGTCCGCCGGGGCTGAGTTAATTGCCGAGTTGGCGGACCTGACATCGCCCGTGGGCATGTTCGTCCGCGAGCGCTGCCACGTCGACGGCGGGGCGAAAGTTGCGCGGGACGCGCTTTACGGCGAGTACAAGGATTGGTGCGAGGCGAAGGGGCGGAAACACGTCGAGGACGAAGCCGGTTTCGGGCGGGCGCTGCGAGCGGCGGTTCCCGACGTGTTCGACACCGCGCCGCGAGTAGACGGCAAACCCGTCCGCCACTACGGCGGAATCCGCATTCGCCTGGACTTTTGAGCAAGTGAAACAGGTGAAACATGTTTCTACTTATTGCACGCATAGCGAGAAAAAGTGAAAGACGAAAATATGAACGAGAATACGTATATAGGGTGCAATAGTGTGAAACGTGTTTCACCTGTTTCACTATGGCCCCCGCCGTGGATTGGCGGCGAACTGTCATCCGATGACAGTTGCGCGCCCGAGCCAGTCGAATCCCTCGCCGGTCCCTGCCCGACGTGCGGCTGCGCCATCGGCTGGCGACTCTCCACCGGCGAAGTTCTCTGCGCCGCCTGCAACGACCGCCCTGACGACGCCACGAAAGCCGTGTACGTCGACGACGGCACCGGCTGGATAGGCTACGCCGCCGAGCGAGAACGGCACGAGCGACGCACCGAAGCCGACGACGTGGCGGACTCATGGGACGGCGGCGAGTTGTGGACGGCGGACACGTGGCATTGTCCGGTCTGCGGAAGTGCTGCGAGTTGGGAGTCGATGGCGGACGTGCTGCATTGCCTGACGTGCGAGCCACCGCGGCGAGCCAAGCGATTGCAACGATACGCCAGCATCATCCGACGGCGGTATCCGGTTGTCGGCGAGTGCGAGTGAAACAAACCAACAAACAAAACCGATGTTGCCGGCTTCTCGCCATGCGGCTTTTCGGCGTGCGGCCCGCGGGGAGAACCTGGGTCGACGCCGTAGGTTCTCCGAGAAAAAACGTTTTTTGGAAAGCCCCTTCGCGAGCAACCGGAGTAGCGGACTCACTTACTTTACGACTCGACCTAATACATGCCACCGACCCCGCCACGATTCGCCGAGCCGCCAGAACGTAGCCTGCGATACGTCTACGTGGAGCGACCACGTTGCCCGCTGTGCGATTCGGCGACGCTGCGGACGTATCGGTCAACCAACGGCGGCGACGGCAGCACGAGCCGCCACGTCGAATGCCGGGCGTGCGGTCACAAGTTCATCGTCGTCGTCGAATAGTCGGAATTCACTTCCAAGAATTGGAAAGCCGCCGCACCCTAATCGGTAAGATTCAAGCAACCTCAAAACAAAAGGCATCGGACCATGCGACCCGAAGAATTCCTCGTCTCACGCGAACAATACGACCGGCTGCAAATTGCGTTGGTGCAAGTCATGTTCGGCTGTCCCGCCGAGATGGCTCCCGATGCGATTCGGCATTCGTATCCGGTCACGACCGCCATCGCCATCGACGAGTGCCGCAAGCGCGGGTTGGCGGCGAACACGTACCAAGTCAATCGGTTCCTCGAACGCCACGCCGATATGGTCCCCGTCGTCGGACGCACGCGCGTTTGGTCGAGGGAAGCCATTGACGTTTTCTGCGATGAACTGTCCGCCGTCGGCACGTTTACCAAACAGGCGGAACAACGCCGCGACACCGGCACACCCGCACAAGAGGCGGTCGACGAAATCGCCGCCGACCTTGACGAACAAATCGCCGAAGCGAAAGCCCACAACCGCGCTTGCCATGCGATGGCTGAGAACGTCGAGGGACAAAAACAAACCTACGCGGCGAACTAACCATGACCGACACGCTCCCCGATTCGCTGCTACTCACGGCACCCGTCGAGATACAGGCGGCGGCGCAGAGAACGCCAAGCATCGACGCCGTGGTTTACACCGGCAAGACGATGCTCGTGTCGGGCTTCGGTAACGTCGCCATCGACCTGCGCGGACTCGATACGCCGCTATCGGTCCCCGTCGTGGCAGACCACGCGACCGACTTGGCGAACATCCTCGGTCACGCCACGCCGGATAAGAGCGGCGGTCGACTGACGGCACGCGGCGAAATCCTGGCGGACAACGAAGCGACACGGCAAGTGCTGGCGTTGGCGCGCAAGGGGTTCAAGTTTCAAGCCTCAGTCGGCGTATCGCCCGCCGAGTTTCGCCGCGTCGGGCAAAACGAAACGGTCACGGTCAACGGCAACAAGCTGGCGGGACCGTTCACGCTCGTTACGAAGGGCAGCTTAAAGGAAATTTCTGTGGTCGCGCTTGGGGCGGATGGCGCGACAACCGTAAACATCGCCGCCGCATTTCAAGGAATCGAGAAAATGGAAACGACCACGACCACCGAAACGACCGACCCGGTTGCCCTCGAACGGCAACGCACCAGCGAAATCATCGACATTTGCGCCGGCAAGCATCCTGAGATTCAGGCGAAAGCCATCAAAGGCGACTGGACGCCGGACCGCGTTCGCGCCGAGTGTCTCGCCGAAATCCGCGCGACCCGTCCGACCATCGACATCGGCGGCGGGAAACTGACCGCCATTGCCAAGCCGCGGCAACTGCTGGCGGCGGCGGCGCTGATGCACTTGGGGCACGAGTCGCTCGCCGAAAAGAGCTACGGCGAGCACGTCGCCCAACAAGCACGCGACTTGCGTTGCACCAGCGTTATCGCCATGTGCGAGCGGGCGTTGACGCTCGAAAGCCGCGACATCCCCAACGACCGCAACGAAATGATTCGCGCCGCGCTGTCGACGCTGTCGCTGCCGACGGCGCTGGGGGACTCGGCGAACAAGATTCTCTTGCAGGCGTACACCGAATCGCCGGCGACGTGGAAGGCGTTCGCCAACATCAAGAGCGCGAACGATTTCAAGGACCATACGGCAATCCGACCGTCGGCAATGGACGCGCTGGAGGAAGTCGGCAAAGGCGGCGAGTTGAAACACACGACGATTACCGAGGGCACCTACACCTACTCCATCGACACGTTCGGTCGGATGATTTCGCTGGACCGCCGCGACATCATCAACGACGACCTAGGCGTATTCAACGAGAACGGCGCGGCGTTCGGTCGTTCGGCGGCACGCTCTGTGTCCGACTTGGTTTACTCGACGCTGATGGCGAACGCCGGAAGTTTCTTCCATACCAGCAATGCGAATCTCGCCACCGGCGGCGGTTCGGTTTTGGACGCAACGTCCCTTGCGACCGCCATCGCCGCGGTCATCGCGCAGCGCGACGGCGACGGCAACGATTTAGACATCGTGCCGAAAACGCTGGTGGTTCCGCCAGAGTTGACGCAGACCGCGCGGGGACTTCTCGAAAGCGCGAACATTCAGCTACTTGCGACGGACGAGGGACCGACGGGCAACACGCTCAAGGGGGCGTTGTCGCTCGTCACGGAGCCGCGGCTGAGCAACACCACGCGATTCACGACCGCGTCGACCACGGCATGGTTCGTGTTCGCATCGCCGAACGACGCGCCGCTAATCGTCGCGTTCTTGAACGGCTCGCAATCGCCGGTCATCGAATTCTTTGGATTCGACGCACAGGTGAGCACGCTGGCGGCAAGCTGGCGAGTCTACTTCGACTACGGCGCGGCGCTGGGCGATTATCGAGCGGCGTACAAGAGCGCGGGAACGTAAAGCAACCGCGGCGGTTTACTGATTTCCCGCCGCGTTTTTTGGTTCGTCCGCTTCATCTCCGGACGTTCCTTATGGTTGCCCCGTCCGTCGTCGCGAGATGGCGGGCGGGGTTTTTCGTTTGCGAGCGGAGACGCGATGAACCAGCAAGAACACAACGCCGAGCGACGCGAGGGCGACCGACGACGGTTCTGGGATGAACGCATCGGCGCGAACAGAGCTATCGAGTGTGCGTGCATACAACTCAATCTCATACGGCCCATAGCGATTCCCGGAGACATGGTCGTGCGATCCGAATTGCATTTCCGCCAGCGTAAGTGTCGTTGTGAAACTGTTACCTACAAATGTTCCCGTAAATGGGCCAAGTTCGGTAATGTCCCTGGGGTTGGAGCTTTCGCCGAAGTACCACAGATAGGTCGCGGTGTAGTCGCCCTGGATACCTGGGCGCTCGATGCTCGAAAAGAAAAACTCCTGATTCGCGTGTACGTCATTCTGCGAATCACTTCGCGGACCAAACGTGCGACTCGCTTCGATGCCGAGCCAATGTTCGGGATTCATTATTTCGAACGGCCTGTCGAACACAACCGTGAACGTGATGCTTTCGGTCTCTGGCAAAATCTGGGCTGAGATGCTTTCAATCAGAATAGGTTCCGCTGACGCAGTGGGCGAAAGAGCAAAGACCGACGCCACCACGCAAAGCAAAGCACGCATGAGACACCTCCCCAAAGACGAGAACCCGCGACCGTTTGTCAGCATAGCCCGGCGCGGCGGGCGACGCTAGAAAAATATCGCACAGGATGCCGCCTAACGCACGCAAAGGCGGCTGGACGTATCGAGAGTCATCGAACGAGAGAACGCACGAGCGGCGACGCTGGGCGATTCGTCCGACTTGTGCGGGGTTTTGCAGATAGTTGACGACGACCGAAGCAACGGCATACACTAACGACGTCAATCCGTACCGCTCGGCGAGCTTGCCGACGGAAATCATGCGGAACGACTCGCGCCTGAGAAACGCGAAAGCAGGAATTCTACCGATGAACCCAAACCGCCTTACCCTCGGTCGGACGTGCGCGAAAGCGCAGAGCGCCCCTGCGGCGTTTTTCTCAGCGTTCGACCGAGGCTAAGGCTGTTTTGCTGTCTGGTCTACGGGCAGCGTGCCGGCAATGGCAAAGAGTATTCCGATTCTGCCGAGGCACCGTATCGCCGTCGACGTGTTCGACAACGCCGACGGTGAGCGGTTCGCCGAGCTATTCCGCCGAGTGTGGCAACGGTTGTCGTTGTCGGTTCGGCGGGCGCTGCTGCTTCATTGGCGGCAGGGCTTGTCTTTTGCCTTCTCACGTGCTTGCGAGAATTCCCCTGCGGCTCGAATCGAGTTGCGGCGGAGCCTACCCGGCGTGTACGGCTCGCATAGCTCCGCCGTCGAAGTGCTGTCGTTCGCGTGTCCGACATGCTCCGCGATGCCGGACGAGGCGGCGCAGTCAGTTATCGCGCACGAGTTGGCACACGCATGGATTGCGGCGACCGGGCGAAGCGAGGATTTCCGCGACCGGCAACACCACGACTACGACAAGGGCGGCGAGGCATACCACGACGACCCGGAGGAAATTGAGGTTCGACGAATTCAAGCGGCTTGGGGCTTCCCCGACCGCAATCTGAGAGCGTGGGGACTAAGGCGACTTGGCAAACCAACCAACGACAAAGGGGACTGACGATGCGAGCTTGGCTATTTCAAGCAACGGTCCACAAGCGACGGCACGGCGACAAAGCGCCGTGGTCCGTCGGCTACTACGACCCGCGCGGCAAGAAGCGGTCGCGCACCATCGGCGCGAAGTCGATGGCGGAAAAGTACGCCCGACGCATCGAAGGGCAACTCGCCAGTGGCACGTATGAGGACGTGAAGCGGGCGACGTGGCAAGAGTTCGTCAACGAGTACGAGTCGAAGGTGCTCGCCGGCTTGGGCGCGTCGAATCGGCAAGGGACGATGACGGCGCTCAATAATTTCGCGCGGCTGGCGAAGCCGGGGCGCATGGCGAGTATCAACACGGCGACCGTCGACGGGTTCATCGCAGCGCGACGAAGTGAGAACGTGCGAGGGGGCAAGCCGCCGTCGCCGGCGACCGTCAATTGCGACTTGCGGTATCTTCGCGCCGTGCTGCGCAAAGCGATGAAGTGGGGCTTTATCTCGACGGTCCCCGATTTCGCGTTTCTGCGCGAGCCGGGGAAGCTGCCGACCTACGTGACGCCGGAGCATTTCGCCGCTATCTACTCGGCGACCGACGCCGCGACGTTGCCGGACGGGCAACCGTTCACGCCGTCCGACTACTGGCGAGCGTTGCTTGTGGTCGCGTATATGACCGGCTGGCGCGTCGGGCAGATAATGGCGTTGCGTTGGTCGGACGTCGACCTAGAACGCGCCACGGCGTTCTCACGAGCCGCAGACAACAAAGGCAAGCGCGACGTGCTGTTGCCGTTGCATCCGTTGGTCGTCGACCACCTGCGGCGTATCAAGTCGTTCTCGCCGCTCGTGTTCCCCTGGGCGCTGGGCAAGAAAGACATGTATCGCGAGTTCTACGCGATTCAGGCGGCGGCAGGCGCGAAGCCGGACCACGGCAAGGCGTTCTACGGGTTTCACGACCTACGCCGAGCGTTCGCCACGATGAACGCCGAGAACCTGACCGCCGATGCGCTGCAACTGCTGATGCAACATCGCAGCTACACGACGACCCAGCGCTATATCAACATGGCTCGCCAGACAGCGAAGGCGGTCGACGTGCTGTACGTCCCCGACTTGGGGCGCGCCGCAGCGACGCGATAGGCTGGCGGGAATGTCGTATTTATGGAGTACACCCCAAAAGGAAACCGGCTCGAATCGGACGCAAGCCAAAACACGGCAAAGAGTTACGGCGAGCGTTGCCGTTTTTTGCTACCTGATTTCGAGTCTGGTCAGGCGATGTTCCACCAACGTCCACGATCGTCGTATCTCGTACACGGTTGCGTAGTTGGGGCGAGGGCCAAAATCCACGACGGTCGGCCAACGTCCGCCATTGTCCGCCGGTTTGGCTACAT
>JAJDEG010000248.1 GCA_029259895.1 Planctomycetota bacterium
GATCTCGAACGCGCCTGTCTCGCTCGATGCGGTCGCGTAGGGATCGGGGCGGACGAGGACGTAGCTGCCCATCCAGGGATGGATGCTGCACGTCACCTTGAACGGCAATTTTTCGGCCTTGTCGAGCGGCACGTCGACCGAGCCGCCGGCGGGGATGAGCGGATTGAACGCCGAATTGACGAACGGCTGGCCGAAGCTGTTATGGCCGATCACCGGGTCGGAATTCTTGATCGTGAATTTCTGCCCGGCCCAAACGACGGCCAGATGCGGCTCGAAGCGGCAATTCTTGTTGTCGAACACGACTGGCTCGGCCTTCAGCTTGGCGTAACTTTCGTGGATGTTCGCGACGGGCTTGTTGATATCCGACGGATCGCCGAGGGCGTAAATCACCGCGTTGGCCAGACCACCGTTCTTGCCGACAATCAGCTCTTCTTCGTGGATAGCGTTCTTGCCGCAGACTTCGACGTCTTTATTGGGCACGATCTTCTTCATCGTGGGCGTCATGCCGGTGATCGTGAACGTGCCCTTGAGCGTGCCGTAATCGACGGCGTTGGCCGCGGTGCCGGATACAGCTACGGATGCGACCGCGATGAGCGCGGCGAGGGAAATCGTTTGAAGCATTCTCATCATCATCTCTCCTTGGCCGCGGCGGCGATCCAGTCGCTAGCGCTAAACCGGTGGGTACCGCCCTCGATGATCCCTGGGCGGTTAGGAAACAAATCTAAACAGGGTGGGTGCGAAAAACTGGCGGGATGGCCGCGACGCGGTGAGCTTTTCTCGCGAGTCGAGCAAGTCTGCCCCGGGCGAGTCAGCGGGCGGGCGGCCAGCACGTTGGGAAGGCTCCTTTATTGTACGCCTTGCAGGTCGTTGGACTATTTCTTTCACCGATTCGTTCACCAGCGACTTTCGTCGCGGGCATCGTCGATGTCGTTGGTTGCGTCGTTGGCTGCCGGTTTATTTTGCTGGCACGGCTCGATTCTCTAACTCGTTGACCGTCGCGTTATTGCCCTTCGTCGGCCGTCGGCGAAACAGCACCGCCTGACGTCGATGTGGCGTCGACTGCGGGGGTGGCCGTGGCGTCCGTGGCGGCGGCGGGGGCCCATTCTTCGACGAGCTTCGAGATCGTCGTTCGCTCTTTCATGATCTGGTCGTAGTTGAGCAGCAAGTCCACCACAGCGTCGAGTTGTTCGCCGCTGGTGCCGTGGTAGACCGCCTGATTGTTTAGTTCCGCTCGGACGAAGTTGGACGGCATGTTGGTGTAGGGCAAGATCGACGTCGGCGCGGCGAGCCACTGGCGGAGGTAGTCGGGCCGCAGCCGCTCGTGAATGCGCTCGAGGTTCGGAGCCATCGCCGCAGTGCTACCGGCCGGAGCGAAGTCGCCGATCAAGTGGCATTGCTTGCAAACGACGACGGTTAGCTTTAGCGCGTCGTTTAGGCGGTCCGGCCGCGATGCTTCCGTGGAAATCAAGTGCTCGCTACGCGTTCGCTGGTCGAACATATACGGATGCTCGACGTCGTCGACGGCGGCGAAGTAGGCCACGAGCTTGCGGGCTTCGTCGCTCGACATGTTGAACTTCGGCATTCGCAACACGGCCGCCGGACGGATCGGATGCGGATCGAGGAGGAAGTCGTAGAGCCAAGCGGTTTGCGTCTTGTTGCCTTGGCCGATCAGCGGCGGCGGCACGAGCGCCCAGGTGCCGTCGCCGGTGAGGTCGCCGCGGGCCGGCTTGGTGATCGAGTAGACCAGCGGCATCATCAGCCGCGCGGCCGTTCCGCCCCAGGCGGGATGCGACTTTGCCGGGTCGATCAGCCACGCAGGGATATTGGTCGGCTTCTGGCCGACGTAATGCATTTGGCCATCGACAAGCGCCGGACGCCACAGCATGAACGGACGGAACAGTTCGGCCGGCGCGGGAAATTCGGGGTCTGGCTCGAAGACCGTGCCATCTTCCTCGACCAGGTACGGCTTCAAGTCCGGCGCGCCGAGGCTGGGCAGTCCGTGCAACACGGCCAGCGTGCGGGCGTCGTAGTCGGCTTCGAGCGAAGCCTCGACGTCGGCCGGCGTCGAATCGATGCGAAGGAATTCGTACCCGCGAAACGCTTCTGGCGAGGGGAAGCGGCCGGACTGGCCGGGTCGACTCGGCTCGAAGCGGACGGCGAGTTGTTCCGGCCGCAATACGTGGCAGCCGGCGCAGTTGAACTTTTCGAGAACCTGCAATCCTTCGACGATCGCTTTCTGGCGCGGCGGAGGATTGTAGACGTACTGCGGGGCCGGCGGTTCCGATACCAAGCCGAGCACGAAGGTCATCACCGCCTCGATGTCATCTTCCTCCTTCGGGAAGTTGAACTTCGGCATGCGGAGCCATTCGTTGTAGCTCTTGGTCTCGGTCTTCTTGAAGTCGTAGCTGCGCGGCTCGCGGAGCTTTTGCCAGAGGAACCCGTCGCGCGTGCCGTGGAGCAGTTGATGGTGGAAGTATTCGTGATTGTCCGCCTGGCGCTTCTCGTCGGCCGATAGAACGCCGTCGCCGGATGACGAACCGTGCGCGCCGTGGTCGTCGCCGTGCGCTTCGCTGTCGTGCGAATGGTCGTTGTGTCCGCCGTGGTAATGGGCGATCTGCTCGAAGGCGAGTTTGTCGACTTCCTTGCGGCCCCAGTCGGCCAGTCCGGTGCCGATCGTCTTGGCGTCCTCGAAGCCGGGCACGTCGTGGCAGCCGAAGCAGCCGTACTTGCTGATCGCACGGCGGCCGACGTAGAGGAGCTTCATCCGGTCTAGCTCCGCCTTGGAAGGCGTAGCGACCGGCTCTTCGCGCGTGCCGCGGCCGATGGCTAGCTCGACGTCGTCGCCCTTGAGTTCGGAGCGATCGCGGCGGAGTCCGTTCTTGAGAATCTCGGTAGCTTCGCTGGCGCGATAGGCCTTGCTCAAGTGCATGAAGGCGAGTGCGTCGACGTCCTTGGCGTTGAGCTGCGGCGTCGGCGTCGGCTCCCAGCCGCCGAGGCTGAGCAAATACGCGGCAATGTCGGCGGCCGGGTCCGTCGTCTTGGGCACCTGCTTGCCGTCGACCTCTTCCACGATCGGCTTGCCCGTCGGATCGACTTCGGCGACCGGGTCGAGCATCAGGTTCGGCATGTTCGTGCGGGCGTGATACAGATTCGGCTGCTTGAGCCAAGTGTAGAGCCACTTGGCGGGATCGCGACCCGATTCGCGCGCGCCGGCGGCCAGCTTCGCGCCGATGCGCGCCAAGTCCGGACCTTGATGCTCGTGACCGGCGGCCAGCGCCGCGGAGACCGGATCGTCGAGGTCGACGTCGCCATCTTCGTGCAACATGTGGCAAGCCAGGCAGCCGCGGGTGACGAACGACTGTCGACCGCGGGCGATTTGCGTTTCGGCTTCTTCGCTCGCAGCAGGTGGCGTCATGTAGGTGAACGACTGGCTCTTGTCGAGCAAGAAGGCGACGATGCCCTGGATTTCGACGGCCTCGAACCGCTTTGCATCCGTAAGGCTTTGGCCTTCGAGATGATCGTATTGGCCGAAGACGCTGGGCATCTTCGTGGTCGGGCGGAAGTGCGTCGGGTCGCTAATCCAATCGTGCAGGAACGCGCCGTCGACTTTCGAACCGACGTAGCGCAGGCTGGGGCCGACCTTGCGCATTGTGCCGGGTGTTTCGACGTCCTTGAAGCGGTCGCCCATATTGTGTGCGGCCGGCGAGAGCAGCGACGGCGCGGACTCAGCGATCTGCGCGTCGAGCTGTGCGATCTTTTCTTGCTCGGCGGCTTTGGCTTCGTCCGAGCGGGCCGCTTCGACGGCCGCGGCGAGCTTGGCGCGCTGCTCGTCGAGCGTCGCGCGACTCTTTTCGCGATCCGCGTCGTCCGCGAGGCCGGCGACTAGCTTCGCGCGAGCCGCAGCGTCTTCGGGCATGGTGCGGACTCGCTCGGCAACGTCGAGCATCGTTTGCAAATCGCCCAGCGGCGATTCGATCGCTAGCCGAGCAGCGGTCGCTGCCGCGAGCGGCTCTTTGAGCGCTTCTTCCTTGGCCGTGATTTCCGCGACCAGGGCGTCGTTCTTGGCGGCGGTGGCTTCAGCCTTTTGCTTGGTGAGTTCGTCGCGCTGGCCGGCGATTTTGAGCTCCGCTTCGACGGCGGACTGCACTTTCGGCTGCAAGTCGGTGAGCCGCGGCTCGATTTGGTCCTTGAGCAGAATCGCCCAGGCGTAGTAGTCCGGCTCGATCCGCAGGTCGGGGCCGATCCGTTTGTCTGGACCTGCCCAACCCTTGATCTCGTGGCAGCCGTAGCAGCCGTATTCCTTGACGAGGTCGTAGCCGTGCGTGAGCTTCGGCGCGGGCGGATCTGGGAAGCGCTCGCTGGCCTTGAGGTCGACCACGTCGTGGTGGCACTTCAAGCAACTGCTTTCCACGAATCGCTTGGGCTTTTGCGGCCAATCCCAATAGTGATTCGAGTACCATTTGTAATCGCGACGCCAGCGGTCCTCGTCGGCGACCGTGCTGGGCGTGTGTTCGGCGTGTTGAAACGCGGTGGCCGTGCCTTGGCCTTCGTGACAGATCGAGCAGCCGAAACGGCCGAACGGATGGGGGCTGGAGTCCGAGCCGATGAGGTCCAAGCGCGGATGGGCCGAGAACGGATGGGGCAGACCGCGGCGGATTTCGATTGCGATCGGCTCGCCCCACTTGGCGGCGTCGACGAGCAGTCGCTTGGCCATCGCCCGGTCGATGACGCGCGCGCCGCCGATGGCGGTGAGTACGTCGGCGGTCTTCAGGCCGGCCATCGCAGCGGCCGATTGCGGAAACACAATGACGGCCACCGCGGCTTCGTCGAGCAGGCCGCCGTCGGCGAACTTCATGCCATAGACGTTTTCCAGCGTGGGCGCTCGATCGTCGTCGCCGTCGGCCTCTGGCTTTTGTGGAATCAGGTTGACGTAGACGCGGTCTTGGTGCGGATAGGCGGGGTCGGTGGCGGAGCCGGGCTTCGTGCGGTCCATGCCTTGGTGACAGGTCATGCAGCGGTCGAAGCGGGCAACCTGATTGAGCGGGTACTTGATTTTCAAATCCGGCAACCAGATCTGGTGCGGCCGCAGCGGACTCCCGAATGCGTCGAGAATCGGAAATTCGAGGAACCATTTGCCGACGTTGGCCCCGCGCGCCTCGGCAGCGTCGTGCAGGCGGTCAAACTCTTTCTTGTGTTCGCCGAGGGCCTTTTCGGCTGCCTCGACAGGCTCGGTGACCTGGCCGAGCAGCGCTTCGAGGTCGTTGCGACGGGCTTTGATCTCTAGAATCTTGCGATCGAGGTCGTTGACCTGCTCTTCGACGACCTCGAACCGCGCCAGCCGTTTTTCGGCAACGTCGGCGGGCAGGCTGTCGCGGATGGCCAGCTCGTAGCTGCTGCGGGCTTCATCGCGAAGGGAGCCTTGCGTTTTCTTTTCGCCGGCGGTCACATTTTCAACGAAGTGAACCTGCTTGATGACGGCCTGCATGGCGGCGATAAGCTCGCCGCGCGCCTTCGTCGCCGCTTCGATCTTCGCCTCATCGTCGGCGGCGGGCGTGTTTTCGTCGAGCTTCTCTGCGGCCGATTTGACCGCGTCGAGTCGCGACTGGCCGACGCCCGTTTCGTATTGTTCGTCTAGCTTGCGGGCGGCGGCGATGAAGCCGTCGACGACCGCGGCAGCGACGCCCGAGGCCTTGGCGCGATCGACGGCGATCTCCAGGTCTCGCAGACGGGCGTCATACGCGGCCGTCTTTTGCTGCAACGCCTGCATATTGAGGAACCGCGTCTCGATGGTGCGGAACTGGCGTTGCGGCTCTTTCCACGAGCGGTCGTGGTCGGCCACGAGCATCCACAGCGTTGTCGCCAACAGCGCCAACGACGACACGCCGAATACGACGTGCATCGACTTGAGATTGCGCCAGGTTTGTTCCGTAGCGGGCATGGGTGGAGCAGGGGTCGGGGGTCGGGATTCGGGATTCGGGATTCGGGGGCTGCCTGTAGGAGGCAAATCCTTTCGCCGATGGGCTTGGCTGACGACTTCTTCGGCGAAAGGATTCGCCTCCTACAGTTGTCGTTGGATTCTTCCGGTTAGAAGTTCAGGAACCACTCGTCGATGTGAATGATGTATTTCATGTTGAACGTCCAGCGGAGGGCCATCTTGATCGGCAGGATAGCCATCATCAGCAGCAGGTTCGTCATGAGCATGTAGCGGAGGAAGCCCATCTTGAGGTACATGCCGCGGAACAACTTGGTGCCAATGGCGAGCGCCGGCGGGATGACGACCAAGTAAATGCCCATCAGGATGAAGCCGGGCGATTCGCGGACGAG
>JAJDEG010000249.1 GCA_029259895.1 Planctomycetota bacterium
CGAGTCGGCCTTGAGCGCGATCTTCAGCGGCGGCAGATTCAAATCGTCCGGCGCGGCTTCCTGCGGCGCGGCCGAGGGCATCGAGATGCTGAAGTCCCCCTCGGGACTGACGACCTTAAACGTCATGATGAAGAACGCCAGCAACTGAAACACGATGTCGATCATCGGTGTCATCTGCTGCTCGACTTTGTCGGTGCTGGGCTTGCGTTTGCGATGGAAGGCCATGCCTCATCCTTATGCGTCGAGTCTCAAGATCGTGGCCGGACTCCGAATCGTTTCGGGCCGCCGACGGCTCGGTTTGCCGTCACTCCGGCTTGTCGTATTGCGCCCGCAGTTTGAAATTCTCGAACCGCGACTTCTGGCAAGCCTCAATCACCTTCTGCACGAGTCCGGTGGCGGCCTTTTTGTCCGCGCGGATGATGA
The DNA here is from genome assembly GCA_029259895.1 of Planctomycetota bacterium. GTDB lineage: Bacteria > Planctomycetota > Planctomycetia > Pirellulales > PLA5 > PLA5. Next base: position 424 of record JAJDEG010000249.1, read on the forward strand.
TGCGGGTCTTCGATACGTCGAATCGATTACCCGGACCTTCCAACTCGCTACGCCGCTTGGCCAGCGCGCCTTCGAGCGATGGCAGCGAGTATTCTTCGGCCGACATCACGATCACTTCTTCCTTGTCGTCGACGTGCAGCGTGATGAAATTGAGATCCTCCGTGTCTTCGACGGGAATGGCCAGCGACGAAAGCGGCAGCTCGATCCGCTTGTTCGTTTCGTTCTGCGAGAAATTGATCAGCATCATGAAGAACGCGATCAACTGAAACGTCATGTCGATCATCGGCGTCATGTCCATCTCGGGCGGCGGCCCTACTTCTTTTCGCAGCTTCACACCCATGACGACGCCTCGGACGGACGGAAAATCGAACCAATTGCGGACGAGCGCGGACGCATTGCCCGCCGCTCACACAAGCCTCGTGCCTGGCGACTTACTTCTTCGCCGGAATGTTCTCGAATCGCGCCATCAAGTTGCTGGCGATCATGCCCGTTTCGAGCATCAAACGGTTCAGCCGATTCTTGAGGAATGTGAACGCCCCGACGGCCGGAATCGCCAGCCCCAGACCGACAAGCGTCGTGATGAGAGCCGTCGAAATACCGCCGGCCAACTCTTGGGCGCTCGGCGTCGCGCCGGACGTCTCAATCTTGCTGAACGACAGCACCATGCCGTACACCGTACCGAGCAGCCCAACCATCGGGCTAATCGTGCCGATCAAAGCGATGTGGCCGAGTTTCTGTTCCATCTTCATGCCTTCGTCGGCGCCGACTTCCTCCATCGCTTCGACGACTTTGCCGTAGCCGTTTTGAAGCTTAGCCATGCCGGCAGCCAAAACCATGCCCAGGAACGAATCGTCGCTCTTCGCCAAGTCGAAGGCTTCTTGATAGCGTTTTTCGTTGAGGTGGGCCTCCATCAACTCGGCGAGTTGCGGCGGGCAAACCGTGTCGCGGCGAAGCATCAAGATGCACATCACCAGCAAGGCGACGAACCAGAACGAAATCGCCAGGAAGGGGATGCCGAATTCCCAACTGAGTGCTCCCACGAACCACGCCAGCGCACTCTTGCCAGACGCCGTTTCGGTGTCCGATTCCGAAGACGATTCGTCGGTCGCCTCGTCCTCCTGCGCGACGGCCGCACTTGGTACGGCGAAGCTGATCGTGGAAAAAGCCGCCGCACCCCAGGCAAACATCAAGGCCAACATGGCCACGGCGCGGAGCCGGCCACCACTTGAGAAACGCCGCATCGGACCCTCCGGAAAGACTAATAAGAGAAACCGCAGTTTTGTTCCGAGAATTCGCCAAGCCACCGCGAAAAACGCCAGCCAAGGCGAACTTTTAGTGTAACTTGCCGCGCCATGAAACGTAAAGCCGCTAATTGGCGCAAGCTTGAAAAGACCTGGTTAACGGCCGTCGCCCGGCACTTGGCCGACCGCCCTGTGCTCCCTATCTCGTCGCCCACTGGCTTGTGGGGTAGAGCTTTTGCAGCCGCCGATTGGCCTCTTCGCCCCGCTCGGGCTGGCCGATTTGCTTCCACAGTTGCTTGAGGTTGCCCAGGGCCTCGGCGTGTTCCGCCGGGTCTTGAGCGTACATCAGGTCGACGTGCAGATAGGCCATCACCGCCGCTTTGGCGTCGTTGTTCTTCGCCTGAGCGTCGCCGAGGACGTTGTACATGCGGGCGTCAAGCCCTTCCGGCGGACTTTTCTCGATCACTTCTTCAATTTGCTTCACGGCGTCGGCAGCTTGCCCCTTGGCAACCGTGCAGGCCGCCTTGCCGACGGCCGCCAGCCGCTGTTGGGCCTCGGCCGAAGGCCCCATCGCTCGATCCGCCAGTGCCGCGTCGAATGCCTTGACCGCTTCATCGGGCTGATTCTGTTCGAGGTGCGTCCAGCCGATCAGCACGTTCGCCCTGGCCGCCATTTCCTTGTTGTTAGCCAGTTCGCCGTAATACTTGACGGCTTTGGCGTATTGTTTGTGCATTCGATATAGGTCGCCCAGCAATTCGTTCGCTTCATAGAACGTATAGTGCTGCGGGTAGTCGCGCGTGAACGCGATCAGAGCCTTACCCGCCGCACTAGAGTCCCCTTTCCCGACCAACGCCAGTTTCGTCCGGCACAACGCGATATAAAACGCCAAATCCGCCACGGCTTCCGACGGGGTCACTTGCGACCGGTCGAGTTTCGTCAGCGAGGCCAGCACTTCCTCGTATTTGCCGTTGCGGCGCGTCTGTTCCTTGGCCTCGGAAAGCTCGAGCGGCTCGCCGCCGAACTTTACGTACAGCACGTCGGCCACCGGCATTCTCGATTCCTGGTTGCGGCCGTCCAGAATGGTGATCGTGTCGCGACCGACCGTCACCTTCTTGGCCAGCGTCACTTTGGCATCGCCAACCGGCACGACCTCGTCGATCGCCCACGTCGATCCAACGCCGGCCAGAACCACCATGGCACAGCAAATCAACCGATAAAGATGAATTCGCATCGTCCGTTCCTCATGACAAGAGCGTATCGTATTTCAATTCAAATCGCGTCGAGTGGAATCACGTAACTTCACTCGTCCGTACTCAAAGTCCATCGCCGCATCGGCTCGAACTTATTGCTCGGCCGTACGGTCCGCCAATCCACACCGTCCGGCAATCCACACCGTCCGGCAATCAACTATCCGCCGGTGCCGGACCAAATTCCGTCAGCCCGACCGGACTCTCGCCAAGCTCTTTCTGCGCGGCCTTGATTAGCCGGTCGTATTTGGCCCGCAGTTCCGTTCCGCCCATCGTGGGAAACTGCGTGAAGATCGCCAGCGTGGCTTTCTTCGTATTGGTCAAGTAGATCTTCCGCGACCGCTCGTTTTCGGTCGCTCGCCCCAATTCAAAGTAGCAGACCGCCATCTGATAGCGGGCCTCGTGAAATGTGTCGATGAACTTGGCGTTCTTGAGCGTCACCTTAGAAATCTGCGTCCAGCCCCAAATCTTGGCCTTCTCGCCCACCCGCGCTCCAGGTCGGCCGCCGCCCAAGGCGTATTTGTAATACTTCGAGTCCGTGCGGCCCATCTCCTGGTAAGCCATCGCCGCATCGACCTGCACGGACAGCAAGTACGGCTTCTCTTCGAGAATCGCTTCGTACATGTCGAGCGCCGTTTCGAACTCGCCCGTGCGACTGGCGCAACGGGCCAGCACCGCCCTCACGGCCAGCATCGCGTTCTCGCTCGGCGAAATCTTCTTCTTGTCGACGAGAGAGAGGATTGTCTCGCCGGTCTTGACGGCTTCCGCGTAAAACGACTTTGCCTGTGGCGAGAGCGGCTTGCCTTCCTCGGAAAAACCTTCCGCCAAGCCCTCGAACGATTTGAGGATGTAGGCCAGCGTGTCGTACTTGTCCGAATTCCCGCCGTCCCGCATCTTGACCAGGAATTTCACGTAGCCCGATGCGATGCTTTGCTTCTGCGCTTCGGGCGCGTCGGCCAACTGCTTTTTCAGTTCCTGCGCCATCCGCGTATACGAGAATAGCAACGTCTCGCTGTCGACGAGTTTTTCGAGCGACGCGATGGTCTGCTCGGCTTTCGCCAGCAGCTCAGGGTCTTCGCCAATGGCGCCAATGTACGCCCGCAGCGCCAGGTTGTACGTGGCGATGGCGAAGTCTGGATCTTTGAAATTCGGCGGCTGGACGACCGGGTTCTTGGCCTTGAGCAGCGTGAGCGGACCGTATCGGGCGTGCTCAATGAGCGGAATCGCCTTGGCGTTCTTCGCGTCATCGATGTAAATCTGCGCGAGCGAGTAAGCCGCATTCACAAGGTGCGGCGTGACCATTCCCATCTCGTCCATGCTTCTGATGCCGTCTTCCATCAGCGCCTGCGCGTCTTCCATCAGCTTCGTCAATTCCGCTTCGTCGGGACGCTCGCCCTCGGGCAACCGTTTCTTCGTGAAGTACTCTCGCGAAAGGGCCTGTCCAAGCGACATCTTCGCCGCCGGCAGCTTCGGGAAGTCGGGCGAAACCTTGTCCAAATGCTCCTTCGCCTTGGCGTACTGTCCCTGCTCGATGTAGATATTGGCGAGCAACACGTTTGTGTCGTTGGCGGTTTCTTTGTCGGTCCACGTCGTGAGAATTCCTTGGGCGACGCCAGCCATGCGGGCCAACTCAAACTTGTTGTCTTCCTTTTTCGCGATCCGCTCTCCATTGAGCTTCGACCAACTGGCCAATGCGATCTTCGAGGCGTTGCGCCCGCCTGGGCTGCGCGGATAGCGCTGCAGCAGAAACTCGCCGATGACGGCCGCTTCGTAGTACTTGTCCTGCTGGTAGTAAATCAGACAGAGGTTGAAGCGCACCGTGTTTATGTCGTCGAGCTTGTCGGACGGACGGGCGAGCGATAGCGCGAGGCGATAGTAGGCGATCACCTGTGGCTGCATCGTCTCGATAGCCTTTTCCGCGCTCGCCAAATCCTCCTTCATGCGCTTGACTTCCTCCGGCGTGTTGTTCGGATTGGTCAAGTCCTCCTTGATCTTGTCGATCAAGAACATTTTGGAGCGAATCGACCCGAACAGATCGTCGCCGCGCGTCTTGGCTTCCGCGAACGACTTCGGCTCGTCGCGGTCATCACTTCCTCCTGAACCGAGCCGATCGAGCAGTTCTTGCGCTGGCGTGCGGTAGGGATTGGGATGCGCCGCCACCGGCCGAACGAGGCGAATGGCGTCGTCGATGTGCGCTCGCCTGGCGGCCGGATTCAGCGTGCCGGCTTCGTCCTTCGGCGGATTGGGCGCGGACGCCTTTTTGACGATCTCCTCTTTCGCCCTGGCGACGAAGTACCGCAGCGCCAGCCAATCGTGGTTGCGGGCCTCGTTCGGACGGGCTTGAATCAGCCATTCGCCGCCGCGCTCGGCCGCCGACTGGGCCTTGTCGACCGTCGGATCGATCCACACCTCGCAAGCGTACACGAACGTCTTCGTCTTCAGGTCGCGGAAGATGTCCGGATCGGCCGGGCCGCCGAGACACTCGTCGTACAGCGTGGCCGCCTGTTTCAAATCGCCCAAATCCTGGTAGCAACGCCCTTCGCCCAAGCGGGCCTTGAGCGATCCGTAGTAATACAACTTCTGATAGTCGGTGTAGACCTTGTTGAAGGCGGCCGCGGCCTTTTTGAGCTGCACAGAGAGCTCGTTGCTCCCGGCCGCGTGCAATTTGGCACGCATATACTCGACCTGGCTTTGCTGCAACCGAGACCAGACGACGTCGAACAGTGCGCTGTTGCGTTCGGCTTCTTTGTCTTTATCTTTCTTCTCGTCCCAGCCCTTGAATTTCGCGAACGCCGCGTCGGCTTCCGTCTTTTGAGATTCGATGATCTTTTCGGCCTCGTCGAAGAAGCCCTTGGCCTCGTCGAGAAGCTTCGATTTGTCGGCGCCCGGCGCTGCCGAGCGCTCGATACGACTGAGCGCTCGTAACACGTTCAGCTCGGTGAGCCGATTGCGTGCATCGTTGACCTTGGGCTTGCCGGCGTTGTTCTTGATAAACCCATCGAACTGGGCGATCGCGCGATCGAAGTATTGGTCGCGGGCCCGCTCGGTCCGCTGGGCCTGCGCCATATCGATCAGCGTTACGCCCAACTCGTACGGCAAGTTCTGCTTGAACTCGGCGTCGAATGCCTTGCTCGTTTTGGCCCCTTCGAGGTAGTCGAGCGCCATGTCGTGGTAGCCGGCCTGGCGAAGGGCCGAAAGAAACTCCGTCGCCGGCTCGCCAGCCGTGGCCGAAGAATGAAATAACCCCGCCGCAATGAGGGCGGACAAACCAATGGCGATACGCCGAGCGCAGGCGTTGCTCATGTTCCTATTCCTCGCAGTTCCTTGCGCCACCCTACGGAGCAGGCAGCGACCGTCAAGCAGATGTGACCACTTCAGTATAAACCATATTGCTTCGTTTTCGAGTCGGCAAGCACCCCACTCGCGGGACGACGTCCGTTTCGCCGAAAGGCTGCCGCCGAATGATGCCGCGGCGCGCCGTCACGCCGGCCGTTCACGCAGCCGCATCACGGCGATCCGCGGCCGAGTCCCGCCTCCTGTGCCTTGCGGATCAAGTCGACCAACGCGCGAAACTCGTTCTGCTGACGCAGGCGCGGATGAACCGCTTCGGCCACGTCCAGCGTGCGATCGAGCGAATGTTCCGGCGAAATCGTTGCGACACGAGCGCCGCGGAGAATCTCCGCGGCTTCGGCGGCGACGGCTGCGGCTTGTAGCGATATCGACGATTCGGCCAACGAGTTGGCAAACTGCACGCGGCTGATCGGCTGCGTCGCTAACTGCGTTCGGCCCGTTGCCGGATCGATCCACTCAAGCTCCGCAACGCCAACGTCGTTTGGGCCGTCGTCGCGGAGTACGACCTCATACAATACGACGGCCGCCTCGCTAGACCGCAGGGACACTCTTATCGGCGCGGTCGGCAGGCCGATCGTCGCTTCGTGCCCAACCAGTCGGTACGCCGCAACGGAACGCGGATTAAAACGCAGCGACAGCTCGACGTCGCTGGCGACGACGGTCGAACGATCGAACAGGGCTTCGTCCAAGCATCGAGCCGCATCGGCCACCGACGCCGCCCGTTCGAGCTTTCCTTTTGCCACTTCGGCCAGCGCCGTCAAATCGTCGTTGCCGCGGGCGCTTTGCGAAACATCGACCACGAATACGGCGATGCCGTCTGCCGCAGCGTCGGCAACGGCTCTTCGGCTGGCCGAGCGCTGGGCCGGTGAAACGAACGTCGGCGCATCGGCGAACACGACGATCTGGCGACGTCTCGCCGTCGATGCGTCGGCGGCCGACTCTCTGGCGATTCGCGAAGCCCGCTCCATGCCGGCGTGGAAACTAGAACCGTGCTCGGCCTTCAATTCGGCAATCGCGCGATGCAAGTCCGGATTGCCGGGCGACGAACGATCGGCGAGTACGCGGGCGGTCGCTCCGTAGGCGACGAGTGACACGCGGTCTTCAGCACGGAGCCGGTCGATCACTTCGATCAGCGATTGCTGCACGATCTTCAATCGTCCGCTCCGACCCATCCGACGGGAAACGTCGACGGCCAGCGTCAGTTCGACGGGCATGCGGCTATGCGGCGCGAGCGTCGCGGCTTGCACGCCGACCTGTAACAACCGCACATTCGACGCTGCGAACGGCGACGGTCCGGCCGCCGTGCGAATCGCCACGGACGTCGACGTGGGCGGCGGGAAGTCGTAACGCATGGCTGCGAGGAATTCTTCGGTCCGTACGCGCACGTTCGCCGAAAACACCACATCGAACGGTTCATGCGCCGCGTCCGCATCACCTCGATCGAGCCGCCACCGTAGCGCGTCGAACGAAGTCGTCGAACGAACGAGCGGCGCCGACGACGATTCCAGCAGCGGATGCGCCGCCGGATCGACAAACGGATGAACGCCGAAGCGAGCCAGCGCCAGCCGGTCGTAACCCGGCGTCGTGGGTGGTTCGACGCCCCGCGCTACCATCGGTCTCGCGGATTCCAACGCCGGCAATTCCATTGCGTCGAGCGGGGCTGTAATCAGAAGTCCGCCATCGAAGTAGTCGTAATCGATCGGCCAACTTGCGGAAATATCGAGCGCCGACGGCCGGCGGAACTGGCCCACAACGTCGGTCGCGAAGGCGTCGTTCACAGCGGCCAATCCGCCACCCGCATCGCCCCATAATTCACTTGCCGCGAACAACTCCGGGGCGAAGGGCCGGCCGGTCGATCCCGGCGCAGCGACCGGATTGCTCGATGGATCGCGGAATGGATCGAAGCCCTCATCGTTTGGAAGATTCGGAATTCTTTGCTCGACGAGGCTTGCATCGTGTATGAACCAACCGGCGAACCGATCGATCGCGGAGAAATATGCCGCGCCAACGGCGATCATCATCGCAGCCGCCATCGACCAGCGGCGCATCGACGTACGCGCCATTACGTGCCGAGCCGTCGCCAGCGTGGACGGCACGAGCGCCGCCGGCACGGGCACGTCGCGAATGGTCTCATCCAAACGTTCGTCGTCGGGGATTTGTCTCAGCCGCGCAAGCAAGTCAACGGGTAGCGGCACGTCGACGATGCGACGATCGAGCGGCCCGTCGTCGACGATCGAACGCAGTCGCGCTAGCAGCCCCTCCGGAACGTCGACGGCGCAAAGCTGCGCATCGAGTTCATCGTCCGCGCCGCTCTGGGCAATCTGGCGCAAACGTGCGAGCAGCCCTTCAGGCAGCGGCACGCGGCGCAGCTCGCCGTCGATCCAGCGGTTCGGGTTGTGAGAGGAGTCGGCCATGGAACGAAAAATCGATGGAAATTGCAAACGCGCATCGGCCGTGCGGCATAGCCGCGTCGGCGCGAAGCGGGCAAAAGGGTATTTACGTCGTACGGGTTGCCGCCAGGAGCACCTCGCGAAGTCGGCTGCGAGCGCGACTCACGCGAGATAGCACGGTGCCCAATGGGACACCGAGCAAATCGGCGGCTTCTTGGTGGGTCAGTTCCGTGACCACGACCAGCAGCAAGGTTTCGCGCAGGTCGCGGGGCAACTGGTTCAGGGCATGTTGCATCTCATCGGTAAACGTCTGGCCGATCGGGTCATCGCCCGTCACGCTGACTTCGATCGGCGCGTCGCCGCTAAGCACGGCAGGCGCGGGCTTTCGTCGCCAGCGGTCGATGACTCGACGCCGCAGTATCGCCGCCAGCCAAGCGCGTTCGCTTCGATCGCTTTGATACGTGCGTCGGCTCTTCCAAGCGGAGCGATACGCCTCCTGTACCAAGTCCTCCGCCTCATGCCGATCACCCACCATGCGGTAGGCCATGCGGTACAAGGCAGGTCCATGGTCAGCGACGAACCGGTGAAACTCCGCCTGATTCAAAGCCAAAGGCCATAGCTCCGCAGTGGGGGCAGTCGCCCCCGGTATGCCTCAGATCTCGTCCCCGAACGATAACTTCATCGCACGGCCGGGCGACAACTATTCCCGTACTAATCGACCGAAACGTCGCGAACGACCAAAATCGACGCAACTCCATACAGCTTCTTATGATACGATCCAAGGTCGGGTTCGACAATCGTCGTCGCAATCGTCGCCGTAGATGCGGTCGTGGCTGTGGATTTGCGCAGTTTCCGTGAAGGCCCAAATAATCGTGGCGATTGAGAGCCTGTCGTATGCTTGCTTGGCCGTACAATGCGGTGAAGAATAGCGCAGATTTAACTCGCATCGTGATTCTCTCCAGGGTGATGCCGCCGACCATGCGCCGACGATTCAAACGGAAATCGCGAGGTCTCGCGGCGCTCCCAAAAGGAAACTTGCGGAGACAATTCACCGTCTGGCGTCTTTCGGTCTTCTTCGCATCCACGCTGCTCGCGGCCGTCGTCGGGTGCGGCGATCGGCCCGCAGCCGACTCGCCAACGAATGTCGATGCGAGTGCCCCGCCGTCCTCGTCCCGGCCGCTTTCCGCCAAAACCACGCCGCTCGAACTCGGCGACGCGTTTGCGCCACTGGCCGACGTCGTGGCGACCGTCGATCCCCGTCAGGATCAGGGCTGGGAGAGCGAAGCGTTCAGCGAATTGGCCCAATCGCGTCTGGCGGCGCTCGAAGTCGCGGTGCGCGATCCAAGCCAGCGCACTACGGAAAAGCTCGCGGAATTGGCGACCGACGACTTCCACTGCAACGAATTGAGACCCACCACGAAGGAAGTCTTCCGCGACGGCGCGATCGTCGTGCATCGTGCGACCAACCCAGACGTGCGGATTGCGAGCGCGAATGCATCCGTGCCGGCCGGGAGCGCCGCGTTGGCCGCGGGTCTCAGATCGCTTTCGGCCGCCTACGACGACGTGGCTCATGCCGACGTGCATTTCAAGTTCAAGACGATCCGCGTCGAGCTCGCCGGCGACTCGGCGCGCACCACGAGCTACTTTCAAGCGGTCGGGCACGTCGCCGGCGGCCTGGTGCAACAGAACGCGACGTGGCGTTGTCGCTGGAAACTTGCCGAGGGACAGCCGCCCAAGCTGGCGGAAATCTCTGCCGCGAACTACGAGGAGATCCGGCCGGCGGCGGCCAAGGCAAGGCAGTTCGTCGATTGCACGCAAGCCGTTCTTGGTGGAACCGAAAGTTTTCGACGCCAATTGGCACTCGGCGCGGATCACTGGCACGCAAATCTCGACGCCGCGTTCGGCGTCAGCCAACACAACCACGGCGTGGCGGTCGGCGACGCGAACGGCGATGGTCTCGACGATGTTTACGTGTGCCAGCCGTCGGGCATGCCGAATTTACTCTACTTGCAGCAAGTCGACGGCACGCTCGCCGATGTTTCCGCACAGTCGGGCGTCGACTGGCTCGACATTTCGCGGGCCGCGCTGTTCGTCGACCTCGACAACGACGGCGACCAGGATCTCGTGCTCACGCTGCGCTGGTCGATGCTGATCCACGAAAACGACGGCCGTGGCCGATTCGCGTTGAAGCGGATTGTCGACACGAAGTTCAATCTGCATTCAATCGCGGCGGCCGACTACGATCGCGACGGCAACATCGACCTGTACATCTGCGGCTACAGCCCCGGACCGGAAAGCGCCGCCACCGACGTGTTCGCTAATCCGGTTCCATATAACGACGCTAACAACGGCGGTCGGAACTTTCTGCTCCGTAACGAAGGCCAACTCGACTTCTCCGACGTGACCGAGCAAGTCGGCTTGGAACAGAACAACCGCCGGTTCAGCTTCGCAGCCAGTTGGGAAGATTTCGACAACGACGGCGACCTCGACATCTACGTGGCGAACGATTTCGGCCGCAACAACCTGTATCGCAGCGACGACGGCCGCTTCGTCGACATCGCCGCCGAGGTCGGAGTCGAGGACATTGCCGCCGGCATGTCGGTCTCCTGGGCCGACTACGACCACGACGGGCGGATGGACGTATACGTCGGCAATATGTTCTCGTCGGCCGGCAATCGGATCGCGTTTCAGCGCAATTTTCGTCCCGGTGCCGACGAGGACACGCTCGGCCAGTTGCGGCGGCACGCCCGCGGAAACACCCTGTTCCGCAATGTCGGCGGCGGGGCATTCGACGACGTCAGCAGCGACGCCGCGGTGACGATGGGGCGGTGGGCGTGGGCGTCGCTCTTCACCGACATCAACAACGACGGCTGGGAAGACCTCTATGTCACGAACGGATTCTTTACCACCGAAGACAACGGCGACTTGTGAAGCTTCTTCTGGCGACAGGTCGTGTCGCATTCGCCCTCCGAAACGTCGAGCGAGAACGAAATGCTCGCCTACGACCGCGGCTGGGCCGCGCTCAATCGGTTGCTCCGCACGGGCAAGTCGTTCAGTGGTCGCGAACGGAACTGCTGCTTCCTCAATCTTGGCGGCGGACGGTTTGCCGACGTGTCGGCTGCTTCCGGACTCGATTTGATTCACGACGGACGTTCGTTGGCGCTGGCCGACTGGGATTTCGACGGCGACGAAGACTTCTTTATCGCCAGCCGCACCGCGCCGCGCGTGACGTTTTTGCGAAACGACGTGGCAACGGGGAACCACTTTCTCGCGCTGCGGTTACTCGGGACGACGGTCAATCGCGACGCCATCGGTGCGCGCGTCGAATTGTACCGCGATGGCGATGAGCGGCCGATCATCAAAACGCTGTACGCCGGCAACGGCTATCTCGGCCAATCGTCGAAATGGCTGCACTTCGGACTCGGCGCGGATGTTTCGCCGCGCAAGGTCGTCGTCCGTTGGCCGGACGGCAAGACCGTCGAAACCTTCGGCGAACTCGCGAGCGACCATCGGTACGTGCTTCGCCAAGGAAGCGCCAGGGCCGAGCCGTGGCAACCTCCGCGCCCTGCGTTGGTCTTGCCGACCGATCCCGTGCCGGCAATCGACCGCAGTGACAGCAGCCGCGTCGTTGTACTGCGACCGGCGCGGCTGCCAGGTATTTCCGTCCTCGGCGACGACGGAGTGACCGCGACGCTAGATCTCACGTCGCGCGGCAAGCCAACGGTCGTGAATGTGTGGGCAACGTGGTGCAAGCCGTGCCTGGTTGAGATGAAAGCCTGGGGCGAGGCGAAATCGCGCTTTGCGGAAGCCGGACTGGACGTCGTCGCACTTTGCGTCGACGATCCCACGGAGGACCGTACGGCCGATCTCGCCAAAGCGAAGGCCGCCGCCGAGCGGCTTGGGTTTCCATTTACAGTGGCGCTGCCCGACAAGTCGGCCGTCGTCGCGCTCGACGCGGTCCAACGAGCATTCAGCGGCGCTCAGCGGCCGCTGCCCGTGCCGGCAAGTTTCCTGGTCGACGCCGAGGGACGCATTGCCGCAATCTACCGCGGTCCGGTCGAAGTTGAGCAATTGCTCGCGGACGTGAAAATCTGCGGCGGCGGATCGGCGGAGATTGTGGCGGCCGCAGTGCCCTTTCCCGGGCCTTGGCACGACCCGCCCGAGCCGACCGCCGCAACGACGGTGGCATGGGAATTTATTCAGGCCGGTCAAGCGGGTCTCGCCGAACGTTACTTGGCCGATTTGAGTTCGATCTACGAAGCCGGGCTTGCTCGAGCGGAAGGCGATCGAGAGCGCTGGCGAGCATCCTCGCAGTTGGCCGGCGTGCTGGAAACGCTCGGCCGACTCGCCTTCGATCGAAAGGATGCGCAAGAGGCTGCCGCGAAGTATCTCCGCTCGCTCGAACTCGCGCCGAAGCAGCGTCACGTTCACCTCGAATTGGCGCGAACCTACGCCGCACTCGGTGAGAAGCAGAAAGTCGCCGAACAAATCGATGCCGCGCTGGCCATCAAGCGGGACGATCCGGAGAACCTGGTGCGACTGGCGATGCTCAAAACGGAACTGGGCGACCCAAATGCGGGCGCTCTGTTGTTGCGTGAATCGCTGGCAATTCAGCCCAACGCAAGCGACTACGCGCTGCTTGCCCGCGCCCTTCTTGCCGCCGGTCAATCGAGCGATGCCGTCGACGCATTTCGCCATGCGCTCGAACTTCGGCCCAACTGGCCGCCGGCGATGAACGACCTGGCCTGGGTGCTGGCGACATCGGCCGACGCCGCCAGCCGCAACGGCGAGCAAGCGGTCGCGCTTGCCGAGAAACTGAGTGCAATGTCCGACACCGAATCGCCTAGCCGGCTCGATACGCTGGCGGCGGCTTATGCCGAGACCGGCCGATTCGACGACGCGGTCGCCGCGGCCGAAAAGGCGCTTCGCATGGCCGAAGAAAGCGGCAACGCGGCTCTTGCCGAGCGGCTGACCAATCGCCTCGAAGGCTATCGCGCGAAGCAACCGTACCGCGACGCCCCGAAGTAGCCGCCAGCCACGGCGTCGTTGAAAGCGTTGAAAGCGTTTAGGCCAGCGGCACACGCAGTCCGTCGTGCGCTAACGCGAATCCTTCCGGCAGCGCCGCACACGTGGCGGCGTGCTCCAAGTCGTGCGACATGTGCGTGAACAACACGCGCCGAGCGCCAGACCGCCGCCCCGCTTCGACGGCTTGTTGCAAGCTGAAGTGCGTTACGTGCGGCTTGTGGCGCAACGCGCCGAGCACGAGTACGTCCAGCCCGTCGAGCAGCGGCCAACTTGTCTCGGGCACGCGGCTCACGTCCGTGCAATACGCGACGTTGCCAACGCGGAACCCCAGCACCGGTAGCGAGCCGTGATCCAGTCGAATCGGCGTCACGCGCGCTCCGAGCACGTCGAACGGCCGTTCGTCGATGCCGCGGCATTCCAGCCGCGGCACGCTCCCCTCATGCTTTGAAACCGGCTCGGCGAACGCATAGTCGAACGAGCGGCGAATCCGCTCCTCGACCCGCCGCTCGCAATACAGCGGCACCGGCCCGCGCAAGTAAAACTGAAACAATCTCAAGTCGTCCAGCCCGAATAGATGGTCGGCGTGCTCGTGCGTGAATGCAACTGCATGAATCACCCCGATCCGCTCGCGCAACAACTGCGTGCGCAAGTCCGGCGTCGTATCGACGAGCAGATTTCCCTCGGGCAACCCAAAAACGACGCTGCACCGCGTGCGATTGTTTCGCGGATCATCGCTCGTGCAAACGTCGCAGCCGCAGCCGATCATGGGCACGCCAACCGACGTGCCCGTGCCGAGGAACACCATTCGTCCGGCGATGTCGGTCGTGGCGGGGTGGCGAAAACTCATCGATGGAGAACTTGGCGAGGGTCGAGGTCGATGCGGCGTGAGGCCTGAGTATTCGAGCCATCCGCCGAGTCGTCAAGGTTTCGACCGCCTCACACGCTCTCATCCGCACAGAATTCGACCGATCTCGACGCCGTCTCGGTACGGACAAATGCGCCGCGTCAACGAGGCGCGTCGATTCTATCCTCGCCGCCGAAATTGAACAGAATTGGCGTTTCGCCGGCTCAGCGAGCGGCTCGATTCGAGCGCTTCGCTCCAAACGGAATCGTATACCGCGGCATGTCGAACCAACTTTCGTTGTCAGATCGCCTCAAGAATGCGATTGCGTCGTAGCTGATTGCGTCGCCGTTTCGTTCCCGCTATCTAGGGCCGTTCCCATCTGCCGCAGCCAGCGGTAATGCGAGGCGAGAGCCGCCCAATACGTCTTGTGCGCGAAGTAGCGAATTCCCAGCTCGTCGCACGTTCGCTCGACGAGCGGCGCGAGCGCCGGATAGTGGACGTGGCAAACGTTCGGAAACAAATGATGCTCGATCTGAAAATTCAGTCCGCCTGCGAACCAGGACAGCGCCCGATTGCCGCGGCCAAAATCGACCGTCGTTTCGACTTGATGCACGGCCCAAGATGCTTCGATCCGGCCTGTGCCTTCGAGCGGCATGGGAAAGCTCGCGTCTTCGACGCAATGCGCAAGTTGAAATACGAGACTGAGGGTCATGCCCTGCACGTACGACACAAGTACATAGAAAACCAGGACGGCCCAGACCGGATGAAAGAGCGATGGCAGCAGCAACGCCAGCGAAAAGAACAGCATCTTTCCGCCGACGAACGTCGCTAGATTCCATCCCCTCGGTCGCGCGAACGTATGCCCGCCGATTCGTCCTTTTATCAAGTCGCGAAAGTCATCGAATACGTGCCACTTGATCGCAACGAAGCCGTAAAGAAACCAAATGTAGAAATGCTGCAAGCGGTGAAACGCGAAGCGCCGTTGATGCGGCGACAAGCGTCCGAGCCAGCCCATATCGATGTCGTCGTCGTGGCCGGTGATGTTGGCGAAGCTGTGATGAATCGAATTATGCTTTCGAGCCCATGCAAACGAACTGCCACCCAATAGATCGAGCGACATGGCCAACAGCCGATTGACCCAACCGCGATCGGAATAGGCGTTGTGTGCCGCGTCGTGTTGGATATTGAATCCAATCGCGGCCATCGAAAGTCCAAGCGAAACGGCAAGTGGAATCGCCAGCCACCACGTGGCCACGGCGAACACCAGCAAACAATAGGACGCGAAGAACCAGGCGAGAACGACGACGGTCTTGGCGTACATCGCCGGACAACCGCGCGGCCTCCTGCCGGTGTCGCTGAAATAATGGTCGGCGCGGCGGCGCACCTCGAGATGAAAATCGTCGCACGGGCCGAATTTCACGGGTTCCGACGCAGCCCTAGGATTTCCGCGGCTCGCCGATCGTCGTCGGTCTCGACTTAGGCTCATAAACACATCAACGATTGCTCACGCGACCGGCCTGCCGGATGAATTTTGGCTTCTCGGCTAATACCTTCAGCGACGAATCAACGAGCGGTCAACCTACCACGAACCGCGTCAGGACGTAAGGCGATTTCGCCGATTTCGAAGTCTCGGCTACGTCGGCGCGCGTCTAAAAAAAACGCCTCGATGGTCGCTCGACCGCCGCTAGCGTCGGACGAGCGTGTGCACCTGTTCCGCCAATTACATCCTCTTCTCGGAGGGTGAGGCGTTAACTTGAAGGCCGTTTCGATTCAGGAATCGTCGATGGCGACAAATCGACAGGATGCTGGCAAGGAGTGGTTATCGCGGGGGTGTTGAAGCTACGGGTATTCAAAGGGCTATCGGCGCAGGCGTTCTGTTGGCGCGGGAAGTTTAGCGCGTTCCCCTCTTCGGACGCGATTGACGAGGACTGATCACCGGGTCGGCTCTGTTCCATGCGGCAATCGACCTCCCGGTAATGGCCATGCCGCCCAATGCGGACGAGAGTACGCATCGCGATCGGGCGATCACCGCGGCATGTCGTCGGCACGAATGGCAGCTATGGCCGTACGACGATGAGCCAGTCTTCCTTCTCGTCCTTGGGCGGCTGGCCGAGCGACGTCTTGCCGCCGCCGGAAACTTTCGCGACGGTTCCGTCGAGCAGCTTCCCACCGCCGCGTGGATCGAACCACTGCACGCGAAACTCACCGCTCGCTCCGCTCAGGTCGAGCTCCGTCGTTCCTCCGCCCGGCAAATAGACCAAATAAACTTCGCCGGGCTTGGCGAAGCAAAACCGGTCGTTCGAGTTCTTTGCGTTGCCGACCAGCGCGTTGGCGTTTTTCATCTCCCAGAATGGGATTCGCTCGTCGCGGAAGAATTCGATGGCGTAGCGGCCGTAGTCCCAAGATCGATCGCGGCTGCGAAAGTCCTCGCACACCAGGTCGTTCTCCGGCAGCTTGTAGCCGAAGTAATACTCGACGCCCGCGCCGCCGGCCATCAGCGTTCCCCACAGGCACGCCTTGCGCACGTCGTGCATCGAATACTTCTTGCCGCCCTGCTCGGCCAGCCCGTCGTGTCCCTTGTATCCAATGTCGGGCGGAACGCCGTCGGACGCCGGACCTTGTTCGTCGTTGCACACCACCCAAGGCCGCCCGGCGCTGGCCGATTCGCGCAGCCACTTCAGCGTTCGCTGATGGGCGTTGCTCCAACTGTTCTGCAGCGACGCCCCCGTGAGCAGCGACTTGTCGCCCAACAGCGGCGTGTAAACCTTGTCCTGCTGCGGCGGAAACGTGTGAATCACGATGTTGTGCTTGTAGGGATCGGTTTCGTGCAAGTAGCGGATCATGTCGCGTTGTTCTTCCGGCGACTGCGTATTCTCCTCGCCGATATTCCACAAGAGGGCGAGTTCGTGCCCAAAGCGGGCGATCAACTCGCGGCAGTAAAGCTTCCGCTCGATGCCGAGCTTGCCGCCGTCGAGCGACTCCTTCACCGGCTTGCCGCCCCCCTTTGCGCCGCGGCGGTTGTCGTCCATCTCGTTTTCTTGCAGCTTGAAGTGGAGATGCACTCCGACCGAGGTCGCATGATCGAAGGCGATCTGCCACTGATCGAGCTTCGAGCAGTCATAGTGCAGCTTGTCGTCGCGACCGACGAACGGCCAGACGTTGTCGCCGTCGCCGCCGGCGTTGTACGGCAGAAACGACATCGAGTTGACTCCCTTCGACGAGAGATAATTCATCGCGCCGATCAGGCCCTTGCCTTTACCATCGCGCCACGTTGGATCGCCGTCGCGCCAATCGCGTACGTGCGGCTTCCAAGTCTTCAGCGGCACGTTCTTCTTCGTGGCGATCGTGTCGTCGAAGTCCGCAAACGCGAGCAGCGTCTCCGGCGCGTCGGGGCCGACCTTCAGGAAATATTCGCCGCTGCCCGCGAATCGTTGATAGTGCCCGCCGATGTATTGCAATCGTCCCTTGCCGCGAAAATCGCGTCCGGACTTGTCGGTCGCCGCGATCTCGAACGATCCCGACTTCTCGTGTACCACTTTCGCGCTTTTGGCCGCCTCGGCGTCGTCGATCATCCGGTTGCCGAGCGATAGCTTCGCGACATAGTCCCACCGGCCAGGCTTATCCGGCGACAAATGCGCACGCCACTTCGTGCCCGACTGAGCGCCGCTGTTGGCCGCGTCGCCGTCGGCGGCGAAATATCCTGGCACGACGTACTTGGGCGCGCCCGACTCGTGCGTGAAAACGACGTTCATCGCCATGTCCGTGAAAGGATTGGGCGACTTGTCGCGTTCGTGGGCGAACGGTCCGTCGAGCGTGAGCGTCACCTTGTGCCACTGCTTCAACTGGCCGCTGACCGCCGCCGATCCGTCGCCGTCCGGTTGTCGCGGCTCGACCAGCGGGGCATTGTCCCGATCGAGGTTTTCTTGAATCCACTTCGCAAGCGTCGAGCTGCCTCGACCGTATCCGCCCGGTAGCGGCCTCAGATCCCGCGTCTGAATTTTTGGCGGCGGTCCCCAATGACGTGGATATTCCTTTCTTCCCGCACTTTGATTGGCCGCCGCAGCGGGTCGCTTCTGCTGCCCGTCGGCCGGCGGCGCAACGAACGCGAACGCCTCGGGCAGTTTGCCATTGAGCAATCGCACGTCGGGACCAAGCCCTTTCGGCCGGCCCTCTTCGCGCTTCGTCGTCAGCACGAACCGGTCCAGTTCGAAACCATCCTCGCGCATGGCCACAGTGATTTCGTGCAATCCCGGCTTTTCGATGTCCAGATACAACTCGAACGGCACGCCCGTATGCACCTTTTGCGTTCGCTGTTTGCTATCCCAATTCCAGCCGTTCTTGGCTACGGTCTGCCACCGCTGTCCGTGCGCCGGCCACTGACCATCGAGACCGAAGTGCAAGCCATTGTCCTCGCTGTTCGTCGAATAAGCGCGTGCCCACACGTAATACCGACCGGCCGTATTGAAATGTGCCCGATAATGAAGCACGGCCATCTTGCCTGGCTCGTTCGAGAAATTCTCGCCGCCGACCAGCTTGTCCGCGTGCGTTCGCCGCGTGTCGGGCAGCGCTTCGACGTAGGCCCCGCCCGCCGCGCCGGCGACGTGCGC
This sequence comes from Planctomycetota bacterium, assembly GCA_029259895.1. GTDB lineage: Bacteria > Planctomycetota > Planctomycetia > Pirellulales > PLA5 > PLA5. The sequence goes on from JAJDEG010000249.1 coordinate 19,129, forward strand.
GTCGTCTCCGTCCGGATCGACCTTCGGCGACGCCTTCGACGAAGTAATGTGCCACGCCCGCACGTCGGTCAGCGATTGCTTGTAAAAGTGCTCGGCTTCGATCGCCAACGTGCCTTCGACTTCCTCGAACACCACGTCACCGTCCACGATCGGAGCGGTCGCGTCGGCGGCCACGACCAACGACGCCGGAAGGAGCACGGCCAACGAGGCGGCCACGAATAGTTTGCAAACGCTTGGAAACGAAAACGTCATCATTGCGACTCCTGGATCATGGAAGAGCGGCTCTATTTGTGCGCCGCTGTGTCATTTGGTTCGATCACCGCCATTTGATTTAGTGCCTATTCCAGAACTGTAGGAGGCGAATCCTTTGGCAATTATATACTTGGGGCATCAAGGCCGGCTCGCGACCGCTAGCGGGCCGCTTTTTCCTTGACCAGCTTCATTCCGAGGTATTGAGCCAACCGCTCCGCCGACTCGCTGCCGAGGTTTTTCTTGCCATCGGCGAACCTTAGCAGCATGGCGTGGTCTATCTCTATCTGCCGCGCAACTTCGCGGTAGCTCTCTTTTCGGGCGTTTAGCTCGTCCCGCAGTTCTTGAAGTATCGCCATGTCGGAATTGTAGCACTTCCGGTGTCCGGCGAACACCAGTATTTTCCACACTCTCAATGGTGACCTATGGACACCACGTGTGCGGCAGATTAGAATAATGCCATGAACAACGACATGCCCCAATCGCTGATGGAAGCAGTCCTCCACTTCTCGGATTTAGACGTGTGCGAGGACTACATGGCCCGCATGAAATGGATCGACTCGCGGCCGATCTGCCCGAAGTGCAACAGTGACCGCATCGGCCGGATCAAGAGCCGTCGCAAGTTTCAATGCAAGGAGAAGGGCTGTCGCTGCCAGTTCTCGGCGAAAACCGACACAATCTTCGAGGATTCGCCGCTTGGACTGGATAAGTGGTTCGTCGCGGTCTGGTGCATCACCAACGCCAAGAACGGAATAAGCTCTTGCGAACTAGCCCGCGCGATCGGCGTCACCCAGAAAACCAGTTGGTTCATGCTCCATCGGATTCGCGCGGCGATGAAAACCAAGTCGTTCCGCAAGATAGTCGGAGAAATCGAGACAGACGAGACATTCATTGGTGGGCATCGCGAATTCCAGCACGCGAACAAGCGCAGCAAGTATGGTCGCGGGCCGGTCGGCAAGGCCATCGTGCAAGGGCTGATGGAGCGCGGCGGGGAAGTTCGCGCGATAGTCGTCCCGAACCAGCGCAAGGTGACGCTGCAAGGTAACGTGCGAGACAACGTCGTTCCCGGCTCGCACGTCTTTTCGGACACCTTGGCGAGCTACGTCGGACTAGACGCCGACTACGTGCATCGCATGATTGACCACACAAAAGCCTACGTCGAAGGCAAAACCCACACCAACACCATCGAAAACTTCTGGAGCCTGCTGAAGCGATGCCTTGACGGAACCTATGTTGCCGTTGCCCCTTCCCACCTTGGGCGGTACGTCGACGAGCAAGTTTTCCGGTTCAATGCCCGCAAGGGGAGCGACGCGACGCGGTTCTTGCAGGCGATGCTTGCTGTTCCCGGAAAACGCCTGACGTATCGGCAGCTTACGCAGCCTGCCTAGCGCGTCTTGATTTTCTGCGCTTATCGCCCATAATTGCAAAAGAAAAGCGCCCACGGCTGCCGTCCGGTCGCCGTGGGCTAAGTGTGGCTGGTGCCTCCGAGTCCGGCAGCAATTCCCTTCGTCAAAAAGTTCTTGCTGCCGTCTCACGCTGCATGGGTTGAGCAATGGCGGACGCCGGACGAGTCGGCACGCCATTGCCCAACTTCTTCACTGGCCGCCTGCCGGCCGAATTCATATTGCCATAAGAACGGACTCCTTTCCTCGCGGGGCTACTTCGAGCCATTGTCCGCGGCTAGTTGCTTCACGACGTTCGCCATCGTGTCGAAAAGCGGGATTTGCTCTGGTGTGATTTTCTGGGAAACACGAATAAAGCAGCCAGGGAACTCTTTCCACGGAAGCGGAAGATCAAGCATGTCTTTTGGAGTTGCATCGGGCGGAGGGTCGCCATGATCGCCACTGTTCTTCTTGGTCGCATCTGGCTTTTCCTGCTTTGTCTTCTTGGCCGTCTTGCGCGGGACGGTGGGCGATTCCTGCCGCATCGAAAAGTGCGGGGAATACTTGATGCCAGCGGTCGCGAGCAAATGGACATAGAACCGCATGCACTTCTTAAGCACCTGATTGTCGACGCCGGCGCTCCGGAATTTTTCGCTAAGCTGCCCTTGCGTCGCCTTGTCGATTGGGAGGTCGCCGACGATGGGATCGTAGGCAGGCAGGACGTGCTTATTCAGAAGGTCCGCCCACGCCCGCTCGTCGCCATAGCTGCCCACGAGCGCCTCGAATTGGGCAGTAACCTCTTTGGCAGTAGTGACCAATCCAAGAAACTGGAGCGCCGACAACAACTGCCGCCAAACCCCGCCAGACATGGCCCTGGGCTTCACGCTGCTGTCGAGCGTGTGCGGAAGCGTTGTGCCCTTGAGGCCACCAACATAGGCGGCGAACGTTTTCCACGGGATGTATACCGGTTTTACAGTCGCGGCGTCGTCTGAGGACATTTTCTTGCTCCTTTATTGTCGGCGACGTAATCATAAAGGACGAAAATCCAAATGTCAACTACCCAGTTACGTAATCGCCAGAACGGGGTGAATGTACTCGTCCGTTCGTACAGAGATAAGCCAGCCGTTCTCCGCGCTGTTTCGTTCGGGGATCGCGCCGTTGAAGTGGTTGGGGATGATCCGGATTGCCCCATGCCATTCCACAAAAACCGGGTATTCGCGTACGATGACGCACTGCTTGCGTCGCTTGAAGCTGCATTTACGAGCGGCGACACGGATCAGCTTTCTCGGCTTTGGGACTCCGCCAGAACGTGCGAGGAAGGCGGTCAGGGATGACGAAGGACACTTTCGCGAATGTGATACGTGGCATAGCGGGCACGCCGAAGGCCGAAGTCCGCGCCGAGGCCGCCAAAGAAAAGCAGCGTCGTGCGGCCAAGAAGAAGCCGCGCAAGAAAAAGCCCTAGGGTTCTCGATCTAACCTAGGGCCGATGCGTCAGGTATGTAATTGCCAATCCTTTCGCCGAGGGAATCGCTTGACAGGTCTTTCGGCGAAAGGATTCGCCTCCTACAAATTCCGGATGTGGGATAGGCTCTTAGGCAAATACGACAGCCCGTTGTTGGCACGTGTGGTCTGTTTACTCGCCCCTTGGGTCTTGCGAAGCTGGGCCTTGCGAATCATTCACGCATCGTCCAAGTGTGCCACGACGGCCGCGGCGACCTCAGTCGTCGTTGCCTTTCCGCCGAGGTCCGCCGTCCGCGTTTTTCGCTCGGCGAGCACGCGCCCT
>JAJDEG010000250.1 GCA_029259895.1 Planctomycetota bacterium
CATCCGCTGGTGGCCAGCTACAGCGTGGCCGGCGACTACGACAGCATGCACGAAGGCCAGCGGTTGGGAAACGGTTTTCTGCACGCCATCTTGCGGCAAGGCCAAGTTCACACCGCGCAGGGCATCCGCCGCTTTCTCAACGAGGTCGTGCTCCGCGTGGCGCGGGTGGCCGCGCCGTTCTGGCGGATGTTGGCCGAACGTCTGCAACGCTGGACGTTGCCAAGCCGCCTCGGGCCTCTCGCCGGCCCGCACCTGCGAGCGTGGATGCCGCCGCCACGCCACGCCAATCTTCGCGAGGTCCGCCGTGAGTAGCGCGGCCGAGATGATCGCATCCACCTTCTCACACAACGCCGAGCCAACAACAAACCACGGGAAAGGGGCCGCCGCACCCGCATTTCACCCCAACGCCACGTGCGCCACTCAAACGCTCGATTCATATCGACGGTGAATAAGTCCGGATAACGTCTTTAGGCAATCGCCACTGGGCAAGTGGGTCGAGTGGCTTTCCAGACAAAAGGACTTTGGGCAGTCGAACTCAGCCGGACCGTTTATCGAAACTGGACGGCGACGGACACTCTTGAGTTTCAGTTGACGTTTAATAGGCCGATTGACCTTACCAGCGACTACGTTGTTTTCGGTGGCGAGTTCTATCCACCGCCGCAAGGGTATTCTTACTGGGAGGGCTTCAATGTTACGTGCAACTATGGGTGCGGCAGCCTCAATTTCAGTCACACGCCGGCTCGCCGCGCCAGTTGTCCGTTTTGTGATCCTCCGCGAGCCGGCGACCCATTTGTCGAATACGACCGCGGCCCGATGGCGTACACGATTGACCGCAATATGCTGACAGCTTCGATTGCGTTTTCGGAAGTCGGGTTGAGCGGACCGATCATCACGATCAATGCGCAGGTAGCCGACGCCGACACGAGAGAATTGTTCGTGTTTAACGGCGGCGACTGGGGTGCCGTGTCCGCGATTGACGAGCGCATAGCCTACACGCCCGAACCGTCGTCGGTCGCGCTGGCGTCGCTCGGCGTTGGGCTGTTGGGTTTTCATTTAGCCCGCCGCAATTCCTTCGCTCGGCGTGCGTAAGCGTCGTGGGCGACCATCGCCCAGACCCGTTGCGGATTCGCCAACAACTGTGCCTCTTGAACGTGACGGCTCCGCTCTCCGGCCGCTTTCCGCCGCGCGTTCTCGTCGGCAACATGCTTGCCGTTCCATTCGAGCCAGTCGAAAAACTCTTGCACCGCGACAATCTCGACATCGACGTAGCGAGGCGAGACCGCAAGGATCGCGCGTAGCCGATGGTTGCCGCCCCCGATTCCGAATGGGCATTCCATGGACTGTTGGGGCCTCGTAAATCTGCATCGTGTTGCCTTTCGTTACTCGGCGTCGTCCCCTAGTTCGCGTTGCGCGCCTGCGTGCGGCAAGGCCGCGTTAGTCATTCGCTTTGTCAACGTGCCGCATCGCGGCAAGCTCCACGAGGATCATCCGAGCCGATTCGCGCAGGTCGTGAACTGCCTCGGGCCGAATGTCCGGCGGCAACAGCATCGCCAGTGCGTCGGGGATGCTCTCGATTCGGTTCTTGATGGTGACGACGATCTTGCGAGCCGCGGCCGTGACCGCCGCACGATCCACAAGCTCTGCGGACATGTGGCGTAACTGCAATTGCTTCCGTCGCGCGTCCGCCTCTTTGCACGACGCCTCAGCGGTCAGCTTGCGGCGGTACGCATCGCTGCTGCCCGCGCCGTCTACATGGCCGTTGCCGTTCGCCTGCCGCTTCACCTTGCGGACCGCGGCCCGGCTCGGCGCGTAGGACGAGCGGCTCGACATCGCCGGCCGCGCCGACGGGTAGATCGACTTCGACCGTGACGGACGGCTTCGATTGGCGGCTGCGGGCGCGATTCTGGCGAGCCAGGCGGACTGCCGCTCGGCGTTGGACTTCGGGAATGTGTCGCATGGTTTTTTCCGATGGGGTTTTGCCCGACGATGCGGGCGAGTGTTGCTTCGGCCTCAGGTTCCTACGGCTTCGGCTTTGCGGTCTAGCGTGAGTACCTTGCCGCACTTGCGGCATTCGCTGCGGATAAACCCGTCGAACGTGGTGCGTTCGTGCGGCTCGTGGTCGCATTCGCCAGCGGCTTCGGTTTCTGGCGTTGCGGGGTTTGCAGGGTTATGCGGGGTTTGTTTCAATCCTTCCCCAGGCGCATACGTATTACACACTTCTGTATTAACAACACTCTCTAGGGTCGCCCGCGGGGGATTAGGGGAAACCCCGCAATACCCGTCAAACCCCGCAGAGTCGGTCACGACGAACCATTCTTGAACGCCGTTGCGATCCGGTTTGCAATCGAACATTCGGCCGCCAATCACGCGGCGGCGGAAGCTCGAAAGCCGCTTGCCGATCGATCGTGTCGACGCTGGCTTCGCCCTCCCGTGGGCGAACTGGTCGACGAAAACCTCGCGAGCCATCGCGTATCTGTCGGGGAACTCATCCAACGTCCGCAGCGCGTGCGCCGCCGTCAGCCCGTTGCCTTCCGGGTCAAGTTGCTCCCAAGCCGCCAACAACGCTTTGAGCGCGTTCGCCTCCAAGTCGCTCCGCTCGGCGAACTCGACGCGCGTCTCGCCAGGGTCCGCTTGCCCTGCCCACACAATCGCCCCACGGACGAGCCGGCTCCACTTCTCGAAACTTCCCCACTCCCGCAACCCTTGGTCCGGCATCCCGGCATCCATGTACGCCTTCAGGATCGTGCAACACGCAACGGCAAGCTCGGCGCGGTGCGACTGGACGTAGCCAAGTAGGTCGCGGTGCCGAAAGTCCGTGCGCTCCTCAGGCTTTTCGAGTGGCGTTTCCAACCGCGTATGCAGCGTTCGCCGCGAGGTGTCCGCACCGATGGCGACGTTGTTTCCGGTCGCGTACCACGTCACTAACAACGGCAGGCCGTACTCGACAACCTGTTCGTGCGTCAGCGCCACCTTGACCGGATGATCGTTGTCGATCGAGAAATCGTCGCGCATCGACCGGACGAACGATTGGCAGATTTCCTCGCCGTCCGGATCGAAGTCCGATAGGATCAATAGCACGAGCTTGTCTTTGCCGCTGGCGCGATAACGCTCGGCCATCGCCGCCCGCGGCGGCAAGGAGCAGTACCCGCGGCCAATCGTCAACGGCAGGCAGAAGTGGTCGGCAATCGGTTTGACTATCGACGCGATCGTGTTTTTCTCGCCGATGATTTCGATATGGTGCGGCTGCGATTGCTGAAGATTCCTGTAGTACCCTTTGAGGAATAATTCCAAGTCCCGTGCAACGAACGGCGCCGGCGTCGAGAACGACGTAAGCACCGTCACGGGCCGCGTCTCGTCGGCGATCGACGCCATCGGAATCGTGCCGTTCAGCCGCAGCCGCGTAAGCAGGTCGGTAAGGTTCTTGTAGCTCCGCTCGTCGTTGGCGTAGGTCGACGATGGTTTTGACGCATGACGCAGCGGTGGATCGTTCAACAGAGCATAGTGAATTTGCCGGTCGGACAACGGCCAGAACCGGCGGCGGCCGTCCAGCACGGTGACGATGGCGTCGACGAAGAACCGCTTGGCGCGGCTCACCGCCTTGCGTCGCTTCACGCCGGCAATCGTGAACTTCGCCACCGAGACCTGCGATTGCCGCCGCCGATGGTCGATCAGCACTTGGTGCGCATCGTCCGGGTCGATGTCCACGAGCTTCTCGCGGAGTTGCTCGTCGTGCGATTTTTCGCGCTGACGATTGAAGTCCCGTAGTAGTTTGATCCACTCGTCAGTTGGCGTGTCGAGATACCAGATGTCGTGAACTCGGCAGGGGACCAACTTCAGGCCGGCCAAGCGTGCCGCGGCGAGTCGCCTGTGGCCACTGATGACGTATCCATCGCAAGACACGTCGATCGGCTGCCGGACGCCGTTGGCGGCGATGTCGCCGGCAAGCTCCGCGTCGTCGGCGTTGTTTCGATCGAACGGACCGTAGAGCTCGTCGTTTTCGGGCGATGCATACAACTCGTCGATGCGCATTTCGCAAAATTCGGTCTTGTCCGACTTTCGCTTGTGCGGCTTCCGTTTCCGAGGCGACTTGCTCGCGTTGGCACTCGAACAGGGCCGCAATGCCGCGTCGGCGCCATCGAAGTCGCCGGTCGCCAGTCCCCGCAGCGCCGCCATCACGTCGTCGTCGACCGGTTCGCGTTCTTCCCTTGGAGTCGCCGCGGCCTTGCGTTTCGCCGCGGCGTTCGCGCCCGGAGCCTTGCGCCGTTGCCCGTTCCGTCGTTGTGGCTTCCTGCTCATCGCGGCGCTCCCCCGTGCAGAAGCCGGCGCAACTCCCGCCGCGCCACGTCCCAATGCCGGGACGAATCCAACCGCCGGTCGGCGGCGAACCAGCCGACGACATCGAGTAGCTGAGCCTCGATCCGCGGCCAAGCCGCTTCGCACGTCGCTTGCGATTGCGCACACGCTCGTGCGACGGCCGCCAGATCGCGAAGTTCGCGGGTGGCGGCCAGCATCGCCGGCCACCGTGGCGCATTGGTTGGACGCGCAGGCGATTGCCTGCGCGTCGCGACTTCGATAAGATGACACATAGCTCATTCCTTTCGTGGTTTCGACGCTCGAAATCACGCCGCCCGCGAGTTGCGACCTCGCTGGCGGCACGTCTACACATAACGTTTGAACCCTTTGACGGCCTTCGGCCGCGGCTTCACCGGCTCCTTGCCCAGCGTCGACGACCGCCGCGCCTCGAAAGCCCGCAGGTCGTCGGGATGAATTCGCCACGTCGGCCTTCCGCTTCGCCGCGAGTAGTTGATCGCGCGCAACTGGCCGTCGCGGATGAACCGCAACACGGCGTGCACCGACAGCCTGGCGATTTCCGCCACCTCGGCCACGGTCAAGCGACGTTCGATCATCGACGGCTTGGTCATCGGCGAGCGCCACCCTGCCGCTTCGACTCCGCGGCTTTGCGGGCGAGCCGCAGCATCTGTCGCAACACACGCTGCTCGCGCAGGTTCTCAGCCAGTCGCGCTTGCACGACGCGCGGGTCGGGGATCGCGCGAAGCGGGTCCGCGTTGGCCTGAGAAGATTCCATAGGATGCTCCGTCATCGAACTGACGACAGCATCCTACGAAGTGCCATCCCGGTTCCGTCCCGAATGGTCGGGGTAGTTTCGGGATTGGTCCGGGATGGAAGGGACGGAGGCCGAACGCCGCCTGGCTAGTTGCCGGCGGGGGCGTCGCTCAAATAGATGTATGCCGACTTGACGTGGCAGCCAAACGGCAGATTCTTTTCCAGAAACCAGGTTCCTAATTCGCTGGCGGCATTCTTCACGGTTTGATCGGAGATCTCGTCGTTAAACCAAACTTCGTCGATCGCGTCGGCGAACGAGACCTTTTTCGGCACCCACGGAGATTTCAGCAACCGAAATTTCCGCCCGCTGATTTCGTAGCCACGGCCATTGCACCAAAACGTGTCGGGCTCCTCGGGTCCGTCGTGGTGAGTCTCGGTAGGCGCGCCTCCCGGCACCGCTTGTTCTGTGGCAACGCAGCGTTTGGCCATCTCTTCGTTGGTCTCGGCACAATTGGCCGTCGCCTGTTGCGGTTCCACTCCTGCTCCCGCGGGCGGCCCCGCTGTCTGTATCTTGAACAATTCTCGTCGTCGTGCATACTCGCGCTTAGCGCGGTATCGCTCGGCTTCGAGTACCTGATGAGCAACCGACTGAAGGTGGTCCGGCGATGTCTTTATGAGACGGCAGTGTTGCGGGATGCCACTTGCGACGCCCCTTCCATCGCCTTCAGGATGCCGTAACACAAGTCCCGCTCTTTCATCCGAGAATGGATTGACCGTCGGCGCCTCACCGGTTGCTTTCCAGCGGCTCACAAGCAGCTCTGCATATTCTCCGTCGAATTCCAGCATGGTATCGGTCACCATACAAATGCGTTCCATCGCCTTCATCACAGCGGGATCGTATCCCTCGCCGCTCACTCCCCTCCCCGATATCTGATACGCAAGGTCGCGTAAGTCTTGGGCGAACCATCCGTGGTACTCAGCCACGACGCGGTTGAAGTGAACTTGGCGCGCGGGGCCGCAATAGAGTTCGTCCATGACGTTCTACCTTTCTTTCGGGCCGGCTCGGACGACGCCCAGGTGAAAGGTAGATAACCCGTGCGTCGCCCAGGCCGCTTCGGGCCGCGTGCGTAGCTACTCACGCGCGGCCACCCGTACATACCCATTTTATCGCTTTCTGCCTGAAACGCGAAGTGACTTTGCATGCAAGGCGCGCTCGGTCTGCTTGTCCGGCCTTTTCTTCGCAAATGCGATCCTCACAAAGAAGAACGAACCGTGCGGAATGTCCTCGCCGCGTCACTTCGCCCACCGGCCGTCAGCCGAAAACTCGCGCTGACCAACACCACCGCTGGATAACTCGTTCCGTAGTGATGCCGAAATGCGAATCGATCCCGTGTCGCCGCTTGTCGCCGAAAAAACGTCTCCGATCTTTGCTCGCTCGGGGCTTCAACGTGGTCCCAAGGCGATTGCAGCGTCAAGCTTCAGCGATCGCCGACCCGCGCCTTTGCATCCTCGTCGATGGACCTATCAATCTTCACCAGATTCGTCACCACCGGATTCGACGACAGGCAGGCAACCCGCTCGTCCATCCCGTCGACGGTTTTCCAAATGTTTCCCGACATGAAATTGCAGCTCACCCAAGCCGATCGGAGGCTTGGCATTCAACTCACGAGACGCACAGCCGCGTCAGACGCGCAAGCTTAAGGTATCCGAATCGCCCTCTTCGACTCGTACAGCGCCAGCCGATCTCGCAACGGCGACCGAGCTTGCTCCGGCGCCAACTCGAGCGCCTTCGCGCCCCACTTCTCCGCCGCGACAAAGTCGCCGAATTCGGCCGATGCCGCCGCCAGTGCATCGAGGCAGCTCCAATTCGTCCAATTGGTTAGCTCACACGCAGTGCGAGCATAGTCGACCGCCTTCTTGCCTTTACGATAGCCGTCGTTCGAGCACGTGGCCATGAAGAAGGCATACGCTCGCAATACTTCCGGGTCGGACGGAGAAAGATTCATCGCCACGCCAAAATCCTTGACGGCCAGGCTGTAGTCGCGTTTCTTAGCCAGCGTTTGCGCTTTGAACAGATACACCGTCGCATTGGCGCGGTCGATTTGCAGCGCCTTGCCGAAGTCAGCCAAGGCCCGCCGATAATCGCCGGCTGTGCTGAACGCCCACCCACGATAGGCCAAAGGCCCCGCCGTATTCGGTGACAGCGACACGGCTTTGTTGAGATCGTTGACGGCTTGGTTGAAGCGTCCCAGATTTGCGTAGGCGTCGGCCCGCACCAGATACGGCAACGGATTCTTTTCGTGCAGCACGATCCACTGCGAAGCGACGTCCACGACCCGCTCGTGAGCGCCTCGCGACAGGTTGCCCCACGGGTCCATCAACGTCAGCCATTCCGTTTCGAGTTGATCCGCCTCGCGCCGCAAGCGTTCCATTTCGCCGTTCTCGACCTGCAACTTGGTCTGAAGATCGCGGCCGACCTCATACGCTTCATTGCGCTCAGCCTCGGCTTGTCGAAACTTGGATTCATAGGAGCGATACTCCGTCTCCAATAGCTGAATGCGGACGCGAATACGCTCCGCCGCGGCGGGGTCGCGCGTGTAGAGCAGATCGTTCTCCAGCCGCTGCACTTGACGACGAATCGCGACGCCGTTTTTCTTCGCGGCCGTCGCAGCAGCCTCGGCGCGGGCATAGACGACTTGCGCCGCCTTGAGTTGCCCATCGATCTGCAGCGCCCGGTTTCGCGTGCTCTCCCAATTGTTGAAAATCACCAACCGCTGTTCGTAAATCCGCTGGAGACTATCCAGGCGGCGCTTCTCGCGGGCGGCTTGAGCTGCGGCCAACGCCTCGGCGACGGCCCGCGACTCGTTGGGCGTAGGCCGTGCCGGGCGAGCCTTTCGCGACCGAGGCAGTGACGCGAGCGGTTGTCCACTGCGGCTCGCCGAGGACAGCAATCTCCGCACCTCGTCGACTCCCACTGCGTAGTTGAACGGAACATTGCCTTTTTGTGGGCCTACGATGAACATCGAAGTGTTCACGCCAACGAGCGATCCAAGGGAATCGACTAGCGGTCCGCCGCTGCTTCCATGGGCAATCTGAGCCGATGTCTGAATCCATACGGAATCTTCGTCGATGCCGTCGCGGCCACCCGGAACTTCGCTCCCCTTGCGTATGGCGCTAACGATCCCTTTCGTCACCGTCTCCCGTCGGCCAAGGGGAGCTCCGATAGCTAGCACATCGGCTCCGGGTTGCGGCAATGATTCGGCCAGCGTAAGCGGTGTCAGCTTGACGCCGCGCACACTCACCCGCAGCAGAACCAGATCGGTCCCCACGCTGGCCGCGACCCATTCGGTCACCGGAGCGCGACGACCATCTGAAAACGTGACGGTGACCTTCGCCGCGCCTTCGACGACATGATGGTTCGTCACGATCAGTCCGGCTTCGTCGGCAACGAAACCGCTACCGGTGACGGTAGTATCGCCTCCTGCCGCAGTCGCTTCAATGAACACCAATGCCTTACGCACCGTTGCCACAATTTCCGGCGCGCTCGTCGGGGGTGGCGTCGGCTCATCGGGGGGCGCGGCCGGTTGCGGCGGCGACAATTCACTGGGTAGCACCCGGGGCGACGACGAAGCGCTTCGCAATACCGCGGACGGAGTGTCGCTCGTATTTTGGGCGGCGTCGGTGTTCTGTTCGTCGGTGGGCTCTGCGTCGGAGTTGGCATCCGCCTCCCGCCGTCGCTTGACCTCCGCCAGCTCCTGCTTCAAATGGTTAAGTTCGTGCTCCAGCGCGCTGTTGTTGGGATCGCTCGACGCGACCGGTGCTGTGCCCGGCCAGAACGCGACGATCCCCGCCACAACCACCGCGACGGCCAAGAGGGCGGCAATTCCCAGCACCAGCCCACGCCTCCCGCGGGTCGCTTTGGGAGTAGCTGCCGTTGTCCCCGCCAGTTCTTGAACGATTTCACGTGCGTTTGCCAGATCGTCACGCGCCGCCACAGCGGGCGTCGCCACGGCTAGTAACGTTGCTCGGTCCCCCATCGCCGCTGCCGCGATCGGCGATGGCGTATCGGTTACCGATCCCGCCGGAAATGGTAATCCCTTCACGCGCCGCGCCGCGACCCAAGCCCCATCGCGGTCCTTTCGAACAAGCGATTCCGGCACCAACTCGCCCCCGAGCACCAGATCCCGCAGCGCGGCTCCCGTAACGGGGCCAAATTCCTGATCGCCGGTTCGGTAAAACCATTGGGCGGCCATCGAATCGCTCCTCACCCGCAAAAAAGATTTGCCAGGACAAGCGGGGTCCATACGCGAAATGCTACACCCCCTGCGGCGAGGGGGTCAACAAAAAAGCCGTGTCACGATCGACTGGCGTTAGGTTTGTTCGCCAAACCGCCGCCAACGCGCGGACACCAACGATCCCTTCGCGCGCCGTTTACGTCTCCACCGCCTCGTTCAGTTCAACTCCATCCGGTTTCTTCCGCGCGAGGGCACCTCAATTTCTAAAGTCCGATACAGACCAAATGCTCGGCCGTGCGGAAATAGAGCATTCCTCCCAACACCGCCGGTGTCGCCAGGGCGTGCTCCTTCAGGTCGTTCTGTGCGATGACCTCCACGCGCGGGCCGCTTCTGGCCACGTAGCAGACGCCGTCTTCGCTCACGAAAAGCAGCTTGTCGCCGATGACGAGCGGTGCCATGGAGAAACGGCCACGCAGTCGCTTCTGCGACAGCGTCTTGCCAGTTGCGGCATCGAGACACGTGACGATCCCCGTGTCGCTCACGACGTATAGTCGGCCGTCGTGAAATGCAGGCGTGGGAACGTGCGGCCCGCCGCGTTCGTGCCGCCAGACGACGTGCGTATCCGTGATGTCGTCGCTGCCGCCGGGCTGAAGAGCGAACATCGGCCCGTTGCGTCCCGAGGTCGAATAGAGCAAACCGTCGCCGCTGACGATTGAGGGAATCGATTCGATCGACGTTCCGGTGGCCTTCCACAAGACTTCGCCGGTCGCCGGGGCGTAGGCGATGACGTCGTTCGAGCCGTTGTAGATCAGCTCGTCGCGCTCACCGACGCGGAGCAGCACGGGCGACGACCAGCCCGCCGCGTTAGGCCGCGGTTTCTGCCAGATCTTCTCGCCCGTCCGCTTGTCGAACGCCGCGCAGAGCGACGTGCCGATGGTCTGGTCCTGAATGACGATTACCAGGTTCTTGTAAAGCACCGGCGACGTGCCCGGCCCGTGCATCGTCGGAAAAGTACCCAGGTCGACGTGCCACAGGCGGCGGCCGTCCATGTCCGTGCAAAGCAGTCCGGCGTTGCCGAAAAACGCGATCACGCGCTCACCATCGGTGACGGGCGTCGACGACGCCAGCGTGTTTTTCCAATACAAGGTTTCGTGTTCAGCCGGTTGCGGCGCGGCCACGCGCCACAGCAAGCCCCCGGGAGCAACGCGCTGGTCGTCCGCATTCTTGGATTCGCTGAGCGCGTAGCATAGCAGTAGCCGCTCGGGAGCGCGGTCCTTGGGGCCAAGAGGCGCGGCGGCGTCGCGCGGTTCCGCCTCGGACGTGACGAACAAGTGATCGCCCCAGACGATCGGCGAGCTATTGCCGCGTCCTGGCAACTTCGTTTTCCAGAGCACGTTGTCGACGTCGCTCCAACGTTCTGGAATCGCCGTATCGAACACGCGCCCTTGGCCCGTCGGACCGCGAAAGCCGGGCCAATGTTTCTCGGCCCCGGCGACCGGCAAAATCGCGCGCACGGGAACGGACGCCAATTCGCCGCGAGCGCTGCGTTTCGCAGCGCTGGCAAGTGCTTTGGCGAGCACGCCCTCGTCATCGAACGGCGGGCGAAGGTTCTTCTTCTTGTATGCGTCGCGCATCAGATCGAGGAACTTGGTGGCGATCGCCTTGCGCTGCTCGTAGGCCGCCTTGAGCGCCGCATTGGCGCCGACCTTTTCCACGCCCCCGTGTTGCTCGGCAAACAGGCGATAGTTGTCGGGTGTGGCGACGCGTTGCCACTCGGCGGCGAGGTCCGTCGGAATCATCGTGGCCAGCACGTCGAGGTAGTCGCGACTGGTCAGATCGCGTTCGAGCACGGATAGCGCATCGCCCAACGCGGCCGGGTCGGGAGCAACGATGGACGTAGCGGGTGGTTCGGCGGCGACACTCGCCACGCAGGCGAAAGTGAGTGTGACGATCGCCGAAAGGACGGCGCTGGGCCAATGGGAGTGCAAAGCGATCAAGACAAGTATCTCCGGTTGGTTGACAAGCATGGCCATGCTGATGCACTTGCGACGTTGTCGCCGACTGCGTGACGGCGCGGCCATCGTTTTCACCAGTGCTTGTCCGCGACGTTTTTCACGGTCAACGCGTTGGACAACGTCAGCTAGCCAGCACGCTGGTCCGAGTTTCGATTGTACCTCAATTCGATCTATCCCAGCTCGGGGCCAGAACTGGCCCAAATCTTGTTGGTCTCTTCGGCAACGGTCGGTCCGCGGCGCATACGCGACAGGTTTCGGCGGAGCTCCAAGCCCAGCGATCCTGCGAAGCGCAGCGCGGGAGCGTGGCATAAGGGAACATCAATTACAACTCGCTCTCCGGCATGGCGTTGGACCATGTCGGACAACAAGATTCTGCCAACGTCGCTATTTGCCACGCATGGACCAAGTTGTAAAGCGTTGCTCCCGAGGCGAACCGTGGCGTAACCGGTAACCTGGGATGAATTGCCGGTCCATCGCAACTCGTCTGGCTGCTCCTGGAAAAGACGGCGCAGATACTTGCTGCGGTCAGCGCCGACGACGGCCCCGTCAAAGTCGCATAGCCGTGCGTAGTCGGCGGAGCCAGCCACTTGGATTTGCGGCTGGATTTGCGTTGGCGGCCCGCTGTCGTTCGATGGCAGCACGCCCTCGTAGCGACCTAGTTCATATTCGAGTTCAAATCCCAACTTTGCATAGATGGGTCGCCCCAGCGACGTTGCGTCAAGTCGCACGGCGCAAACGCCCGTCCGATCCAAGAACGCCAGCGCATGTCGTACGAGCGCCGTGCCGATGCCGCGACCTCGATTCGCGGCGTCGACCAACACCATCGCCAGCCACGCCACTCGGTCGAACACGCAAGCGACCGTCGTGGCGACCGCGACGCCGTCGTGCTCGGCCACAAAACAGCCGTCCGGCTGCATCGCCAGGAAACGTCGCCAGTCCGCTTCCCGTTGATTCCAACCGGCCTGCGTCGTCAGCCGCATAGCCAGCGGCAGGTCGTTGGTCGTCATTGAGCGTATGCGGATCATCGGCTGTGGGACGATGGCTAACGCGTCGGTTCGAGCCGGGGGTTCGGACGTTTGCTCGCCCCGACGCTACGGTCGGTTTTGCGTGGGCGTCGTCTCCGCGTCGCGCACGCCGGCGTCGTCCGGCTTGCGGCCGGGAATTCGCAACTTCTTGCCGGGCGGATCTTCAAAGTTCAAATCGCCGCCGAACGTACCGTTTTTCTCCACGACCGGCAACCGCACGAACCGCCGCGTATCGTCCGGCCGATCGAGGCAACTCCACGCGTTGCCGGAAAACTCGAATGTGTCCGGCGCGGTGTTGCCGCCGATGTTGAGGACCTCGCGCATTTCGTCGGACCGAAACGCGATGACGTTTTTCTCGACCTTGCCGCGGCGGCACGCAACGAGTCGCTCGTCGGTGTTCTCTTGCAGAAGTCGAAATGCCCACCTTCGCGGCCGGTAGATCGTGTTGTGGCGGACTACAGCGCCGTCGACGCCCACGAACGCCACGGCCGACAACCCCCCGATGAACTCGCAATCTTCCACGGTGATGTCCTTGGCCTCGAACGTCGCGTCGCGCGGCCGGAAGTACGCCAGGCCCGTGCTTCCGCCCGCGTTGACGGCCCGGCCGCCGGCATCGTCGAACCGGCATCGCCGAATCGTCACGTTGCTGCTGCCGCCCTTGGCCTGGACACCATTGGCCGCATCGCCGCGGGCGTTGGCGAACACGCATTTCTCCACGACGACGTTTGTGCAACCGACCATGTCGATCGCCGAGCCGTCGCTCCCCCAGCGCTCGACGCGGCAGCCCTCGATGTGCACGTCGCGCGCACCGGACAGCTTGATGCCGTCGCGGTTGCCGTTGGGGCCGACGTTGCGGACGTGGAGGTTCTGCAAGACCAGATTGCGAGCGGGCGTATCGGGCGAGCCGGAATCGTCGATGTTCAAGCCATTACCTTTTGCGCCGTCGAACACTAGGTCACGAAGCACAACGTGTTGCGGCGAAGAGAGCTGCAATCCGCTACCACCGCCCTCGATAACCGCCGGATTGGCCGGGTCCGCGCCGGCGATGACGATGGGGCGCTCCTTCGTTCCCGCCAATTTCGCCGAAGACATGCCCCCGCGATAGTTCCCGGACGCGACGAGGATCGTCGTACCCGACCTCGCGTCGCGCAACGCGACAATGAGTTCGTCACGATTGCTGACGCGAATCGCTTCATCCGCGATGGCTTGAGGAATGAAGGCGACCGCCAGCAAAACACGCAAGATGAAATGAGCAAGTCCCTGCATGGTAAGTGCCTCGCGTTTTCAGAGCATCATACTCGCTCGCGACAGCGCGATCAAAACGACGTGCTTCCACGGCGACTTGTTGACGAGGCCGACAGCGGACCAGCCCATGACTCCGGCGTGCCTTCTCACCGGCAAGTTGCAACGCTGCCCTGCGGTGCTCTGATTGGTCTTCTCGAGCCAAATTCGCCTCATAAGAAACATTCAGCACACTGGAAATGTGGTGCTCCGTAAGGAGTTGCGAGTTCGAATCTCGTGCCCTCCGCTTCTGTAAGCCCTTGCCACAGGCTATCTAACGTCAAGTAGCTGTCCATTCTACGCGCAGGGACTTGCGTGTAGAGATTGGGAACTGCTTTTGTCTGGCGTGGAGGAGAAGAGTGGGCTTGGCGAGACGGCGAAGCGCGTCAGCCGCTGGGAACGGGGAGGAGGCGGTCGAGGATCG
>JAJDEG010000026.1 GCA_029259895.1 Planctomycetota bacterium
ATATCCAATGTGTTCCAGCCCATGTGCGGCACCTTGAACTCGTGCGGCAATTCGAAGTGCACGACCTCGCCGCGGAGAATGCCGAGTCCTTCGTGGTGGCCGTCTTCGTGGCCGACGTCGAACAGCAGTTGCAGGCCGAGACAGATGCCGAGGAATGGCTTGCCGGCGTCGATGGCTGCGCGAATCGGTTCGACCAGGTCGCGCTGTCGCAGTTCGGCCATGGCCACCTGAAACGCACCGACGCCGGGCAGGACGATCTTATCGGCCTTGGCGAGCATGTCGGGATCGCTGGTAATCTCGGCCGCATGGCCCACGCGCTCGAATCCTTTTTGGACGCTGCGGAGGTTGCCCATTTGATAATCGATGATGGCGAGCATGTGAGCAGGGGCTAGTGGCTAGTGACTAGTGACTGGGGAAAACGAGGTCGACTTTATTTTGTACTCGTTGGGCGATGTCGGCTATGGGCGCGTGCCGTATCGATTTGTCGGACCTTGAATATTGATCTTTGCTTGATACTTGAACCTTGCCACTTCGTCAGCCACACTTTTGCGGATGACTACTGTGACACATTCTCGGCGCTGGCAGTTTTGGATCGACGTTGGCGGGACGTTTACCGATTGTTTCGGCCGGACGCCGGATGGGGTGCTACGTCGGCATAAGGTGCTTAGCTCCGGCGTTACCAAAGGTTCGGCGGGCGGCGGTTCGACGGTGGTGAAGATCGTCGATCCGCTGCGGCGCGGCGATCCGGCGGGGTTTTGGATCGGGTATCGATTTCGCTTGCTCGACGGGGAAGGTCGGGCGGTGGCGGAAACGGAAGTCGCCGATTTCGACGCCGGCGAGGGCGTGCTCACGCTGGCCAAGCCCTTGGCCGCCGCGCCGCTGGCGAATCAGGCCTACGAACTCGACGGTGGCGAGGAATCGCCGATTCTGGCCATTCGCTATCTGCTCGGCCTGCGACTTAGCGACACCATTGGGCCGATTGCAGTTCGCCTGGGGACGACGCGGGGCACGAATGCGTTGATTACGCGACGCGGGGCGCGAACGGCGCTCGTCACGACCAAGGGCTTTGCCGACGTGCTGAGCATTGGGTATCAGAACCGGCCGAGGCTGTTCGATTTGGCGATTCGCAAGCCGCCGCCGCTGTTCGCCGCCGTGGTGGAAGTCGACGAGCGCGTGGCGGCCGATGGAAGCGTTCTGGTGGCGCCCGACGGCGAGGCGATTCGCCGCGATCTCGTTGCGTTGCGGACAACGGGCATCGACTCGCTGGCGGTTTGTCTGCTGCACGCCTATCAGTCGGCGGAGCACGAACGGCTCGTCGAGAGCATCGCGCGCGACGTTGGTTTCGATGAGATCAGCGTGTCGAGCCAAGTGGCACCGCTGGTGAAGATCGTTTCGCGCGGCGATACGACGGTGATGGATGCGTATCTCAATCCGATTTTGCGGCAATACGTGGCTGCGCTGCGGCGTTCGCTGGGGGAGAGCGACTTGCGCGTGATTACTTCGGCCGGCGGCCTGGTCGCGGCGGATCAGTTCGTCGGAAAGGACAGTATTCTCTCCGGCCCGGCGGGCGGCGTGGTTGGATTTTCTCGCGTGGCGCAGGCGGCGGGTTTCGACGCGGCGATCGGCTTCGATATGGGAGGAACGAGCACCGACGTGGCGCGGTTCGACGGGCGGTACGAACTGGAATATGAAACGGAAAAGGCGGGGGTGCGCGTCGTCGCGCCGATGATGGCGATCGAAACCGTGGCGGCCGGCGGCGGTTCGATTTGTCACTTCGACGGCGTCAAGCTGGTCGTCGGACCGGACAGCGCGGGGGCGAATCCCGGCCCGGCGTGTTACGGTCGCGGCGGTCCGCTGGCCGTGACCGACATCAATTTCTTTTTGGGCAAGATTCCGCCGGAATTCTTTCCGTTTCCGCTCGATCGTGGGGCGGTCGAGCGACGTTTGTCCGCGCTCGTCGAGGAAATCGCTACCGCGACCGCCAAGCGCTACGAGCCGGTCGAGTTGGCCGATGGATTTTTGCGCGTCGCGAATGCGAACATGGTGAAAGCGATTCGCTCGATCTCCGTGGCCAAGGGCTACGACCCGCGCGATTACGTGCTGGTGGCGTTCGGCGGTGCGGCGGGGCAACATGCCTGCGCGGTTGCTCGCGAGCTGGGCATGGAGAAAGTGTTGCTGCATCCCGATGCCGGAATCTTGAGCGCATATGGCATCGGCATGGCGGAAATCACGCGGCACGGCATGGCCGGCGTGTATCAGCCTTACAGCGACGACGCCGTGGCGGCGCTGGCGGATACGTTCGATGCGATCGCCAAGCCGGCAGCGGAGGAAGTCGAGCGCGAGGGAATCGCCCGCGAGCGGATCGAGGTGCGCCGCTCGCTCGATCTTCGCTATCGTGGGTTGGATGCGTATTTGACGATCCGCGAGCCGGGTGGCAATGGCTCATCGCCGGGTGGCACTGGATTACCCAGTGCGACGACCTACGCCGAGGCGTTTGCGGCCGAGCATCGGCAGCTTTACGGTTACGTCCACGAGAACCGTCCGTTGGAGATTGTCGCCGTGCGGGTGGAAGTGGTTGGCCGCAGCGCCGAAGACTTGCCGCGTTCGCAAGCCGTGGAGCCGCACGTCGTTCGAGGCGAGCGCTCGGCGACTGCATGGTTCGATGCGCGACGGCGCGAAGCGACGGTGCTGCGGCGCGTGGACTTGCGTCCCGGCGATCGTATCGCCGGGCCGGCGATTGTTCACGAATCGACGTCGACGGTGGTCGTCGATCCAGCATGGCGAGCCGACGTGCTCAGCGGCGGAGAACTGCTGCTGTCGT
>JAJDEG010000251.1 GCA_029259895.1 Planctomycetota bacterium
CAACTGCCGTAGGTTACATGGTAACTGTTGGCTGCGGCGGGGTGGCACTGGAGACCATGTCTCGACTCGCGTCTCAACCATTTTCGCGGGGTGCCGCTGGCTTTGCCAGTGCCACGACGCGAACTCGCGTTCCATTCTCGAACGACGACCGCAGGCGTAACCGCGATCGGGCAGATCGTCCTGCTGACCGCAGGGTAAAGAAAGCCCGCTCCGATGCGGCGTTCACCCGTGCAGTGAGAGGCTTGTCGATTGTGCGGAGTGTGCCTCATTGCCGGGCCTTTCACCGGTTTGCGCGCAGACTTGTCGCCACGTGTCGCGTTCGAGCAAGAGGATTTTTAGCGCGTCATCGAGGCGCTTTGCGTCGCGATAGAGTTGGGCTTCGCTAAGCTCGCGGAACAGGTAGGCGTACAGCGATTGCACCTTGCGCGTCAGTTCGCCGGCCGTTCCGTCGGTGTCTTGTTTGATGCCGACGAGCAGTTCGACGATCGCCCTGCGCGCGCGAACGAAGGATTCGCCGGCAATGGCCCAATGGCCGGCGTGTGCATGCGATCGGGCGGCCTCGACGTCGCCGATCGCCGCTTCGATGAGCATCAGGCGCAATCGCTGGGGCGACGCCGACTGCAACTCTGCCGCGACGTAAGCTCGTCGTGCTTCGCAAGTCATGGCCCGGCCGCTCCCATCGACTGCCGCGTCGTTCGCACCGTCGTTCGCACCGTCGGCCGCACCGTCAACGGCGCGGCGGGCGTCGCCTGCCTACGCTTCGACCGAAAACGACTCGACCGCCGGCGTCGGCGACACAAACGTCGGCGACGCCGAGTCGAAATGTGTCGCGTCGTTGGGCGCGGCATCGCGGCGATATTCCCGCGGACCAAGCTGCTCGCACATTTTGGCCCACGTGTCGCGTTCGATGGCCAGCACATCGAGCACGCCGTCGACGGACTCGGTGTGTCGGCGAATCTGCGCGTCCGCCACCTGGCGAATCAGAAACGTGTAGATCGACCGCAGCCGCTTTGAGGCGTCGTTACCGTCGCGCTCGACGCATAGCAACATCTCACTTAGCACGTTGCGGCAGCGCTCGCCGACGGACGTCGCCGTTTCTTGGTCACTCGCCGTCAGCGCTTCGCGCAATTGTCGGGCAAAGCGTATCGCCCCATCGATGAGCATCAAATGCAAGCGTTCCGGCGAAGCGGTGAATATCTGCGAAGACAAGTACTGTTCGCGAGTGGCGGCGTCCATGCGGTTGAATCCCTGGGTGAGAGCGTGGTTACCGTGGTTGACGTTGCGGCTAAGAGCCGCGCGTGAAGCTGAGCGGTGCGATGCCTTGGATCTGTTGAATGGCGGTGAGGCTGCTCTGAAGCTTGCCGATGGCTTCTTCCATGCGGTAGAACTGAATTAGCAGCTTCTCGCGGACTTTATCGAGCCTTGCGGAAAGAAACTCGACGCGCTGATTGTCCGACTGAACTCTGATCTCAAGCGCCTGGGAACGCGACACGAGCAGCGACCGATCGCGGCCCGCCAACGAATCGACGACGTCGCTGAGCCGCTTGACGAACCCCGTATTCTCGGCCGTGAAGAACTGCTTCACGGCCGCCCGATCTTGCGTGAGCGCGCCGGAAAACTTCGTCTCGTCGAACTTGAGCTTGCCGTCCTGCTGGATATCGATGCCGATCTGATTGAGCGACGTGAACTGCCCCGCGCCGAATATGCGTCCGCTCAACACGCGACTCACGTCGGATTGTATGCGCAACGTCTCGCCGGAGCCGAACAGCACGCCCGTCTTGAACGTGTCCTGGTCGAACGACGTATAGCCCTTGAGCTTTTCCTGGATCGCGTTGTACGCTTCGACGAACGCCTTCGCCCGCGTGACGGCCTGCGTGTCGGTACGGGCAACGGAGACCGTCACCGCCGAAGTGGAGGTGTTTTTGACGTCGAACGTCAATCCGCCGACCAACGACTCGAACCGATTCGTTCGCGACGACGCCAGCACGCTCGACGCCGAATTCTCGCCGACGCCGTAAAGCACCAGGGCGTCGCGGCCGTGGGCGGTTTCCTCGATCGAGAAGTCGAGTCCGGTGGTGTCGTAAAGGATGTTCCCCACGTCGCCAGATCGCCCGCTCGTAAGCGACAACCGAAACACCGCGCCGTCGCTCAACACGCCCGCCGTCACGCCAGCGTCGCGCTCGTTGATCTTGGCGACCAGGTCGTCCAGCGAACTGCCGCTTTCGACATCAATGCGAATCGCAGACGAACCGCTGAGAATCGAACGTAGATCGCCGTTGCCGTCGATGTCAACCTTCGTACCGGTTCCCAGCAAACCGAGATCGCGGGCAGCGCGCCCGGAAATGTCCTCGGCGCGGATCTGATTCGGTCCGCCGGCTTCGTCGATCAGCAGGATACCGTCGCCGTCGTCGTTGATGCGAGCCGTGACCTGGACGGCCAAGGCATTGATCGCATTGATCACATCACCAATGGTTTTGATCGAATCGGAAGCGAGATTCAGGCTATTCGTACCACCGAGTGAGTCGTGAAGGCGAATCCGTCCGACGGCGATCCCATTTCCGCCGTTGAGCGACGCGAGCGTCGTGTTGTGCCCCACGGTCTGCAACCGCAGGTTGCCCGACTCGGCGCGCGATTTGGCCCCGTCGAACACCAGCCCCAACTTCTCGGCCGTGTGCGTAAACTCATCGCCGTTGCCGACAATCAAGTTCCCACCGCCGCCGCTGGTGTCGAGAATCGACAGGCCGTTGCGGGCGTCGTTGATCTGCGCCTTCACGCCGATACCCGACGCATTCACCGCGGCGATGACGTCGTGCAACGTTTCGGCCTGGCTCAAGTCAATCGACGCAGTTGCGCCAGCCCGATCCGTAATCGACAGCGTACCGAGCGGCGCGAGGCCCTTGCCACCATCGAGCGACTTTAGCAAGACCGTATTCAGGCCAGCAAGAATGCGTCCGCCGACGATCGTATCGCCGTCGACTTCGCCGTCGAGACCGAGATCGTGCGCCAACTGCGACCCGAAGAGTCCTTCGATTTGAAAATCGTGACCTTCGTCGGTGGTCAGATCGACGAGCTGCAACCGATCTCCATCCGGCGAGAAATCGATCCGCAGCTTCGTTGGGTCGGCCGCGTTGATCGTGTCGATCAACTCGCCCAGGCTCAGCTCGTTCGCGGCCACTTGCGGTGCGCCGCCCGCCGTAACGCCGGTATCCGTCACCTCGACGACGCCCGTGCCGTCGCCGGATTCGTCGACAGCCAGGGTGAACTTGCCGGCCAGCGACGCGGATGCAGCCGATACGATATCGCCGGCGGTGGTGTTTCCCGCGTCAATGCGGAAGGTCAGCGTCTTATTTTCGGGATCGCTCTCGTCATAAACCGCCGTTTCGTTGCCGACGGTGACCGCCGGGTCGTCGACGAAGACGATCTTCACGCCGTCGAAGTCCGATCCTTCGCCGTCGGCTGTCACCTTGAGTCGCGCGTCGGGGCCGTTCGCCGCAGTCGTTGTCGCCGTGGCATGCCCGTCGCCTGTGGCGGCGCGCCGCAGATCGATCTCCAGCGTCGAGCCGTCGCGCAGCGAAATCCGCAAGTCGGGCAACGTGTCGCTGATCCGCACGCCGAGTCCGTCGTTAAAGTTTGAAAGCTGCACGGCGCGGCCGAGGAACACAACGTCGTCGCCCCGGGCCGAAACCGCGGCGGTGTCGATGCTCGATAAACCCAATGCCTTGGCGGTCTTGCCGCCGACGCCGACTTCGTCCACGCGCAGATTCGACGTAGTTCCTCCACTGCGATCCGTTAACCGCAACGCGTCGCCATCGACTTCCGCCGTCACGCGAATCGCCGAGTTGCCGTTGATCGCCGCGAGCACGTCGTCGACGCTACGGGCGTACCGCAGGTCGATATCCACCGACGCGCCACTGCGATCGGTAATGCGAATCGAACCCCGCGGCACGCCGGTTCCGCCGTTGAGCACGGAGAGCGACGTGTCGGGATTGACGGCACCGCCGAAGCGAAACGCCAACGTGCCGGCCGCCAAAGGCGCCGTCCGCGAGGCGAAACCACTACTGATCGATTGTTGCGATTGGGCCTTGCGCACCACGGTGATCTGATGCGTGCCGACCGCCGCCGATGCGCCCGCCGTGACGCCCAGGACGTTGGTGTCGCTGCTCGTGGCCGTCACCGCGTCGAAGGTCGACGTCTGGCCCAGCGCATTTCCGGTGAACTGCAACGCGATGAGCCGTGCCGTCAGATCGACGACGGCCGCTTGTCGTTCCTGCGTTCGCTTGACAGCCGCCGCAAGCTGATCGCGCGGGCCGGTCTGCAACGCGACGAGCTTCTCGACCGTTTCGGTGATCGGGACACCGGTAACCAGGCCGATCGATGAAGTGATACGTCCCATAGCTGCCCGGCTCGTCCGCGTTCGTGACCAAGTCGACCGCGCGGCATGTAGCTCACCGCGTATTCTTTGGTATCGGCCTGGGGGCGTGAGAATCTAAAGCGCGTAGGTAAACTTTGGCGCGTTCCTTCGGTGCCTCCGCTGTCGATGACTAGGGAGAAACAAAAAGCCGGTCCATTGCCGCGTAAACGGCAAAGGACCGGCTGTGATAATGAGCTTTAACCGACGGACGCCGCTTATCGCAGCAGGGCCAGTACGTTCTGCGGGTTCTGGTTGGCGATGGCCAACACCGACGTACCCGACTGTACGAGGATCTGTGCCCGCGTCAGCTTTGCGCTTTCGGCGGCGAAGTCGGCGTCGCGGATCGAGCTTTCGGCGTCGACCAGGTTGGCCAACGTGTCGTTGAGCGTGAAGATATTCGTCTCCAACGTCGTTCGCTGGAAGGCACCCAATCGACCGCGAAGACCGGTGACGGAGGTGATGACCTCGTCGACGATCTTGGCCGCGGCCTTGACGTCGGTGGCCAAATCCTTCTCGCCGCCAGAGCGGAGTTGGAACAACGTTCCGCTTACGCCACCGAGCGTCGCCGTGCTGACGCCTTGGATGCCGAGCCGGGCTTGCTGGTTGGACACCACGTCCGGACCGAGTTGGAAGATCGCTCCGCCGCCGGTGATCGAGAACGAAAAATTGCTGCCGTCGATCAGCGACTCGTCTACGGAGAAGCTCAAGTCGAGCGTCGACGTATTGAGCGAGGCCTTTAGACCTTGACCGGTCGCTCGCACGCCGTTGATTCGCAACGCGACATCCGTACCGGAAACGCGATCGGCTTGAGTAAGGCCATCTTCCAGCGTCGTAAGGAAGGCTCCGCCGACATTGAGGGCTTGCGTGGTCACGAACGCGTCGGTGCCGTACTCGCTCGATTCGATCACGAGATTCGCACCGTCGATGCGGGCCGTAACACCGGTCGCATCGGACACGAGATTCAAAGCGTCGCGAATTTGCGTGATAGTCGTGCTACCACCGAACTGGAACACTTCAAAGCCGCTCTTGCCGCCAACCTGGAGGCTCAGAGCACTCGACAACGTTCCGCCGGAGTAGACGAGCGAGGCCTTGGTCGCCTGCGCGTCGACCGTGATGTCGACGTCGATTTGACTCAACGTACCGAAATTCGCCTGATCGATTCTCAAGTTTTGATATGCTCCGGCGCCGCTGCCGCCCGCCGTGGCGTTCGTCGCATCGTCGGCGTCCGCGTAAACGCCGGCGGTTCCATCTAGGGCCGTCGCCGTGAACAGCGTACCCACGTCGGCCGAAATGCTGGCAATTACCTGGGCCGTCGTGGACGCCGCATTGTGGCGGATGCTCAAGATCTTCGTCGACGAATCGTAGGTGATGACTTCCAAACCGGCCGTCACCGCGCCGTCCGTGGTGAAGTTCACCGTGACGTTGTCGTAGTCCGTTCCGGCGTTGAGCGCGGTAAGACGGAATTGGTTGCTATTGACGCCTCCGGACAGGACGGACGAGAAGGTCGTGGCGGTAAATGTGCCGCCCAACCCCACCGGTGTCGCATCGACCTCTGTCACCTGGCTGTTGATCGCCGACACCACGTCCGCGACCGTCGACGTGGCGTGCAAATCGATGGTCAACGTGTTCCCGCCTGAAGCATATACGGCGGTTTCGGCACCGGCCGACGCTGCACCCGCCGTGATGATCACATCCAGGCCGTTGAGCGACGCGCCATTTGCCGCCGCCGTCAGGTTGATGCGGTTGCCGTTGGCCCCACCGGTCGTTACGTCCGTGGCGTTGTCGCCGGCGGTGTACGTCCGCGTACCCGTGCCGGTCGTCGTGAACTCGTTATTGAACGCCGTGTTGCCGGTCAATGCCGTGCGAATCTGCGTCGTCGTCGAACCGGCACCGATGTGTACCGTAACGGCGTTGCTGCCGGCGGTGTAG
>JAJDEG010000252.1 GCA_029259895.1 Planctomycetota bacterium
TTCGTACTATCGCCGCGCCTCGGACACGGAACTGTTTCGCTTTCCAGCGACGGTCACGGGCGAAGCCACTGTTGGGCGTGCTCGGCGACAAACGCATCGTCGTGTAGATGCGGGTACGCTCGATAGACGCGGTCGATCTCGTCGGATTGGCCGGGGCTGAGCCGCTCGTCGGGGTCGAGGCACCATGTGCCGGCCAACAGACCTTGCCGCCGGAGAACTTCGTGCAGGCCGGCGATGCAGCCGCGGTAGTTGTTGGCGGCATCGAAAAAGGCCGCGTTGCAATCGGTCACTTCCACGGCACGGCGAAGCAGATCGACCGGCGCACCGCCTCCCTCGCATACGGCCGCGCGACAATCTTCGAGCAGTTCGACGGCCTTGCGCGTCCAAACCGCCCAATGGCCAAGCAACCCGCCGACGATGCGCAAGTCCCGCTGCGTCGCTTGGAGCGCATCGGCGTCGTTCACGACTTCGACATCGACATCGGCATCGGCAGTCCCAAAATGAAATGGCGTCAACAGGTCGAGCACGATTTGGTCGTCGTTGCCTGTGTAGAGAGCGACGTCACCACGGCGCGAGTCCGCCACGGCGCGGGCCACGTCGAGCGTTCGATAGCGATCGAACGGCGCGATCTTGATCGCTACGACGTTTTCAATTTCGAGAAATCGCCGCCAAAAGGCATACGTCAACACCCGCCCGCCCACCGCAGGCTGCAAATAGAATCCGACCACCGGAACGATCTCGGCCACCCGGCGACAATGACGCACCAGAGCATCCTCGTCCGCATCGGCGAGGGCCGCCAAGCTCAACAAGACCGCGTGGTAGCCCAAGCCGTGTGCCAGTTCGGCCTCAGCCAGGGCCTGCTGCGTCGCGCCGCAGACGCCGGCGATGCGAACGAGCGTCCGATCGGCTCGCCGCAATTCCTCCGCCGCGAGCGAGAGGACCGGCTCGTACAATCCGACGCGTGGATCGCGAATCGCGAACTGCGTCGTATGCACGCCGACGGCCACGCCGCCGACGCCGGCCGCAATGTAGTATCGCAGCAGCGCGCGTTGCCGCCGCTCGTCCAGCGAACGCCGCTCCGTGAGCGCGAGCGGGCAAGCCGGAATGACCGCCCCTCTCTGCAACAGTTCGCGTGTATCGTCGTCGATCATGAATCGTTCTCAGACCCCACTCGCTCGTGCTGCGAATCGCCGCGACTAAAAGGTTCCATCGCGGACCTCAAAACGAGTCGGCTTGCCGAGCGTCGGGCCGTCGCGGCGGATCCAATCGGCGATCCATTCGATCATCTGCCCCACGGACACACGCGGAATGCCGCACAGACGATAGCCGGTCGAGCCGTTGCTCAACAGCGCGTCGGATGCTTCAGTTCCGCAAAGCGCGACTTGCCTATCGAACAATCGCGCAAACTGCTCGGCGATGCGCCGCACGCTTAGCGTTTCCTCGCCGGCAAGATTGATCGTCGCCGCCGGAGTCGTCGCGTGGTCGAAGGCGGCCAGCGCCATCGCGTTCGCGTCGCCCTGCCAAAGCGCGTTGAAGTGGCCCATCGTCACGTCGACGGATTCTCCGCACCACACGGCGCGGGCGATGTCGTACAGCACGCCGTAGCGCAGATCCTGCGCGTAATTCAGCCGCAACACGGCCATCGGAATCGCCAGCGCGCCGCTGAAGTGCTGTAGAATCCGCTCCCGTCCAAGGGCGCTCATGGCATACTCGCCGACCGGCCGCAGTGCGTCCGTTTCGACCGAGCCGCCGCCGGCGACGGGCATCAGCGGATACACGTTGCCGGTCGAAAACGCCACGATTCGGCTGCGGGCGAACTTACGGCAGGCCATTCCAGGAGCGAATACGTTGGTCAGCCATGTGAGCGGCTCGCTGCCGGTGGCGCCGAACTTCATGCCGGTCATGAAGATAACGTTGGCCGCGTCAGGCAATCGATCCAATTGGGCCGCGTCGGTCAGATCGCACCGAATCGTCTCGACGCCGTGCGATTGAAGCCACGCCTCGTGGGCCGGCGTCGAAAATCGCGAAACGCCGATCACGCGGCGACGGGCACCAGCGGCGTCGCTCGCGCGGCGAGCCATGCGGGCAAGCGTCGGCCCCATCTTGCCGCCGACGCCAAGCAACATCAGGTCGCCGTCGAGCCGCGCGAGCGCCGCAATGGCCTGCCCAGAAGGCTCGCTCAGCACGTCGTCGAGAATGGTCACGCTCTCAATGACGGCCGGCAGTTTCGCTATCGCGGAGTCCATCACGAGCGCCCTTCCGTCGGTATGTTCGCGTGCCAAAAGTGTTTCTTCAATTCCGCAGAACGCGGGGTATTCGGGATATTGTCGACGCGATTCGTTTCGTCAACAAGCATGAACGCACGCGGCATGGCCATCGGAAACGCCGCGGGAAGCCGTTCGACTTCATCGCAGACTTCCGAGGAAGTGCGAACTGCCAATAGCGCTAGGGAGCGCTGCGACGGCGAACGGTTGCGCTGCGCGCAGTGGCCGGCGGCGTTAGTCCTCCTCGGGCGAAATCTCAATGCGACGGCGCTGCGACGCGGGCCGCGCCGTGTCGGCCGCGCGCCGATCTAGCCCGAGCCGCTGGATCAACGATGCCGAAAAGACGCCGGAAATGTCGTCGTCCGGCGGCGGGCCAACCGCTCCGAGCTCGATCGGCGAGTAAACGAATTCGTAACGATGCCGGGCGATCGTCAGCTCGTCGCCCGGGTCGAGCCGATGCTCGTCGATCTTGACGCCGTTGACCCGCGTGCCGTTGCGGCTCTTGAGATCTTTGATGTACCAATATCCACCATCGAGAAACATCTTACAGTGGTGGGCCGACACGTTGGCGAAGCGGAGTACGATGTCGCAGCTTTCGCGACGACCGACGAGCAGTTCGCGCTTCAGCAGCGGAATCGGATCGCCGCCGCCGGCCGGAAGCATCTGCCCAAGCACTTCACGCATGGTTACTTCACGCCTCGGTGCGTCGCGCTTGGGTTGTGGCCCCGCGGGCGAGGTCGTATCATCTTTGGTGGGGGATTTGTCGGCCATTCTTACACCTACATTCCACCATAACTGGGCCGCGCATCGAGCGAAAGTGCCCGACGTTTGGCCGTGCTGATTCGCGTGAATTGCAGCACGAAAATGCAGCAAATCGGCGCAAAATTGCTATGACAACGAGCGGGCCAACGTCGGCATTGCAAGCATCTGCGGCGGATTCGTCGACGGACGACCTGACCCCAGCGTGGCGAGCGGCTGGCTTGCGGTACTACGCCTACAATTATTCCCTTCGCCAGCGTTTCGGCCAGCGGATTCATAAGGTCAGCGTCGACGCCGGGTTCACCTGCCCAAACGTCGACGGCACCGTGGCGACCGGCGGCTGCACGTTCTGCGACAACCGCAGCTTCAGCCCCAGCCGACGCCTGCCGCGGCAAAACATCGCCGGTCAGATCGACGAGGGCATTCGGCGAATTCAACTCCGCTATACCGCGAAAAGATTTCTCGCCTATTTTCAGCCGGCCACGAACACTTACGCGGCCGTCGAACGCTTGCGACCGTTGTACGAGCAGGCACTCGCCCATCCGCTGGTCGTCGGCATGGCTGTCGGCACCCGCAGCGACTGCGTCGGCGACGACGTCCTCGACCTGCTCGGCGAGATCGCCCAGCACACGTATCTGTCGGTCGAGTACGGAATGCAGACCATGCACGACCGCTCGCTCGACTGGATGAATCGTGGACATCGTCACGACGCAATGATCGACGCCATGCAGCGAAGCCGCGGACGAGGATTCGAGGTCTGTGCGCACTTGATCCTCGGCTTGCCCGGCGAATCGCACGACGACATGCTGGCATCGGCGCAAGAAGCAGTGCGGCTGGGTGTCGACGCGGTGAAGATTCATAACTTATACGCGGTGAAGAATACGCCGCTGGCCGATCAGGTCGCCGCCGGCGAGGTCGAGTTGATCGAGCGCGACGACTACGTTCGCACGCTCGTCGACGTGTTGGAACGGCTACCGCCAACGTGCGTCGTGGAACGAGTCAGCGGCGACGCGCCGCCGGACTATTTCGTGGGGCCAAGTTGGTGTCTCGATAAGCCGGCCGTGCTACGGGCAATCGAGAGCGAGTTCGCCCGGCGGGATAGCTGGCAAGGAGCGAAAGCGGCGGTCGGCCTGCGCAATACGGAACTCGCGGTGCAGAAGAGTAAATGCCAAACTGGGAGTAGATCATGACGATTCTAAAACGAGTGCTTATCGGTTTCGTTGGGCTGTTGGTCGTATTGCTGTGCATTGGGTTCTTGCTGCCGCGCGAGGTGAACGTCGAACGCAGCGCGACCATCGACGCTCCGGCGGACTCGGTTTTCGTGCTGGTGAACGACTTGCATCAGTGGGAACACTGGACGCCCTGGGGTAAAGATCGCGATCCAACCATCGAAGTCACCTACGGCGGACCGGCGGCGGGCAAGGGTGCCTGGTATTCGTGGAAGTCCGAAGAACTCGGCGCCGGCAAGCTCGAAATCGTCGAAAGCCACCCCGGCAAGTCGATCGAAATGCTGCTGTCGTTTGAAGGAGACGACGGCGGGCCGGCCAAGTGTGGCTTTACGTTCGAGCCGGTCGACGGAAAAACAAATGTCAAATGGTGGTTCGACGCCGACATGGGCGTCTGGCCGCCGGGCCGATACTTCGGGCTTCTCATCGACAGAATGCTAGGTGCGGACTACGAGAAAGGGCTGGCGAATCTCAAGTCGGTCGCCGAGAAAAAAGCCGCTACGGCCGAATAAGCCAGACCGCGACAATCGAATATGGGATCCACGTCCGCCAATGCCTTCGATCCGCTCGCCCAATGGCTGGGCATTCCGACGGCAGAACAGCCGCCGCATCATTACCGATTGCTCGGCTTGAAGCTGTTCGAGGATCGCGCCGAGAAAATCGAGCAAGCGGCCGACGAGCGCATGGCCGCCGTCCGAAAACATCAAAACGGTCCGCGTGCCGCCGCCACGCAGAAAGTGCTCAATCGCCTCGCCGCGGCCAAGCAGTGCCTGTTGAATCCAGCCACGCGCGGCGCGTACGACGCCGCGATTCAAGGGCAATTGGCCGCGGACAAAAGCGCCGCTCAAAAGAGCGCGGCATCCGGCAAGCGGCTCCGTGCCGTCGAGCAGCCGCCGGCCTTCGATCTCGAAACACCGCCGATCGATCCGGCGCTCGACTTCGCGTTCGATAATTCCCCAACGCGCGCCGACGCATCGGCCACGCAAGAAGGAACCGCCGCGCACATCGTCGCGCGGCGGCGCACCGGTCGTCCGCTGATGTGGCCGAGCATCGCCCTGACGATCTTTACGGCCTGCGCCGGGGCATGGGTCTTGTTCGGCCGCGACAACGACCGCGGCAATCCGGAAAAACCACCCATCGTGATCGTAAAACCCCCGCCGGGCGGTCGATCGACAACGCGGTCGGACGCCCCGCCGATCGTTCGGCCCGACGGAGGCACACTCCGCTGCACGGCGGACAACGTCGCCCCTGACGATGCCCATCGCCGCGTCGGCGACGTGTTGGATATGACGCTCCTCGAAGGGCGCGTCGAGGTGTCGTGGACCGTTCGCATTCGCAAAGCCGGATTCTATGCGGCGAGCATCACCTATTCCGCCGCCGGCGAAGCCGCGCAAACGTTTGAAATCGAACTCGCCGCCGCTGCCAACGCCACCGCCGGCGGCACCGCCCACCCCCAAGACACCTGGCGGCGAACGACGCCGATTCGGCCAACCGCCGGCCAATTCGCCACCGACGAATTCAAAACGGTCGTGTTTCGCAAGACGGGCGATCACCGCGTCGTCCTCCGGGCGGCTGGGACGGTCGACCGAACGCGAAAGATCGACGTTCGCTCAGTCCAGTTCAGGCCGATCTCGTTGCCGTCGCCGTAGGCGGTTTATGCGGCGACGATGGATGCTTCGTCCGGCCAGACGTCGACGAGCGATCGATGACCGGCGGCACGGACCCGTCGGCAAACTGGTAGATGAATGCCCAGTGAAACGCCGCGCCCAGCAGGACCGCGACGTGCCAGATCTCGTGGCTTTCGATCACGCCCGGCCACAGCGTGAGGTACGTTCCCATCACTTCAAACAACGCGCCGATCGTATAGGCCAACGCGCCGGCGAACAGCGGCTTGACGAACTCGAATCCGTACCGCCGCCAGGCAACCACGCCGCCGAACGCGCCGATCCAGCCCATCGCGATATAGATCGCAACGCTGATGCCGTGCGTGAATTGCTCGAAGAAGATCGTCTTGAACGTCACGCCCACCACGGCGATCGACCAAATCAACGCGATCGCGCCCCACCGTCCCCAACCGCGAAAGAGAATCGCGTGCGGCGGCGTGAACGACCCGGCGATCAGCAGGAAGATCGAAGCGTAGTCCAGCCTTCCAATAACGTCGTGCGTCATCGTGCCGCGACGCACGAGATGAAAAGTGCCGCTCATCGAGAGCATGAACAGCAGCGTCAGCACGTACAGCGTAAGCGCCGCCACACGCAGCCGATCGCCACGGCCGCGGGCGATCAATACCGCGCCCAACACGGCGAACACCAAGCCGCCCAGATAGTGCGAAAGCGAACTGAACGGCTCGTTGAAACCGGGAATGGTAACGATTTGTGCAAACATCGAAGGCGAGATTCGTATGCGCAATCGCCGGCAACCGGCGAGGATTCGTCGATGAAGTCTACGAAGGTATCAGGTTTGGCGGCCGACGGCAAAGTGCGTTCGCTCCGATCGCAACGCCAATACGAACCCCCTGACAACCCATCGTCGTTAGTCGATCCCGCTCGCCTTTCCCGGCGACGCTGTCCTCACGACCGACGAGCGAGCCCCCTAATCGCGCGAATTCGCACGCCGAGCATTCCGCTGCGCACATTCGCACCGCGGCCGGAAACATCTTTGACGACCGCACCGATCCGCGCCAGACAAGTCGGGGCGTCTGCGAACTCTACGCAACCGCTTCGTGTCGCCGAGCAGCCAACTTATTGAACGAATCCTAGGGGGGCCCCAGTACCTGCGTTCAATAGATCCCCGACTTCCCTCCGGCGGCCGCGCCAAACAGAATCCTCGGCTAACGGGCAACGCCGCGAAAAAATGCAACAAGTTTTCAAAGACCCATCGCGATTCCGTCCGCAAACCAGCAGTCCGCGCGCAATCCGTCCGCGATTCCCTCATTCATACAAAGCCACTGGCCTAATTTCAACGGCCAAAATCTGCGGAAAACACGATATCCGCCGCATCCGCCAATCCGACGCGGGCGGCCGAACGTCGTCGCGCGCGCTCCATGCCGCTGAGCACGTCGCCGCGCGCTCGACGGGCCGCCGAACTATCGTCGTGCGCATCGCGTCGACTCCGCTCGGCCACCAGCGCAGAGTTCCCCGACGCAACGTGTCCATCGGAGCGCGGCAAACGCCGCGCGGTAAGCCTCGCCGCGACATCACCCCTCACCGCGACATTGCCCCTCGCCGTCGGCAAACTGGATCGCAAGTCAACGCGCAGCGCGGCCGCCGCCTGCGGCGCATCCAAGCCTGGCGAAGCAGCCGGCGACATGCCCGCCTGCAACATCGCCGCATCCGTGAGCGTCGCCAGCCGGTCACCGTCAAAATCGCCCGTTCGCCACAACGCGGCCGTGCCGAAGCTGCGCGACAGTATCGCGGCATCCGCGCGGTCGACCCGGCCGTCGAGATTCGCGTCGCCGTACTGCGTACCCAGAATCGTTTGCACCAACCGGTCGACGTCGCCGCGATCGACGACCGAATCCAAATTCAAGTCGAACAGCGGATCGCTGTTGCCGACGGCGATCGCCTCGTACAAGAAGTCGATATCGGCATCGTCGACTCCGCCGCTCACGTTCACGTCGCCGTACACGCCCAGCGTCGGAGCCGACACGTAGCTGATGGTCAACGTCGGACGATTTGCCGCAGCGACGACCTCTCGCGAACTGAAATCCAGGCCGTCGGTTGTCGAGGCGTTGCCGATCACCACGCCGTAATTCGCGACCGTGCCCTGAAACCATAGGCGAACGACGTCGACGCCCGACGCGCTGAACGCGAACGTCTGTCGCCCGACCGGGGCGCTGCCGATGGTCGCCAACACCTCGCCACGATCGACGCCGACGCCGCTGGCGCCAGGCGATGCCCAGGGCTGTCCCGAGCTGGGTTCGTCCCATGTCGCCTCGTTTTCCTGCCAAGGACGCAAAACTTGCGAAATCTCATACGGCCCGTTCGTCTGGTTCGTGACGTCCAGCGTGATGGACGCTCCGACGATCTCGCTGTCGGCCGGAACGTCGAGCGGACTGACCTGCCACTGCAACAACACGGACAAATCGAAACCTCCGTCCTCGCCGTCGACTTCGAGGTTGGTGTCGGCACCGTAGTTCGTCGTCGCTTGGCCGCCGCGAATCTCCGTGTCGCGCGTGCCGACGTAGGCACCCGTCGGCGATACACCGTCCTGATAGCTCACCGACTGGGCGCCGATGACCGCCGCCACGCTCCGCAGGCTTTCCAGCCCATCGCGATTGACCGCCGAAACTTGATACGTCAGCGTCGTGCTCGGCGATACGCCGTCGTCGGTCATCACCGGCAGCGGCGTCGAGGCCACCAGCGCGCCGTTGCGATACACGTTGTAGTGCGATATGCCCGTCTGCGGATCGGCGGAGCGATTCCACGAGAGCAGCACGCGATTCGTGCCGACCAGCCGCGCGGACAGATTTGCCGGCGTGGTCGGCGGCGTGGTATCGATGCCGACGTTCTCGCTCCCCGGCGTGCCGCCGATCGTGCCGGCGAGCCAGTTGGCGACGTCGTTGCCGTAGGCCGTCGAGACGATTCGCGACAGCGACGATCCGCCGCCGTCGGCTTCCGTCGGCCACGGCGCGACCGGTTCGTATCGCACGGCGTCGATGAGCACGAACGGCTGCTCGGCCAGTCCCGAATCCGCCGCGCCCGGCATGTCGAGAAACAGTTTTTCGCCGCCGTTGTTGAGGCTGCCGTGTAGCGCGTCGGTGTAAACGTATATTGGCACGCTCGCCGGCACCCCGCGCGACGCGCGAAACGCCGCTGCTTCGGCTGCCGCGTCGCCGCCATCCGCTCCTTGCACGACGACGGCATATCCGCCGGCCGGAATCGACTGCCCCAGCGAAAACGCGAACTCGATCGCGCCCCGCAATCGCCAGGCGTTGCCGGCGCCGTCGTCGAGCGCGACCGCTGCCGCCGAGACATTGCGAATCTCAACAAACTCCAGCTCGCCAACCGCCGGGTTGTACATCACCTCGTTAATCACAAGTGGTCCGACGACCGGCGCACCATTCGCCGACCCGAACGAGGACGAATCGAGCCGCACGAAGTCGGTGCCGCCGCTGCTCTTCGTATAAATGCCAATCGCTTCGCCGGCCAGCGTCGCCGCGAACGACTGCTCTTCGCGATAGCCGAACAACTCGCCGCTGCCGTCGGCGGCGTTGATCAACACCGAATCGCCGTGCTCGCTAAGCGCGAACGGCACGAGTGCCCCGGCGTCGCTGCTCGTCGCGCCGAAGTGGCTCGCTTCGGTCAGCACGAGGAATCCGCCGGCCGGAATGATCGTGCCCGCCGCGATGCGATACTTGCGGCGATCGTCGGTCGAATTGCTGACGAACCAATTGCCGACGTCGACCGGCGCGCTGGAGACGTTCTTTAGCTCGATGCGATCCGCGCCGCCCGTGTTGGCCTGCACTTCGTTGACAACGACCGCGCCCGGCGTCGGTGCGACGTCGCCGCTCCCCGGCGAACCGTGCAACCGCTGACTCGGCCGCCAGCTGCCGCTGGCGTTGAGGTCGGCGAGCAAGTTGGCGTCGTCGACGACGGTCAGCGAATACCCTTCGCCGTCGGTGTGCGGATACCAGCCGTCGGCGAAGCGGAAATCGACGAGCGTCTCGCCGAACGCGCCAGAAAGCACAATCTTCTCGCCGCCGTTGTTCAGGTTCCCGGCAAATGTCCCCGCGACGCGAATCCCGCTCAGCTCGTCGGCATATCGCAGATCGAACGCCGCCGCGTTGCTCACCACGACGGCCCGCTCGCCTGGCGCAAGCGACGCCACGGCCGAACCGGCGAAAGCGAACGTCACGCCGTCGCTCAGCGTCGCCCCGGATAGATTGATCGTGCTGGCCCCGACGTTGCGCAATTCGACGAACTCGAAATCGCTTGCCGAGAACGTCGGATCGACCGTAAGTTCTTCCGCCGTCGGATCGGCCGGATGGTAGTGAACCTCGGTAATCCGCAGGTCGGACAGCACCGGCGCGAACGTCGTTTCGGTCAGTGCGCTCCACTCAAACTGCCCTCCCCCGATGTCGCGGCGAATTCGAGATTTCACAGTCACGGTATCGACCAGCGCAACGGTGCTTCCCGGCGCAAGCGCAACGGCCGACGCCGACGCCGAAGCTTGATGCGTCGACCAGTCGTAGTCCCGCGGATCGCTGCCGTCGAACGTGACGAACGCGGTCCCCTGTCCGCCGGCGTTTGGATTGCTGACCGACAATTGCGCGCCGACCGGAAACGGGCCGCCGTGTTGCGGAATACCGCCCACCGCGAACGCAGGCGCCGCCGTGGCCGGATACAATCCGGCCGAGCGAAACTGATTCAGCACGTTCTGCGACCGCTGCGGAAAGTAGCTCGCCATCAGGCTGTCGCGCTGCGCATCCCACGTGGCATGGGTTCGCGGCGTGGCCGAACCCATGTCGCCCCAGCGGGCCGACTCGCCGACGATCGCCTGTTCGATCTGCGCCGCCAGCTCCGCATAACGGGCCGCCGGCACATTCCGCTCCGGATGGGCCGGGTCGTAAGCTGGATTCGCCGGGTCGACGTACAGCGCTCCGCCATTGAAGAAGTGCTTCTGCAAGCGATCGGCGAACTGCAATCGGAACTCTGCGTTCGCCCGCAGCAAGCCGTACGGCTGCGCCACGCCGTTGGCCACGTCGACGCGATTCGAGTTGACGCTCGACTGCATACCCAGCGACCACTCGCTGTCCCACATGTAAAACTTGAATCCGGTGCTGTCCGGGCCTTGTTCCCTGCCGACCCAATAATTCTTATGCGGCCAGTCGCTGTTGCCGCCGTAGAGATTGACGATCATGTAGTCGATCAGATTCTCGACGTCGAGATAGTTCTCGCGCGCGGGGCTGTCGCTGCCGTCGGCGTTGTTGCCGATCAACCGCTGATAGGCCGCGTCGCTGGCGGCCACGTTCGTCGTGTTGACCGCGCTGGCCAGCGAGACCATCGTGTTCCACGCCGCCGTGCTGCCGTTGACCGCGCTGCCGGAGTTGATGGCGTCCCAATTCTCCTTGTCGCCGCCGAAGTACGAGGCGGAGAACGATTGATTGGGTCGTTCCGTCGGGTTGTACAAGCCCCAATACTGCCCGTTGATGTACAGATGCACGAAGTTTCCGTGCGGTGACGGTTGTCCCAATGCCAGTTGCGTCGAACGGCCCCACTGATCGCGTAGATACTGCGAGATCGGTCCGCCCCCGCCCCAAAAATTCCAGGCGTCGTTCGAGTTCGACCGCAGCACGATGGCGTCGAACTTATCGGTCGCGTCGTCGCCGAAGAACGGAAACCGCAGCTTCGACGCGCCATAGGAATCGCGAAACGCCAGGCGGAACGATTTCTTCAGCGTCAAACCGTGGCTGCGAAACGCGCCGCCCTGGATGCGGATGCCGGCGTCGATCTGAAACCCTTCGCTGCCGTCGGCCGGAAGGTATTCCAGCGACGTCGGCCGCTCCCACGCACTGCCGCGGCTGCCCGGATTAGAATAAATCCCGCCGCTCGCAAACATATCGTCCACATTCATCACGATCGACAGCGAGCCGATGGCCCGCAGATCGTCGCGAATGCTCGCCGCATACGCGCCGCCGAACAAATCGCCCGGTCCCACGACGTCGGGATCGAGTCCGTAGTCGGCACCGGTTCCGCCCCACGTCGCCGGAAAGCCCGCCGCCAACGTCGAAGCCGCCGTCTGCTGAGCGATGTCGTCGACGAATAGATACGTGTGCGTTTCGATCGGCGTCGGCAGATACCCGTCGCGATACGCCGCCGCCCGCAGCGTCGTCGTCGCGCTAATCGGCAGCGGATTCGTGTAGACCTGCCCCGTCGTGGCCGTCGGCGGCAAACCGTTGGTCGTATAGCGAATGGTCGTTTCGGCCGTCGCCGTGAACAGCGTCAGGCTGAACGGCGCGTCGTAGAATCCGCGATCGTGGCTGACCGACAGCGGCACGATCACGTCCTGTGCGCCCGAGTCATTCGTCGCCCCGGGCGTGGCCGGCTGGAAATACCGCAGCGCGCTCGTCTCAACCGCCGTCCCCACCAGTTCGGCCAGCAGCAGAAAATCGTTGTCCAGCGGGTCGAGATTCAGCCCCGCGATCGCCAACACGTTGAGCGGCCCCGCACCAACGTTCAATTGACTCACGTCGAACGACAAAGGAATATCGGCAAACTGCAGGGCCTGCGCCTTGGTCCGCTCGGCCGTGGCCGTCGAGTCAAACGCCACGGTCGCCGGCGCGTTGGTCCGCGCGACCTCTTGCCCATTGATATAGGCCACGAACCCGTCGTCGAACTTCATCCGCAGTCGCAACGAGTCGATGGCCGAAACGTCGGCGACGCTGAACGGAATCCGCACGAACGCCGTCGAACTTCCGGCGAACATCGCGG
The DNA here is from genome assembly GCA_029259895.1 of Planctomycetota bacterium. Lineage (GTDB taxonomy): Bacteria > Planctomycetota > Planctomycetia > Pirellulales > PLA5 > PLA5. Next base: position 12,682 of record JAJDEG010000252.1, read on the forward strand.
CTTCGACGTCGGTCTGAATTAGATTCGTATAGTCCTCGATCTGCTGCCGCGTCGAATTGCCCGGCAGCGGTTCTTCGTCCGGGTTCGGATCGACGATGACCGAGATCACGCCGGTTGTATGAAGTAGCGACGTGTCCCACTTGAGTCCCACCGCCGGCAACGGCAGCGCGATCTGGTTGAACGTGCCGCTGGTCGCCACCGCATCGAGAATGTCGAAGTTGTCACCCGCCTGCAAGCTGCCCGCGATCACGGCGACTTCCAGCCGGCTCGACCCGCCAAGCGTCAGTGTTCCTTGGACCGTCAACTTGTCGGCCGCGTTCGTGTCGCCGTCGAGATCGACGAACAGCGCGCCGCCGTTCGCCAAGCTGAGGCTGCTCGGAACGACCTGCGTGCCGATCGCGCCCGCGCCGCCCGGCTGGATCGCGGAAGTAGGCGGCAGCGACTCGTCAGTCGAAACGGCCCATCCCAGGGCGCCGTCGCCGAGCAATTGCCACCCGTTCGTCGCGTTGACCGACGAACTCGACCCGCCGGCCGCGTCGCGAATCGCAATCTCGAACGTATCGCCACCGCCCCGCTCGTACATCACGGCGTCGAGCGTCGTCGAAAGCGGCCCGGCCGTCGTAAACGTGCCGCCGGTCCAATTGTGTCCGCGCGGCGCCTCGTATCGAATCTCGTCGGCCGAGTTTTGCGTCCCATTTTCGCCAAAGCGGCTCAAGAAGTTCGCACCACTTAGAATCAACCGACCGCCGTCGTCGCTGCCGAAAGCGATCTGCCAAGTGCCGGCCGGAATCGTCACGTCGGCCGTCGCCTGAACGACAAAATCGTCCATCGTCTCGCCGGCCACGCCGTTGGGATACGGATTGTTCGTGCCGAACGTTCCGCCCCCGCCGGCGAAGTCGACCTGAGCGAAGATCGCCGACGTATCGCTCTGCACGCCGAACGCCGCCGGACTAGCGACGACCTGTTCGGCCGTACTCGTCGTGCTCACCTGGCTCGATACATCGATCAGCCGCGCGAAGAAGCCCGGCGTCGACGGCGGCGGCGTCTCGAGGTTGTAGCCGATGCCGTTCGTGCCCGACGTAAAGCCCGTCTCGTTGCCGCCGACCGTATTCCAATCCGCCGGCAACTGTCCTGCCGACGTCGGCGTCAAAAACGACACCGTCGCATCGCCCGCCACCAGCGGCGTCACCGTCTCGCTCACGCCGACGCCAAACGAAATATCCGCGAACTGCGCCGGGTAGTCTGTTCCGCCTGGGCCAAACTCGCTGGCCACCGTCATGTCCGGCCGCACGAGCGCCAAATACTCGCCGCTAGCCGCGAGGCCAAAGTTGGTATGCAGATTCCCCGCACCGTCCGGTGCGTCGTTGCCCGAGGCAAACACAATCAAGAAACCGCCCGGCGGCAAAACCTGATTCGGAAAAGTCCACTTCGTCAGCTCGCCGGCGTCGTCCGTGAGATGCCAGCCCACGAGGTCGATCGTCGCGTCGCCGGCGTTTTGGATCTCGATCCAATCGGCGTTGGCCGGCGGCACGCCGCCGTCTTCGAGCGAGTTCTGGTTGTCGGCCATAAACTCGGTGATGATCGGATTGGCGGCCAAGAGTTGCCGCGCTTCGAGCGGCTCAAATCGAAGTCCATCGCGACGTCCTGCCCTGCTACCCCGCGTCTCGCGTCGACTCGGAGCGAACCATCGCTGCATATTTCGCATCAAATCCATCTTTCGAGAGAAGGGGTAACCGGCGGCTCGTGCGTCGACGGTCCGGGTATGCTCGACGCAGTGTGGGCGGTCAAAAGGTGAAAAGTCGTGAAGCCCAACGTGGCAAAGCTCACCGACGGACGCGGCTCGCCCCGCATGACGGCTCGCCCGACCAGACGAACGCCGCGGAAACGCGATCTTCGTACTATAGACACAGCCGCACTGCCGTTCAAATCGCCCCAAACCGCCCGGCCTGCCGCGCGAGTCCGCTACCACCCCTTCGACCGCTGCAATCGTCTTAAGCCGGCGATGTCGCCGATCCGATCCAAATTACAGCGGTCGCTGTCTATTCGCACGACGCCACCGCTCCAACGCCCACATGCCAGTACCGATGCACCTCAGCCCAACGACGGCTCTGCTAGGGAAGGTGGTCCACCACTCCCCATTGCGAAAGGCTCGCCGCCGCCATGCATCGATTCTCGCTAAGCCCACGATCGACTAGCCCACGAACGTCTAGACCGCGTTCACCGCATCACCGTCAGCTGCTCACGGCAGCCGCCCTTCTGGTATCGCCAACGTTCGCCGCAGCCCAATCGCTCGCCCCCGCCGCGCCGTTGCCGGTCCAGTCCACGCCAGTTTTCGTTCAAGCTCAAGACACTGACACTGACACCGACACTAACACCGAAACCCACACCCTCGCGGCCCAGCCGACGCCCGACCTAATTCCAACGCCCACACTCCCACCCACCGAAGTCCAAGCCCAGGACGACGCTCCACCGCCACAACCGCCGCCCGCCGATGAGCCGCCCTCCACGCCCGGCGGTCCGTCCTTCGAGCGTGCCCTCCAGTCCGGCGGCAACGAAAGCGTCATCACCTCGGAGCGCATCGACCAGAACGTCACGCGCGGCCTAGGCGACGTCTTTCGCTACGAACCCGGCGTGCAGGTGCAAAGCAGCACCGGCCGCTTCGGCGACACGAGCATCAACATTCGCGGCCTCGAGGGCAACCGCGTGTTGATGAGCATCGACGGCGTCCGCTCGCCCGACGCGTTCCAGCAAGGCCCGGTCCAACTCGGCCGCGCCAGCGTCGACCCCAGCCTGCTCAAGCAAGTCGAGATCGTCCGCGGTCCCGGCTCGCTAATCTACGGCGAAGGCGGCATCGGCGGCGTCGTGGCCTTCGAGACCAAAGACCCCGACGACTTCCTCGATCTGCTCGGCCGCGACACCTATTTCGGAGTGAGCGGTTCGTACTTCTCCGCCGACTCCAGTTGGGCCGAAACGCCGATCGTCGCCTTTCGCACCGGCAACCTCGACGCGTTGGTCGCCTACACGCGCCGCGACGGCAGCGAACTCGAAACCGCCGGCGCGTTCCACGCCGACCCGCAGCAATACCAAAACGACTACATTCTCGGCAAGCTCGTCTACCATATCGACCCCGACAGCGAGCTCGACTTCTCCGTCGAGTGGCAAAACCGTCAGACCGGCACGAACCTTCGCAGCACGCTCGCCGATCCGGCCGGATCGTTCAACACGTTCGTCACCACGCCGGAAGTTTTCCCCAGCGCCCTGCCCGGCTCGCGTTTCGCCGGCGACTCCGACGACGAGAACCGCCGCATCCGCTACAGCCTCACCCACGACTACGAAAACCCCTGCGGCGGATTACTGGCCCACGTTCGCCTGCAAATCTACTATCAAGACTCTCAGATCAACGACACCCGCGTCCAGCGGTTCCTCGTGCCGGCGGTCGTCGCGCCCTTCGTGCCCAACCGCCATCAGATCGACGACATCAGCGACAACTTCTTCACGCAAGATCATTTCGGCGGCCGCGCGATCGTCACCGGCCAACTCGACAACGGCGTCGTCCAACACAGCCTGACCTACGGCGTCGACGCACTACGAACCGAAACCGGCCGCCTGCGAACCGGCACGATGACCAACGTCGCAACCGGCGCGACGGTCAACTCGAATCAAATCTCCGAACCGACGCCGATCAAAGTCCTGCCCGACGTAGCCACCACCCGCGTCGGACTGTTCTTCCGCGACCGCATCGAAACCGACCGCCTCCCCTTCTCCATCACGCCGGGCGTTCGGGTCAACTACTACTCGGCAGAGTTCGCGCTCCCCGACCCACTGTTCGACAACTCGGGCGGCACGCCCGAAGACATCAGCCAGTGGAACGCCCAGCCGCTCGTCGAGATAAACGTACCGATCACCGAGCAGCTCGCGGGCATCGTCCGCTACGCCCGCGGCTACCGCGCGCCGCCGGTCGAAGACGCCGGCATCGGCTTCACCAACCCGCTGTTCGGCTACACGGTCCTGCCGAACGTCGATCTCGATTCCGAGACCAGCGACAGCATCGACCTCGGCCTGTCGTACTCCGGCGAACTGGTCGCCGCCTACGCGGGCGGTTACTACAACCACTACGACGGCTTCATCGAAAACGTCTCGCTCGGCCTCAACCCGAACACCGGCCTGCTCGAATTCCAGCAGCGCAATCTCGACGCCCAGATCTACGGCGTCGAAATGGCCGCCGAGATTCGCCTGCTCGGCCAACTTTGCGAGCGCTCGGCGTACCAGGGTGCCACTGGCTCAGCCAGTGCTCGTCGAACGCGCAACCCCTGTGGCATCGGCGAAGCGGACGCCGCGCTCCCCAAAGAGTTCTACGGCCTAAGCGCGTTCGGCAACTTCACCCACTCCGTCGGCGACAACCTCGAAGACGATCTACCGCTCGACTCGATCCCGCCGATGTATGCCATCGCCGGTCTCCGCTACCGCGCGATGGAAAATCGCTGGGGCGTCGAGTTCATCTCCACGATGGTCCACCGCAAAGACCGCTACTCCGGCGTCGATGCAGACCAGTTCCTACCGCCCGGCTACGGCGTGTTCGATCTGCTAGCCTATGCCAACGTCGCGGAAAACGTCCAAGTCAACGCCGGCCTGTTCAACATCTTCGACCGCGAATACTACCAGTGGCTCAACCTCCGCGGCGTAGAAGCAAACCAAAGCGACCGCACCCGCTTCGCCGCCCCCGGCATCAACGCCGCAGCAACACTAAAAGTGCAATGGTAAAAAAAGCCGCAAACAAAAGGCGATACGGACAAAGCACCCAACCCCCAGCACCTCATCCCTCAAGCCTCCCCCCTACTGATGCCACTCGCCAACAAACGGCGCGTAATACTCCCGCCATTCTCGCCGATACCAAACCGGCGACGACGGAAAGCCCTCTTGCCCTAATGCGTCGACGGCCACGACGTGATAGCGCCGCGTATTCTTGCCGGCCGATTCGTCGGCAAACGTCGTCTCCGCGATCGGCTCGGCGATCAATCGCGACACGGTGTCCTTGTCCCACCGACCATCGAGACGATAGACGCGATACCCGACGATCCCTTTGTGGGCACTAGCCGCCCATTTCAACTGGCACGTCTCGCCGTCTTCCTTGGCGAACACGTGCTGCGGCGACGCCGGAATCGTCAGCGTGGCCGGCGAAGGCCCGCCCGGTTCGCCCGCTTCGTCGAGCGTCCGCACGCGATAGGCATACACGCCCCGCGGATACGCCCTGCCGCTGCGGTCTAAATGTTCGGCGTGCAACTCGCGATCGTACGTCGGCTCGCCTTCAACGACGCGCGGCTTCGACAAATCGATCCCGTCGTCGACAAACGACGTACCGCGAACCGGCTCCGCCGAAATCCGCTCGAACGGCCCGACCCGGCGAATCGCGCCCACAGAAGTTTCGGCCAGCGGCGGCGTATTCCGCTTCAGCCGGGCAAGTTGATCGTCGCTCCAAACATCCACAACGGCCCGTTCGACAATGTAGTGTCGAGCCTTCGCCTCTGTCGTGCCACGGTCCGCTGTTGTGGCCGCCGCTGTGGCAAGGTCCGCCGTTGTGGCACGGTCTCCCGACGCCGTTGTGGCGCGGTCTCCCGACCGTGCCACCCGCCCGACCGAAGGTCTCCCGAACCCGCCAATCGGCTCCGCCTTCTCAACCGACGTCGGCACCGTCCAAGCGACCTCCACGCGATCCTTCGCCAGCACCGACACCACCACATCCGCGACAACCCCCACCGCGCTCTCCGCAGCATCGCCCTTCGGCAAAGTTTCGCCCGCCTTCGCACCGGCATACCGATACGTCCAAACCTGCTGCTCGCGCGGCTTCGACGTGCAGTTCTCGAGAATCGCCAGATTCAACTCCGGCGCAAAGATGAGATTCCGCGTGCGATTGCCGCCCGCGTCCGGTTCGACCGGCGGTTTCATCCGCGACCACCGATTCGCCCCGGCGTCGTAAGTCCACGTCTGCACTTCGGTCTGCTTGTTCTCCTCGTCGCCTTCATTCTCGCCAGACTTCTCAACCTTCACGATCGCCAGCACGACCTCGTTGACCGAATCGTACGTCAGCACGGCGTCGTTCTTGTCGGTCGGCGGCATCGACGGCGGCTGCATGTCGCGCCACACGTTCTTCGCCACGTCGTACGTCCAGGTGTGCGGATCGTCGGTAAACTGCGAACCGAACAACACGTGCAGCTTCCGCGCAGCATCGTAGGCCATGTTGCCGCCGCTACGCGACTCCGGCTCCATCGCCGGCTTCGGCCACCGCCACTCGTTCCGCCGCGGATCGTAGATCAACGTCCCTTCGTGGCTCCCCTCGCCGCCAAACACGACCACCACCTGCCGGTCGCTGTCCCAAGAAGCACACCGCAACCCCGCCAATCGCGGCGCAGGCAGCGGCCGCATATTCCGCCAGCGATTGCCCGCCAGATCGTAAGTCCACACCGCGGCATCGTTGAGATACAACTCGCGCTGCCACTGCCAACCGTGGTTGCCGCTGAAAAGTGGAAACCGCAAGTACAGCCCAGTGAGCGGGTCGTAAACGTTCTGCTGATTGCAACAAACGCCCGGCGGCGAAGTGTTCGGCTCCTTCAGCGCCCACACAGCCGACCGCGGATCGAACGTCCACACCTCAGCCCCCTGCTCGCCGCCGCCCCCCTGGTTGTGCCCGCCGTAGCGAACCAGCAACCGATGCCGCGCATCCCAAACGCAAGCCCCCTCATATCCCATCCGCGGAGAAACCGGCGTGAAGTCAAGCGGCGTGCGCTTGATCCAAGTGTTGGCGGCTTGAGTTTCGAGCGACGGCAGCTCGCCGGCACACAAGGGCAACGCCACGCATGAAAAGAACAGTGCGGCAAGAAAGCATCGACGCATGGCACGACCCTCCGCGTTCGGGGCAACAACGCACAACAGACACCAAAAGAGGCGTCCATTATGTCACTGGCAAAGCGGCGGGGTAGCACTGGCGACGCTCAAGGATCCGCCAAAACGCACGCATTTGCCCATCCTCGCGGGGTGCCACTGGCTCTGCCAGTGCCGAGCCGCCGTCCCACTCTCCATCACAAAAGTCCTCCAATCACCTACAAATTACCCAAACCACCAGCCAAACACCCTCTCGCCGCGAAAAAAACGCGAGCTGCGCTCACAAATTCCCTCTTCCGAGCGGTGCGAACTTCCAGCCATCATCGCAGCGAGCGCTCACGCGCATCTTCTTGTTATGCCAAAGTCTCCCGACCGTGTCCCCCTCGCGACCACACGTCTCCCGGCGGCGCGACAAATCAATAAATGCCAAACACTCGAACCACCACGAACCTACCAAATCGGCGGCCCGATTTCCACCAAAAATCAGGCCACCCTCGCACGATTCCTCCGCACGATTCCTCGACCGCACCAAATCCACTGGTGAAGTAGCACTGGTGAAGTAGCACCGGTGAAATAGACGGAGGAATCCGCCCGAATTCGGTAGCGCTCCACGCGCCGGATGCGCGCCTTCCAATGCCGCCGATTGGGAATGAAGAGCGAAGTGCGTGGCGGCGCGCGCAGGCCTTAAAGCGATTCCCCAAACCCCGACCAGAATTTCAGCGTGAGCAGCAGGGCTTTTCCTTGCGTCCACGCCGCATCACCCGCTTCGACCCGCACACGCACTCCCCACCCGATGCGGCAGCGGCCCGACAAACAGCAACAACCCAAACAGCAACAGTCCCAAGCCATCCGGCTCCGCTCTCGATAGCCGGGTACCCACGCACCACCGTCACGCGATACAGTAACGCACTGGAAATGCCGGCACCTCCTTGAATCGGGAATTCGCGTCGCAACCAAATTCCCCAAGGCCGACGGCAGGTCCGCCTTTCTTCAACCTCCTCGCATCCAAGAACTTACAGCGGCGTGCATCCGCCGGATGAACCGAAAAAAATCGGCTGAACCGTATTCCCTGGCGGGTCTGATATCCGGTTTACGGTATACGGTTGCGTCGAGGCAAATTAGACCGCAACCGGAGCGTGGGAACACGCGGGGGGAAAATTCAATGAAATCGTTACTTCCCAGGCTTTGTTTCGCGATCGGCTTTGGCTTGGCCGTCTGGAGTTTGACGATTCCCGCTCAGGCGGCCGAACGAGACGGGCCTGACCGACTAAAAGTCGCACGCCCAAGGCCAGAACGCCCGATTGCACGGCAACGGGCAGTCCGGACGTTTACGCCCTCGGTAGTACCGTATTGGAACGGCGGCTATTACCGTGGCAATTACCGTGGCAATTACCGTGGCTACTACGGCGGCTACTACGGTGGCTACTACGGCAACGGCTACTATCCACCGGCGCGAGTGTACTCCCGTCAGATTGCTCCTGGCGTCTACTACAACTTCTAAGCCCGCTGAATGCCGAGCAGGGGCATGCCGCCAACGCTGAACCGCGCGGGCAAAGCTCGAGACGAGCTTCAAACCAGGCAGCAAGCCTAGCGACCATCCGGACCAGCCGGCGGCGGTGGCGGTGGCGGAAAGTCGCCAGGCCCACCGGGCGGAGTCGCCGCTTCCGCAGGCGATTCAACCGGCAAATCCGCTGGCAATTCGGCCAGCGGACCAACGTCGATCGCCGCGTCGTCGCCATCACCGTCGTTCCTTTCACCGTCGTCGCCATCATCCCGCTTCGCGCCGTCGGCCGCTTTCGCGCCGCCCGTCGCCGGTGCGTTGGCCACGCGTGCCGACTTCTTACCGTTTTCGCGATAGACGATCTCTTTACGCTGTAGCCGTTCGCGCCAGCGAGCCGCCCATGCTCGCCGCTGGTTTTCTCGCGCTTCGGGCTGATAGCCGAGCGTCGCTCCGGTGATCGAACTGAGATTGAACACAGCCAGCGAGCGGAAGGGGAGTTCGGCGTGTTCGAGATTCTCGACCAACTTGGCGTCCGCACCGTTCTTCAATTCGGCCGGACTATAGCCACACAGCATGCGGTACATCACGCCGCCGTTGCGGTCGCCGAACTCCTTAACCAAAGCATCGCGGACGCGCGAGGCCGTCGCCGGCCCGCGGCGGATCGCCAGCCGCAGTCCTTCGAGGTTTTTTTCTCGCCAGTTCCAGCTTAGGTTCTCGTTCTTTAGTCCGGCGGTGACCAACGGATCGATGCGGCCTAAGTATCCGAATGATCGCGCGGCGAACGATTGGCCTTCGATGCGGCGGCCGTGATACTGCTCGGCGAGCACGACGCCCACCGACGCCGTCGGCGTGAGGTCGCGCATCACCTGCGTCGCGGCGCTGGCGTCGAGCCATTCCACTTCCGGCTTGCCCAGCCACAACGGCGGAGGACTCGTCGGCTCGGGCAGCGCCGGTCCGGCCGGCAACACCGACAGTTGCATCGCTTCGTTGACCGTTACGGGCCGCGCGCCTTCGACCGCGACGTCGACCGTGCCGCTCGTGGCGTAAAACGTCGCCATGACCGGATCGGCCACGCCCATCGGGTCTTCGCCCGGTGCGTAAGGCCGATCGACCGACACGGCCAGCGTGGTCGTCGTGTCGGCCAACGTGATCGTGGCCGTCTGCTTGCCGAAGCTGAGCCGCAGCGGCACGCTCTGCTGTCCCGGCGCTGAAATCCTTGCCAGTCGGCCATGCACCACGCGCAGGCCCGGCGTCCCGTTGGCATCCGTCGCCAGCGTTTCAACGATCGTCGCGTCGCGGCTGTCGGCGACCAACTCCACGATCAGGCCGCCGGCCAGAACCAATCGCGGCCGAAACGTCGGCAGCGCAACGATTCGGTCGCCGCCATAGACCAGGCCGCCATCCGGCACGCGCAGCCAATCGCCGCCGTCGCCCGCTTGCGTATCGAACCGCAGCAATAGCTGATCGCCAGACACGAGCTTGCCCACCGGCTCGGCACGTTCCAGTCGCGGCGCGGCGTCCGGCTGCCGAGGCGCACCTCCAGGCACCGTATTGGGTATCGCCGCGTCCGCCGGCGGCGTCGGAAACGCCGGCGGCTCGTCGGTCGGCGGCTCGTCGGTTGGCGGCTCATCGGTTGGCGGAAACGATTCGCCCGGCAACGGAGGAACGTCGCCGGCATCGGCATCTACCTTCTTCGCCGTAACGTCCGATTCGCCGCTCCGTTTTGCCGCGCCGTCGGCACGTGGTGTCCCGCCCGGCTCACTCGCGCTTGGTCCTGATTTCGCACCTTGCGACGTTTTCTCCGCCGCGTCCTTCGACGCACCACCTTCTTTCCCGTTGTTCTCTTTCTCGCCGTTGCCCGCATCCGCAACGACCACATCGGCTGGTCCCAGCCCGACGATGCTCAACAACTGATCCTTGAAGGCCAACACGGCGACCGTTAAACCGACCGCGGCAATCGCGATCAACGCCGTCGTCATCTTCTGCTGCCGGGCGCCCTCGCGCAGGTAGTCCGGCACGGCGGCTTTGTTCGGCTGCGGTTGTGGCTTCGGTAGCGGTTGCGGTTGCGATGGAAACCCATCCACCGAAGTCATCGCTTCGTCGGAGATCGTTTCGCTCGCCGCAGGGCCGGCGGATTCCGCCGCGCGAACCGCGGCGCCAACCGTTTCCGCTACGCTGCTGCCAACAACGCCACCGTCTAACGCACCGCTTTCGACCGCACCGCTCTCGACTGCCGACCCACCCAAGCCATACATCCGCCGCCGGCTCTCAATATCCACCTGCGCCGGCTGACCGACGATCATCGTAAGAATGTGGTGGCACGCCGCCACTTCGGCCAAGTGAACGTCCGACTCCAAGCACACCTTTTCAAAGTCCGGCATCCGTTCCGGCGCGAGCGTGCTGTCGAGATACTCCGCCACCGTGTTCGGATCGAGGGCCGTCCCCTTGCCCAGCACCTTGGGCGCGCCCAGCCGCAGCCGCTTAGTACAGTCGCCGATACGCCGGGCCAACGTGCCGGCAAACTCGTTCTCGGCGATCTTGCGAGCCAAATCCTCGCTATCCGCCGGGTCAAGAATCCCATCGAGATGGGCCAACATCGTTCGTAGAGTTAATCGCATAGTGGAAGCAGGATTCAGGATTCGGGATGAAACGTAAGGCGCGCAGCCTTACCCAAACGGCAAGACGAAACGCCACCCTCAAAGTTAATAGAGACGCACGGCGAAAAATTCCGTGCAGCCATCACCAAGAAAAGTAGCGAAATCAAAGAAATCGCCCCAATCCAGCATCCCCTGCCCCCTGCCCCCTACTCCCTATTTCCCCACCGTTGTCCATTTGCCCGACTTGGCGCTCTTTAGCACCGCGTCGCAAACGTACTGCGTCTCGAGCGCGTCGCGGAACGTCGGGCCGGCAGGTTTCTTCTTCCCCAGCGAGTCGAGAAAATCGGCCACTTGATGCACGAACGAATGCTCGTAGCCGATCTGCAAGCCCGGCACCCACCAGCGGTCCATATACGGATGGTCGCTGTCGGTGACGTGAATCGACCGCCAGCCCCGCAGCGAGCTTTCGTCGCGGTGGTCGAACCATTGCAGCCGGTGAAGATCGTGCAAGTCCCAGGCGATCGAAGCATGCTCGCCGTTGATCTCGAACGTGTACAGCGCCTTATGCCCGCGGGCGTACCGCGTCGACTCGAACGTAGCCAGCGAGCCGTTCTTGAAATGCGCCATAAACGCGCACGCATCGTCGATCTCGACCTTCTGCATCTTGCCCGTAAGCGCGTGCTTGCGCTGCTTGACGAACGTTTCGGTCATCGCCGTGACGTCCTGCATCGAACCGTTGATCCACAGCGCCGTGTCGATGCAGTGCGCCAGCAAGTCGCCGGTCACACCGCTGCCCGCCGCAGCCGCATCGAGCCGCCACAACCCTTGCCCACCTTGCGGCAAATCGGCCGAGATCGTCCAGTCCTGCAAGAATTTCGCGCGATAGTGAAAGATGCGGCCCAGCTTGCCGGCGGCCACAAGGTTCTTGGCAAACATCACGGCCGGCACGCGGCGATAGTTGTACCAAACCATGTTCGGCACGCCCGCCTTCTCCACCGCGTCGACCATTTTCTCGCCTTCCTTGGCGTCCATCGACAGCGGCTTCTCGCACAGCACCATCTTGCCGGCCTTCGCCGCGGCAATGGCGATCTCGCGATGCAAGTTGTTCGGCGTGCAGATATCGACGGCGTCGATGTCGTCCCGCTTGAGCAACGCCCGCCAATCGGTCTCGATCGATTCGTATCCCCACTGGTCCGCAAACACCTTCGCCTTATCGGCATCGCGAGCACACACAGCCTTCAGCACCGGGTGATACTTCAAATCGAAAAAGTGCGAAACCTTCGCATAAGCGTTCGAGTGCGCCCGGCCCATAAAGCCGTAGCCGATCATGCCAATATTGAGCGGTTTGGACATAGCGTATTGCGTCACTTGTCAATTGAAGGAAAGTGGATTGAAGGCATGGCATTGCCGCCATCACGTCGCCGCCATCACGTCGCCGCGATCGGCAACCGCAAAGGCGCGAACCGGCGATTTTATGCCAGTTTTGCCGTGGCGAGCAAGTAGCGAGGCGACAATCGCCCGGCGTGCCAATCCGCCGATTTCGACAACGGGCAGCGCCGCCGTGGAAGAGACGACGGACGGCGGATCGGATGGCCGTCGCCCATCGCAATCAATCCGCCAGAACGGACGTAAGTTGCTGCGCCACAAGTACGATGGCCGCGAATAAGCCCGGCGGCATCAAGAAAACGACGGCCAGCAAGACAATCAGCTCTCTCACGGTCGCACCGCCCGGCACTTCACCGTCCGCCATTTCACCGTCCGCCATTTCGTCGACGGCCTGGGGCGACCGATACGGGTTCTCGTCGTTGTCGACCATGTCGGGCTTGCGGGATGCCGATTAAAAAGCCATGCGAACGCGGCTTGCATCATAACCGCGAGCGAATTCGTGTGCCCTACCTCCACCGGCTTTCATCAAGGCATCGAGAAACCCGCCCAATCTGCCTATGGCGGACCTTGATCCCGGCTCGATATTTCGCCAAAATGCTGCCTGCACGGCAAGGTTGCCGGCACATTTGTAACCCGTTGGCTCCATCGCCATGACCATCTTCGACCGCATCGAAAAGCTCAAACGGGATTACACCGACAAATACGTGGTCGTCGACGCTGCGCGGCCGGAGTTGTCGCGTTTCCGCGACCGCACGGGCACGATCAAGACAATCAACATGAGCGGAAGGGCGTTGGTCGAATTCGACGCCCACAACGACATCGGCTGGTACGACATTTCGCTCGATTGCCTCAAAGTAGTCGACAAGCCGCAGCCCAAGGCGCCACAATCCAAGGCGGCCGAAGCCAAATCGGGCGGAAAAGCACCCGCAGCAAAGCCGGCAGCCAAACCAGCGGCAGCCAAATCCGCCGACGATGCTCCGAAAAAGTCGTCAACCGCGGACATTCTCGCCGCGGCACGGGCGAAAAAGGACGGCGGCGGCGCGGCTCCGGCCACGGCGTCCCCCGCTAAGGAGCCCGCTAAAGCCCCCGCCGCTGGCGGAAAAATGTCGACCGCAGACATCCTCGCCGCGGCCCGCGCGAAAGCGGCGGCAGCCGGCGGAGCGAGTGCCAAGCCCGCGGCGCCTGCCCCCGCGAAGCCGAAAGAAGCAGCCGCCGATCCGAAGCCTGCCGAGCCAAAGCCCGCCGCGTCAGGCGGAAAATTGAGCACGGCAGACATCCTCGCCGCCGCCCGCGGCAAGGCCGCCGCCGCCAAAGCCGCCCCGCCCACGAAACAACCGCAGCCGCAAGAAGAGACTCCCACCGAAGAAGCCACCGAAGAAGTCGCTGAAGAACCCACCGAAGAACAGCCCACCGAAGAAGCCACCGAGGAATCTGCTCCCACGGCAAAGTCCGAACCGGCGGCCAGCGCCGGCGGTTCGGCGGCAGCACGCGACCTTCCGACCGATACGGCCGGAAAAGTCGACTGGTGTCGAACGCACGATGCGAAGTAAACTGCCACCCTCGATGAAGCTGCCACGAACGGACGGAACGTGTTTGTAAGGCGCTTGCTGATCTGCTCCCTCTGAGATGCTTCGAGCGTGCGCGTCAAGGTCGACGCTCACCGGCGCCACCCGCGAATCCACGGACGCGATTCAAGATGGCGATGCTAGCGGTCGATGCTTAGCCCGGCGGACATTCCGCACCCGGTCCTCGACCGGTGCACGACGTTCCGCCTGGCAAAGGTCTGCCGCCGATGACGAATGCACCGCCGCGCAACTTATTTCGAGTTTCGCACGGAGAGCCGGATCATGACGAAATGGCAATTTGAGCAAGAATTTGAGGACGAGGCGGAACTAGGTGTGCCGGAGCCGGCATCGCGCAGATTCCGCGGAAAAATGCCCGTCGGCAGCGAAGCCAAGGCCAAAGCGGCCGCAAAGGAAACGTGGCGCAGCCGCCAGGCAACCAAACGCGTCGCCCGCGACGCCTCGGGCATTCGCAACCGCCGCAACAAACGGCTCGATTAGGCGGCCGATTGGACAACGCGGGTTCGCGTCTCGCGATGGCCGCTAGCCGTGCGCGCTTCGCGTGCGCATCGCGTGATATCTTAATCTCACCGACAACGCCTCCCCGCCGCTCTCGTCCGCGTGCGATTCGGCGTTGCCCTCTCTCGACGAACCGCGGTACAACCAGCCCACGGTACAACGAGCCCAGCGACCGCGCCTCTCGCCGCCGATTCGCCGCCCCGTTTCGATCTTCGCTGGCGTATAATGCCGCCGGCGAGCGCGAGCACTTCTTCGACAAACGAGTCATCATGTCGACTGCCCTGCTTTTAGCAATTTCGTTGACGACCGTCGCCGCTTCACCGCGCGATGCCGATCGATCCGACGCGCCGGACGTGGCCGTGGTTTGCCCGCCAGAGTTTCGTCCCGCGCTTGCGCCGTGGGTCGATTTCCGCACGAAGCAAGGGCATCGCGTCGCCCTGCTTGCGAGCAACGGCTCTGCGGCGGAGATTCGCCAACGAATCGGCGGCCTATCGAAGCAAGGCAAGCTGAAGTTCATCGTACTCGTCGGTGACGCCGATCCCGCTGCCGATCCCGCCGCCGAGCGAGACGAAGCGCGAGACGACGCGCGAGACGACGCGACGCGGCGGCCAACCATACCGACGCACCACGCCCCGTCGAAGGTCGGCATCCACTGGGGCTCCGAACCCCAAATCGCCACCGACAATCCTTACGCCGATCTCGACGGCGACGGACGCCCTGATGCGGCGATCGGCCGCCTGACGTGCGACACGCCGCAGGAGTTGTCGCGGATCGTCGGCAAGATTCTGGCCTACGAGAAGTCGACGGATCACGGCATGTGGCGTCGTCGCGTGAGTTTCGTGGCCGGCGTCGGCGGATTCGGTGCATTGGCCGACGCGGCGATCGAATCGGCCACGAAGATGGTCATTTCCGACGGCATTCCCGCTGGCTACGCCACCACGGTCACCTACGGAAGTTGGCGGAGCGCCTATTGCCCTCCTCCCGCCCAATTCCAGCAAGCCACGCTCGACCGGCTCAACGAAGGCAGCCTGTTTTGGGTGTATATCGGACACGGCCAGCGACGCTGGCTCGACGTGCTTCGCGTCCCCGGCAAGGGATATCCAATTCTCAGCACGAACGACATCGGCAAGATGCGTTCGTCGGCTGGCGCGCCGATCGCGCTGTTTCTTTCGTGCTACACGGGCGCGTTCGACGAATCGCAGGACTGCCTGGCCGAGGAAATGTTGCGCAGCGACGGTGCACCGGTGGCCGCGGTTTGCGGTTCGCGCGTCACGATGCCATACGCGATGGCCGTGATGAGCGGCGAATTGATGCAAGAATGTTTCGTGCGTCGCCGCGAAACGATCGGCGAAGTCATCCTGCACGCCAAGCGCTCGCTGCTCGACGAAAAAGGGACCGCGCCAAACCGCGCGACGCTCGATGCCGTCGCCGCCCTGGTAAGCCCAAAAGGCACAACGCCCGCCGACGAACGCGCGGAACACGTGTTGCTTTTCAACCTGATCGGCGATCCGCTGTTGCGAATTCCGCATGCGTCCAACGTGCGTATCGACGCGCCGCGATTCGTCGTCGCCGGCGAGAAACTAAAATTCTCCGGCACGTGCGACGTCGACGGACGCTGCACCGTCGAACTGGTCGTTCGCCGCGACCGGCTCACCTTCGATCCGCCGCAGCGGGACAAATACGACGAATCGGCCGAGTCGATGGCCGGCTATGCGGAATTCTACCGGCGCGCGAACGATCCGCGACTCGCGTCCAAGAACGTGCAAACCAACGGTGGCCAGTTCGCGGCCGAGATCGACGTTCCCGCAGATGTCGACGGGCCGTGCCACGTACGCGTATTCGTCGAGGGTCGGCGGCAGACCGCCATCGGTGCGAGTGATGTGTACGTGCGCCGCCGCCGCGCCGATGCGACGACCGCGGCAGCCGCCAAATAGGCGAGCCGAGTCGACAAGCCGTTGGCCGCAATTCTGACGGATGTGCCGAATTTCTCTGCCGCTGCGGGGTCCATGGGCGTCACGCTGGGATTTCCGTTGTTCGACGAGACGCCGCGCCGCCGCCCAAGCTATCCTTCCTCGGGGCACTCGACGCCGACG
>JAJDEG010000253.1 GCA_029259895.1 Planctomycetota bacterium
GCGAGCCGACGAACGACCGGCTCAAATCCAAATATCCGACGTCGAGTCGCCGCCGGGAAAGCGGATTTCGTGGGCCCGCGACGGGCCGCCGGGTTCTTGGCCGAAGTCGACGATGAGCTTGTCGTTGAGCGCGAGTCCGCCCGCGGTCGTATCGCAGTCGATCTGCCGCAGAAACGAACCGCGCTTGGCCATATCGGGGTAAAACTGATCGTCCCACACGCTGTATAGCGAACTGGTGACGTACAGGCGTTTGCCATCGAGGCTGAGCTGGAGCATCTGCGGCCCGCCGACGAAATCCGCGTCCGCCTTCGTGCCCCCCTTGGCGCCGAGCACGCCGCCGAGCCACACCTGACCGGTCAGCTTGGGCCTGGCCGGGTCGCTCATGTCGTACTGGCGAATGTCGCCGTGCAGCCAATTTGAGAAATACAGCCAGCGATCGTCCATCGACAGCACGAGGTCGGTGATCAAGCCAGGAACGGGAAACGGCCAGCCGTCGACTTCGACCGGGTCGACCTGAATCGTCTTCTCGGCGGTCCAGCGGCGGGGTTTCTTGCCACCGTCTTCGCGCCGCGGCGGCGTGTCGTGGAAATGCCAGATGGCGCTCGAAAGGGCAGCGCCGACGAAGCCATGTGCGCTGTCCGGGTTGTGGTGAAAGCGAACTTCGAGCGGGATCAACCCTTCCGCGCCGAGGTCGATCGTGTGGTCGATCGTCTGTTTCTCCCAGTCCCACACGACGAGCCGCTGGCCGTACTTGCCGGCCTTCACGTCTTCGACCTTGAATCCCTGACGGACCGTGTTCGGCGCGGCCCATTCGCTGCTGATCATCACGCCGTGCCGCGGCTGATACCAGAAATCGTAGTTGAACTTCATGCTGGGCTTAGGCGGCCTCGCTCGCA
Source organism: Planctomycetota bacterium (assembly GCA_029259895.1). Lineage (GTDB taxonomy): Bacteria > Planctomycetota > Planctomycetia > Pirellulales > PLA5 > PLA5. Next base: position 897 of record JAJDEG010000253.1, read on the forward strand.
TGTCGGGCGGATCTTCGACGGTCTTCTCCCAGCGCCCGACGACGTCGAACTTGTCGTCGAGCAACATGAACCCGCCGGGCGCGTTGCCGTCGGCGTCGCCGAGCATCGAGATCATGATCTGGCCGTCGGCGAGACAGTGAACCGTGTGCGGCGTCGACAGCCCGGTTTTCTTCACGTCCTCGGGCGAGATGACTTTGTGCAGTCTTGGCTTTCGCGGATCGGCGACGTCGATGATGTGGATGCGGCTCGACGCCAGGCCGGGCAGAACCAGATATCGCCGCGCGCGCTCGCCGTGGCAGCTCGCGCAGGCATTCCAGCCGTAATGGTGCAGCTCGTCGCCGACGTTGGGCATGTCGAGACGCGAGACGACCTTCGAGTAACTTGCCGATTTCGGATCGACGTCGACGACGGCCAGATAGTCGGGCTTCTTGCCGGCGTCGCCCTCCATGCCGACGCGAATGCACGGCATGAAAGCGAGCGTCTCGCGAGGCGACTTCATCGCCGCGGCCGGCGAGGCATGGATCGATTCGTCGTGGTGATGAGCGTGGTCGTGGCCGGCGCGGTCGTCGCCAACGCCCCGACGGGCAAGCGCGGACGGGGCGATGGTCGCTATGGCGGCGGTCGTGAGGAAATCGCGGCGGCGCATGAACTTCTCCTTATGGGCGGACCATTTTTTTCTACGAACTAACGCCAAGCAGAGCGACGGGGTGGACAGACGCGGTCACGGATCGAAACGGAGTTCGCTCGAGTCGCGCGCGCCGTGGCGAATCAATTCGATTCGCGTGCAATCGCCGACGTTTCGGAAATAGATAACGTACTTTCCCACGCTGTATTCCCGAACACCGCTTCCGAGGTATTCCTGCGACATCCCTCTGTTGGGAAAATTCGCCCGTTTTCACAGGTGCGGATGATACGCTCAACGAGCGCCTCGGCAGCCCGCGGACTGTCTTTCGAGATGAATTCCAGGACTTCGTCCAAGCCACGCAACGCTTTCGCGGAGAACGTGAGCTTGTTCATTGAGCGCGACTCGCGATTTCTTTTGCTCTTCGCCGCAGATGCTCGAACACGACGTCTGCGGGAATCGCCTCAGAGGCCATCGCCTCGGCCAAATGTTGACGTATTTCGTCCCGCTCTCGCAAGGCGTCCAACGCCAAATTGACCGCCTCATTCTCGTTCGCGAATGTACCCTGGGCGACCGTCAACTCGACGAACTTTTGGTTCCCTGGCGAAAAGTTGATATCCATGGTGGCGACCTGCCAGTGGAAACAGGCGGAAGGCACAGACGGAAAGCATGGAGCGATGGAGGTGCGCCCGTTATATCAAAGTCATACCACTCGATTATATCCATTGAGCGCCGCGACGCGATACGCCTCGGCCATCGTCGGGTAATTGAACGTCGTGTTGATGAAGTACTTCAGCGAGTTCTGCGGCGCCGGCTGGGCCATGATCGCCTGGCCGATGTGAACGATCTCGGCCGCGTTGCCGCCGAAGCAGTGAACGCCGAGGATCTCCAGCGTCTCACGATGAAACAATAGTTTTAACATGCCCGCCGTCTGCCCGGTAATCTGCGCGCGGGCGAGACTCTTGAAGTGGGCCATGCCGACTTCGTACGGCACGCGGGCTTCGGTCAGCTCGCGTTCGTTGCGGCCGACGGAGCTAATCTCGGGGCTGGTGTAAATGCCCGTCGGGATGTACTGGACGAGATGTTCCGAGCAGCAGCCATTGACCAAATGCTCGGCCGCGAAGCGACCCTGGTCGTAGGCGGCGCTGGCCAGCGACGGAAAGCCGATCACGTCGCCGACGGCGTAAACGTGCGGCTGGACAGTTTGATAGTTTTCGTTGACCGCGATGTAGCCCCGTTTGTCGGGTGCGATGTCCAGCACGTCGAGGCCGAGGTCGTCCGTGTTGCCGGTGCGGCCGTTCGCCCACAGCAGGATCTCGCTCTTCAGTATTTTGCCTGACTTCAGATGAAGCGAAACGTCGCCGCCGTTGCCTTCGATGCGCTCCATCTCCTCGTTGTGGCGAAGGATCACGCCGCGGTCGCGCAAGTGGTACGCCAAAGCGTCGATGATCTCGTCGTCGAGAAATTCAAGCAGCTTGCCGCGGGTGTTGACGAGGTTGACCTTGAGACCGAGGTTGCGAAAGATCGAAGCGTATTCGCAGCCGACCACGCCCGCGCCGTAAATGGTGATCGACTTGGGCGTTTCAACGAGCGACAGGATCGTATCGCTGTCGAACACTCGCGGGTGATTGAAATCGACGCCTGGTGGCCGAAACGGTCGCGATCCGCATGCGATCACGAACGCGTCGGCGGTGAACCGCTCGCGCGCGCCTTTGGTCTCTTCGACT
>JAJDEG010000254.1 GCA_029259895.1 Planctomycetota bacterium
CCCCCAGATTCGTCCTGCATTTCGCTCGCCGCACGCCGCGCCTCTTTGAAAACCTGCCGCGCTCTCTCCGCATCCTCGGCCGCCACGTCCAGCTTGAACCAGCCGACGACGTTCGCCACCAACATCGATCCGGTCGCCGCGTCGCCGATCGAAGCGCGAATCCCCTCGCCTTCGAGCAGCATCCGCGCGAACTCGGCGTCGTTGATCGTCGTGAACTTCCCGACCGTTTCCTGCATTGAATCGCCCATGTGGATTTCGCCTCGTTTTGTGGATATCCATCCATCAATCGGTATCGGCCGGTCAGCGTTCGTCGCACAAGCGAAATGGGTGCCCGCCAGCGCCGCGCATTCGGCAGCGCGACTCCCCGCAGCTAACCATAGCGACCAATATTAGGGCACGATAGCCTACCGCCGCACCTTGCGAACTCCCCGCCCATCTGGCATCCTGACAGCCGCGCCGCAACCTCGGCGAACGAGCGAAAACCCGATCCATTTTCGACCCTCCTGAATCCCGACCCCCGACCCCAAACCCCCGCGATTTCCATGTCTGCATTCTTCCCCGAAGTCACCAAGATCAAGTACGAAGGCCCCAACTCGAAGAATCCGCTGGCCTTTCGCCAATACAATCCGGACGAAGTGGTCGAAGGCAAGAAGATGCGCGATCACTTCCGCTTCGCCGTCGCCTACTGGCACAGCTTCCGCGGCATGGGCGCCGATCCGTTCGGCCCCGGCTGCGCCGTCCGCCCATGGGAAGCAGCCGACGACAACGTCGAGAACGCCAAGAAACGCGTCATGGTCGCCTTCGAGTTCATGGAAAAGCTCGGCGTAGGGTACTACTGTTTCCACGACCGCGACGTTGCGCCCGAAGGGGCCACGCTGGCCGAATCGAACAAGAACCTCGACGCTGTCGCCAAAGTCCTCAAAGAAGAACAAGAGCGCACCGGCATCAAACTTCTCTGGGGCACAGCCAACCTATTCAGCAACCGCCGCTACATGCACGGCGCGGCCACCAGTTGCAACGCCGACTCCTTCGCTCATGCCGCCGCCCAGGTGAAGAAGGCCCTCGAAGTCACCAAGGAACTCGGCGGCGAAGGCTACACGTTCTGGGGCGGTCGCGAAGGCTATCAGAACCTCTGGAACACCGACATGAAGCGCGAGATGGACCACCTCGGCCGCTTCATGCACATGGCCCTCGATTACAAGAACAAGATCGGCTTCGGCGGCCAGTTCTACTTCGAGCCGAAACCCAAAGAGCCAACCAAGCACCAGTACGACTTCGACGTCGCCAACTGTATCAACTTCCTCCGCGCGTACGGTCTCGGCGATCAGATCAAGATGAACATCGAGACCAACCACGCCACGCTCGCCGGCCACACGGTCCATCACGAGATCGAGTACGCCGCCAGCCAGGGCTACTTGGGCTCGATCGACGCCAACTCCGGCGATCTGCTCTTGGGCTGGGACACCGATCAATTCCCCACCGACATCTACATGACCACGTCGATCATGTTCGCGCTTCTGAAGTGGGGCGGCTTCACGACCGGCGGACTCAACTTCGACGCCAAGGTCCGCCGCGAAAGCTTCGAGCCGATCGACCTGTTCCACGCCCACATCAGCGGCATGGACGCCTTCGCCCACGGCCTGAAAGTCGCCGCGGCCATCCGCGCCGACGGCACGCTCGGCAAGTTCGTCAAAGAACGTTACTCGACTTGGGACAGCGGCATCGGTGCGGAAGTCGAATCCGGCAAAGCCACGTTCGAATCCCTAGAAAAGTACATGCTCGAAAAAGGCGACGCCACGCCCAACACCAGCGGCCGGCAGGAGATGATCGAGCATTTGATCAATCGGTTTATTTAACGAAACCGGCCGCCTAGAGAAACTCGACGTGATTTCGCATGTCCTCCGCGGAGAGGCAATCGCGAATTAACAACAACGCCGCGATCAACTGGCCGATCGATCGCGTTTCGCAGTGGCAAAACGCGATTCCGGCGTGCGCCGTTTCGTTTCCGGCATTAACGAGAAAGTCCTCGTCGTGCGTGACGAGTACTCGTCTTTGCGAGAGCGCAAACGATAGCTGCCGACTGTCCGACGCACCAAGCAATCCGGATTCCTGCGACGTCGACACGTCGGCACCGCGTCTCCGGAGGCCATCGGCCACGGCCGGATCAACGCTCTCGTCGAGGTGAAAGCGAATGTCGGTCATTCATCCGTTGCCGACTTCACATCGAGCTTCGACGGAAAAACGCCCCGCATCTCATCGACGAGATTCTGTCCCCGCTCCATTTGCGCGTCGATCTGCTGGCGATGGTCGTGGTAGTACGCCAGCGCCGCATAGACTCCAGCCAACGTCAACTGCGGGTGTCGGCTAACGATCTCGTCAACCGAAAACCCCATTCTTTCGTGCCACACGACAACGTCTTGAACGCGGATGCGCGTTCCCGCTATACGCGGCTTGCCACCGCACGTACCGGGAGTCATGTCCACGTGGCCCGTGGAATCGAGGTTCGAGGGTGTGTTCGCGTCGGTTGCCATAATTCAACTCTAGCCCGACACGCGGACGCGGACAACGGGAAACCTGCACCTGGCGCGTGCCCCGCGAGCGACGGAGACCTAGGCCCTGCTCCAAGCGTCACCGCTTCCCGCCCGCCTGCTCCATCAACTCGATGTGCCGCTTGACCGCCGGATCCTTCGGATTCGCCTTGGCCAGCGCGTCGTAGCGTCGCAGCATCTCGGCCTTCGTTCGATCCGAAGCATCCGCCAGCCGCCGCACAGGGCGAATCCGCATCTCGTCGCCCAGCAAGCGAATCACTTGCGAGTTCGCATCGTCGAAGCGAATCTCGAATTTCACCGACCGGCTGCGGCGATCGCCCAGCTTCGGCCGCATCACCGACGACGTATCGCCGCTATGCACCGCGCCGAGGTAATGCCCCAACTCGTGGACGAGTACTTCCAGCCGCTCCGGCTCGGATATGTGCCGCGACCACTCGCGAATGAGAATGTACGGATGCAGCGGACCGCGCGTGCCGCCCAAATGGACCGACTCGCGGGGGATTTCGTACTGGCTGCTAAAACCGATCGTCAACCGAGCTTGGCCGCCGTCGACCTCCTGTTCGAATTCGCGTAGCGTGCGGGAAAAATCGTTCACCCTGTCGTCCGTATCCCAGCGGGCAAACTCGACCGCCGCAAATCGAACGCCCGCCGCTTGCTCCGTAATCGCCGAGGCTGCGGCCAGCCGATCGCTGAGCCGCTGCTTCCAAATCTCAGTCCGCGCCGCTTCTTCGTCGTCCACGCAAATCTTAACGGCAACCGTCGCGACACGAGCCGCCTGACGCGCCGCCGCACCGCCAGACTTTTCGCCGCCTCCGGTCGCCGGCACGATCGGCCCCGCCGCATCGCCCGTCGATGGAACGGCAGGAAACAGCGGCCCCGCCGTCCGAGGAACGATCGGCTTAATCGTTGGCCCGCCTGCCGGAGGTCTCGGTCGGCTGCGCGGCTTCGGCGTCGCCGCTCGGCGACCGGCCGTCGCCAGCGTCACTTGCCCCTTCCCGTTGTCCCGAAAAGCATACCGCACGCCCGGTGAAAGCTTGACGCGGCCGCCGGCAAGATCGAGCTGAGCGTCGTCGCTCGTCGCAACCTGAGTCGAGGCCTTGGGATTGAGAAAATACTCGCGCGGGCGAACGCTCTGCCGCAGAATCGTAAAACGCACGCCGACCGCCGATTCGTTGACGATCTCACAAATACCCGTCGCCCCTTGCCCGTTGGCAACTGGCGTCTGGAAAACCAAGGCGGCAAGCACCGCGAGGTATCTTGTCAGGGCGAGCATGGATCGAACCTATCGCAATTCGGCGGCGAGCGGATACCTCCTAGCATAACCCAAACGAACGAGCGCCGCCGCAAGTCGGCGACCGCCACACGTCCGCGGCCGCGTGGAAAGGCGAACGACGCCCTCAATCCCCCGGCCAATCCCCGGAAAAAACTTCCGTCGCCCCGCCGGTCATGTAAACGTGATTGTCGGCCTCGTTCCATTCGAGTTCCAGATCGCCGCCGGGCAGATGGGCCAGAATCCGCCGCTCGCCGCGACCGGTCAGCACGCCCGACACGCAAACGGCACTCGCCCCAGTTCCACAAGCCAGCGTAATCCCGCTACCTCGCTCCCACGTTCGCATCGTCACTTCGCCGGGCGAATGGACCTGGACGAAATGGACATTGATCCGCCGCGGAAAGACCGCGTGGCATTCGATCTGCGGCCCGACGATTTCCAGCGGAACGGCGGCCACATCGCGGCAATACAGCGTCACGTGCGGATTGCCCATCGACACGCACGTCAATCCCGGACTGAGTTCGCAGCGTGCTTGCCAATCGGCGGCGCGTCCCTCGGCCGTGAGGGCATCGCCGAGTATGTCCGTCGGAAAATCGGCGATCCGCTCTTGGCCGACGGCCGGGGCGATCACGGTCGGAATCTTGGCCGGTTCGAGTATCGGCTCGCCCATATCGACGCGCACGCGCTCGGCCAAGCCGCCGCGCACGTCGAGGTCCAGCGTCAGCAGACCGGCGCCCGTTTCGATCCGCAGCTTCTCTCGCCGAGCAATGCCGTGATCGTACACATACTTCGCCACGCAGCGAATTCCATTGCCGCACATCTCCGACTCCGACCCGTCGGCGTTGAACATCCTCATCCGCGCGTCACCAACCTCCGACGGGCAAATCAAGATCAAGCCGTCCCCGCCGACGCCGTAATGTCGATCGGCGATGCGCCGGGAAAGTTCCGCCGGATCGGCCGGCATCGGCTCGTCGAAGCAGTTGACGTACACATAGTCGTTGCCCGCGCCGTGCATTTTTGTGAATCGCATGATCGAATTGGTTCCTTTTGAGCGAGCGGCGGTCGAACGTCCTGCGACACAGAGCGGAGGAACGTCCGTGCCGCGCGACGTAACGCGGACACGGCTGCACAGAAAACGGTTCGATTTCGGAACGACTTTTCAAGCGCCGACGAGATTGCGTGGCACCGTTGACAAAGGTCTCGATGGGTCAGTGACTAGCAGGATTTGTCGTCGCATCATACCTAATCTTTCCACAAGCCGCCGTGCCATTTCCTTCCTCAGTCGAGCGTTCCAAGAGTGGGAAACAGCGTCGCGCCGCTTTCAAGATACCCAAAGCATCTTACCGCTGGCACGAAGCCCTTGAACCGTTCGATAGAAGGTGAACCGGTAGCCGTGACCACCCAGCGGCCCCGAAATGATGGCAAATTCCAGTACGATTTCCTTTTCGTTTTCGGAAACAAGGGCAACCCCGATGTACACGGTTCCGCCAAAGCCGGTTTCTAAGCCGACATCGTCCATTGCGGCTTCGAAATCTTTTGGCGTGACACGAACGACCCTCGGGTCGTAGCTGACGGATGCTTCATTCGGAATCGTGTCGCAGGTGAAGAGGAATCGTTTTCGGTCGGGAACGAACTTGGCGTCAGGGTATCGCTCACCAAATCCTGGAATGGTCGCGTCCTCGACGATCCACGCCACTAGCTTTCGGACCGCATCCGGCTTGTCGTTTTCGAGTAGAGGCAATCGCCAGAAGAACGCGGAAACTCCGGAAACGACAACAACGCCCAAAGTAATCAGCACACAGGCCCATCTATGACGCAATGCATATTTCACGCGTCGTTCCTCTCGTCGCCCAAGCCCCCAGCCGACCCGCTCCCATCATTCTAGGCAACGCGCTATCGCGTCGGCGTCCATCAGACGTGAACGCCCCTCCAGCCGCCGTGCCAGAACCTTGCCCCGACGAGCACGCACCGCACCCCCGCATCGATCACCATTGCATACCAAGCGCCAACGACGCCGAGGTTCTGGCCCGAAATCGTCGTCTCGACGAACGGCAGCGAGATCGTCTCGTAGGCCAGCCAGTAGCACAGCGGCAAACGCACCAAGATCAACCCGACGAACGTGAACACGATCGGCAGCCGCGTGTCGCCTGCCCCGCGTAGGGCCCCGCCGAGAATCGAAACCACGGCCAGCGCCGGCATTCCCACGCCGACGATCGGCAACAGCCGGTTCGCCAAAGCCCGCACATCGCCTTCGCTTGGATTGATAAACAACCGCGTGAGCAAATCCGGCGCGAAAAACATCACCGCGCCCGACGCCACCATCAATCCCCCGCCCACGCCGAGCGTCACCAGCGCCGCGCGAGCGGCACGGCGAGGATCGCCCGCACCGAGGAACTGTCCCACCAGCGTCTGCGCCGCAACGTGAAACGCAAAGCCGGGCAGATACGCCATCGACTCGATCCGCACGCCGACGCCGTGCGCCGCCGTGGCCAAGTCACCCAAGCCGTTGATCGCCCGCACGTAGAGCAAGTGACAAAACACGATTGCCAGTTGATCACCGCCGCCGGGCAGTCCCACGTGAAGCAACCGCCGCATGGTGGCTCGCTCCGGCCGCAGCTCGCGCCACGATATCCTCAGACCGGCCCGACCGCGGGCAAGCATCGCTAGAATCACGATGCCCGCGAGCGAAAAACTCAGCGAAGTGCCAATCGCCAATCCATCCCAGCCCAGCCGCGGAATCCCGAGCGCCTCGACGCCCGTCACCAGCGACCAACTCACCGAGACGTTCACGCAATTTGCGATCAACATCACGATCAAACCAGCGGTCGTATCGCCGGCCGCCCTCAGACAGGCGATGCCGACGAACTCGGCCATCATCAGCGGCAAAATGGCAAGCAAGAATCGAATGTAGCGCGCCGCACTCTCGGCGGCGTCGCCGGTCAAAGCCAGCGCCGCCACGAGCCGGTCGGTAAGCGCGAATCCAACGAGCATCAGCACCGCCGCCAGCGCAATCCCCAGCAGCAACGACTGATGT
>JAJDEG010000255.1 GCA_029259895.1 Planctomycetota bacterium
GATTTTTGTCGTTGGATCAACGCGTAACGATAGGGAGAGACTGTGGTTAAGTTGACGCTGCGCGACCGGGAATCGGTCCAAGAAGCAGTTCGCCGTTTCCGCAAGCTTGTGGAGCGGAGCGGAGTGAAGAAGGAAATGCGCCGCCGTGAGTATTACGAGAAGCCGAGCGAGATTAAGCGTCGTGCCCGGCTGCGGGCGGAGCGACGGAGTCGGCGTTTGCGGTTGCCGGCTTAGGTTTTCGCCGGTTTTGCCGTGGATTTTGCGGGTTTGGCCGTGCTGGACTCTTGGCTGGGCCGGTCTTAGCGACAATGGTCGTTTCTGTGGCCGTTTGCCCGGTTGGTTCGGTTCATCATCGGTTTCGGTCATCCCTGGTTTGATCGGTCATCGCTGGCCCGATCGAGTGCTGGTTTCGTCGAGCGGCGGTTTTCCCTGGGTGCATGGCCCAAGGGCGACACGTTTGGGTCTCGGCATCGGTTAAACCTTCTGGCCCACTCTGGGCACTTATGGATTGACGGCTTCGAGCGAACTAGAATGCAGGTCGCGATTTATTGGGTCGCGATGTATCCGATCGCGAGAGTGCGGTTGGTGCAGTGCTGTTCGTTTGGTCCCGCAGTTTGGAAATTTTGCGTGAGTGAGACACGGCCACAGTCGATCGATGTCGACGAGGTGACGCGCGAGTATTTTGCGCGGATTCATCGCGCTGCGCTCGTGCTGACGGGGAGTCCGTGGGACGCGGACGATTTGGCGCAAGAGACGTTCATGGTAGTGACGCGATCGGCGGATAAGTTCGAGGGGCGGAGCAACGTTTATACGTGGTTGTATGGGATTCTGTTGAACCTGGATCGGCGGGAACGTCGGCGTTGCGGGATGCGGAATCGGAAGCTGCGAACGGCGTGGGAGGCGGCGCCGAAGGGCGAGCGCAGCGTGCCGTCGGCAGAGACGTCGATCGAAGTGACGGAATGGAAGAAGAGCTTGTGGGCCGTGGTTGCGCAGTTGCCGGACGGTCAACGGGAGACGTTGATCCTGCGATATAGCGAACATCTGAGTTATGAAGAGATTGCGGGCGTGATGAAATGTCCGGTGGGGACGGTCAAGTCGCGCGTTTTTCACGGCGTGGCTTCGCTGCGAGAGAAGTTGGCGGAGGACAACGGTCTCGTGGCCCACGCTCCGAAGTTTCCGCGAGAGGATGCGATCCGTGCCGTATAAGCCGCGTATTTTGCGATTCGATGAAGAACACGCCGACGCTCGTGGGCCGGTGGTCGGCTCGTTGACTGCGCGTGCGGAGTCGCGATCGGAATCGACTTCGGTCGAAGATGGCAACGCGCGAACGGCTCCGCACGATCCGACGCACGACACGGTTTGCGGCGTCGAGATGGACACGATCCGCGACTGGGATCCGGACGACGCGCTGTTGGCGGACGCGCAATTGCAATGCCTGGCGCGGCAGTTGAGCGACGACGCCGCGCGATTGGCGACGCGATATCCGGCGGAGGGCTGGGCACCTCCGGCGTTGGAGTCGGCATTGGTCGCGGGCGCGGCGGCTGGCGATACGGTCGGAACGTGGCGATTGCGTGGATCGCGTCGCGTTCGGTTGAGCATTGTCTCGCTTTGTACGACGTTGGCGGCCTGTGCGGTGGTGTTTTTTGCATTGCCGCGAGTGGCGGATGATGGCCCTGCGACGATGAAGGCGAATGGCGCTGAGTTAGAGGATGGCCGCGACGGGACCGATGCGTTGGCGGCTGATCGGTCGGCCGAACGGTCGGCCGAGCGGGCGGCGAATTCGCCGTTGCTTGCGGAGGATGCGGCGGTCAGTCGCGTACGCTATGAAGATGGCGAGACGGCGCTGTGGGGCGATCACCCAATCGACGATTCTCAGTTCGGCCCAGGCCTGGGCGTGGGTGCGGGAGCGATCGATGGCTTGCCGGCGGCGGATCGCGATCTATTGCGAGACTTGCTGCCGGTGGATTCGCACGAGTATTGCGACGTGTCGATGTAGTTCTGCGAATGTAGCCGAGCGAATGTAGCCCAGCAAATGTAGCGCAGGAGCGCTGCTTATCTGGCACGGAGGTTTCAGTCGGGTATTCGCTTGCCGCTTGCTGGTAGGCGGCGGAGTCTCCGACGAATCGTGCTTCTATTTCTTCAGGTCGAATTGCCCATGTTGCGTGGCGTTGCGATAGCGTTGATGGCCGGTGGCGCGATGTTCGCGGAAACTGCGGTCGTGCGGACTGTGGTCGTGCGGGCGGAGGAGCCGTACGAAGCGGCGGCGAAGCAATTGTCGGCCGCGACGGTGACCGTGACGGTGCGGATGATTCGTGCCGAGAGCGATGACTCTGGCGGCCAACGTGGCACGCTAGGAAAGGCGGGCGTGGCGAAAGCGGATGGTGCGAAAGCGAGTGGCGCGAAGGCAAAGTCGGCGATTGCGAGCGGCGAAGCGGACGCGGAAGATCTGGCGAAGACGGCGAAGCGCGTCGAGCGGGCGGCGATCGGTAGCGGCGTGGCGGTGGGGGAGAATCTAGTCGTGACGGCGGTACGGCCGGATCGCGGTTGCCAAATCTCGTTGACGATGCCAGGAGGAAGGCAAGCGGGCGCGAAGTTGTGCGTGGTCGATGAGAATTCGACGCTGGCGCTATTGGAGGTCGAGTCGCTGAAGGATGAGACGCCGACGGAAGCAGACGCCGGGCTTTCGCACGTTTCCCTATGCGAGAAAGAGACGAACGTCGGCTCGCGTCTGTTGGCGGCTTCGGCTTGGGGTGCGGAGCCGCCGTTGGTGTCGCTGGGCGTGTTGAGCGGCGTGGACCGATTTGTGCCCGGGGCGGGATTTCCGCCGTTGGTGCAATGCGACGTTCGGACGACGGAGACATCGCTAGGCGCGGGGATCGTCAACGTAAATGGAGAGTTGGTCGGTATTGTCGTGGCTTGCGATGGCGTGGGGCGTAATTCGCGGTGGACGTATGCCGTGTCGGCGGATCACGTGAGGCGGCTGCTCGAAGCGCGGCGCGAAGGGCAGATCGTGGAGATACGTCGTCGACGTCCTCACGCCGGCATCGAGTTGCGACAGTTGGGCGGCTCCGAGGATCTCGTCGTGCGGAGCGTGGCGGCGGGTGGACCGGCAGCGAAAGCCGGCATCGAGGTCGGCGACGTCGTCGCAACGCTCGACGGTCGGGCGGCGAATAGCGTGCTCGAGGCGGCGAGGCTCGTGGCGTGTCGCAAGCCTGGCGACACCGTCGAGATTCTCCTGCGCCGCGGTGATCGAACGATCAAGAGCTTGGTGACGCTCGAGCCGAGCGAGGGCGAGCCGACGTTTTCTTATGCGGCCAAGGAGCATGGGGAGCGGTCGAGGCGAGCCGATCTGGCGGATGTGCCGTCGAAGGGCGAAGAGGAGGAGCCACCCGGCCGCGAAATCGATACGGACGGCAAATCCGGCCTCTTCGAGGAATTTCGCCAGCAGCTTCGCCAGCGGGACGCGCGCATCTCGCGGTTGGAGGCCGAATTGGCGGAGTTGCGCCGAGAGATTTCTCCGAATTCGGGCGATGCCGGTTCTTCCGCGATTGCTCCGGCGG
>JAJDEG010000256.1 GCA_029259895.1 Planctomycetota bacterium
GAGACTCTTGCGAGCCGCCGCGTGTTCGGCCTTGCTGCCGCCGCCGAGTTTGCCGATCAGCAGCGTCGCGTCGCCGCCCTCGCCCAACGCGCCGACAGCCGCAATCGCCGCCACGCGCACCGACTCGTCGCCACTCGCTTCGAGCAATTCGAGCACGCTCGGCCGCGCCACGCCATCACCGCGGTCGGTCAACGCGCGAAGCAAGCCAACCTGGACGTCGGCCGGAAGTTTCGGCAGTTGCGCGGCAAAGGCCCGCGTGGCGGCCTGGCCCTTGGCTCGCGTGCGCACTTGGTCGAGCGCAATCGCCCGCACGTCCTTATCGGCGTCGCCGAGCAGACCAACGACCAAATCGACCAAGTCGTCCGTTGTCTCTTCGACCGCCGACAAGGTTCCTGCAATTCCGACAACGCCGGCGCAGCACAACACGCCGACGACGAACCAACGCGCTCGTTTCACGGTGCCTACCCTAATATTCCGATGCTATTCCTACTTGCCGGCGCAGGCCAACATGCCCCGCGTCGCCGCCAGTCGCACGTGCTTCGGCTGACCTTCGCCGGCGAGGCCCTTGTAAACGGCCAACGCCTCGGACTTCTTGCCCGTGGCAAGCAGTCCCTCGGCACACGCCAGCTTTGCGTCGGTCGCGGCCACCGTCGGCTCGCCGTCCTGGACTTTGAACTTTTCCAGCGCCGCGGCCGAAACCCCACCGGGAATTGCGCCAAGCGCCAACGCCGCCGCCCGCGAAACGGCTGGATCGCTCGCGCCGAGTTCCTTCGCAAGCAGAACGATGCTCTCCCGGTCGCCGCGCGCGCCGAGCGACGCGATCACGCCAATCTTCAATTCGCCGCCGACCTTGCCCATCGCGTCGCGCAACGCCGTGGCCGCTTCGCCGGCGGGGATGCGCTCCAACGCATAGCGGGCCATGTGCGAAAGCTCTTTGTCGGCCACCAGCGCCGCCAGCGCCGGCACGCACGCCGCCGTGCCGATCCGCATCAGCTTGCGGCAAACGTAATCCTTCGCCGCCCGCGGAGCGTCGCTCGCCAATACGGCGGCCAGTTGCTCCTCGAGCTTTCCACGTTCCGCGGCGTTTCCGTGCGAAGCCACGGCGGCTTCGTCGATCGGCTTAAGCACTTTGGGATCGACGCCCCAATCGTATTTTTTCAGTTCGTCAAACGCTTTGTCCAACATATCGAAAATCCTTATTCAGGCGAATTTCGGTTCAATACTCGTTAATCATCACCCGCGTTGCGGCTCGGTCTCCCGACCGTGCCACCCGTTGACGTGCTAGATCTGCCAAGGCTCCCGCCGCGCTCGATCCAGCATCCGGTTCGCTTCTTCGTCGCCCACGAACTGTTGCGACGCGCGATCCCACTTCAGCGAACGTTCGAGCGAATAGGCCACGGTGCCCGTCAGCGGCACGACCATCGTGTTCACGGCCAACTCGATGTCGCGGAACGGCCGCTCGCGGGTCTTCACGCATTCGATGAAGTCACCGTAAATCCCGCCGGTCCCCTTATAGGCCGGCACCGGCTTGCCCTCCGCTTGCCCGGCCTCGGCGAATTCCACGTGCATGTTGCCCACGCCCGGCTTGTTGTGAAAAATCGTGATGCCGTTCTCGTAATGGAACGCCAGATACTGTTTTCCGTCCTCGTTGCGGTATTCAACTTCCGTCGGCTGCATCTCGCGAACGTCGACCGCATAGGTCGCCCCGCCGAAGTGATGCGCGCCCCAGTCGGTCATGCCGCCGCCGGAATAGTCGATGTACGACCGCCAGCTATTGCCGCTCGTGCCGAAATTGCCGTCGCAGCGCTGCTTGTTGTACGGTGCCCAAGGTGCCGGGCCGAGCCACAAGTCCCACTCCATATCGTCCGGCTTCGACTCCGCCGGCAAGTTACACGGCTGCGACAGCGGTCCGACCTGCACGTTAATCGACTTGACCGGTCCCGCTTCGCCGCCCCAACACTTGTTGACGATACCGCGGTAATCTTCCAGCACGCGCTGGCTGCCGCCGGAAACCACGCGGGAGTATCGCCGCGCCGCCTCGATCATCAACGGACCTTCGCGCAACGTGCGCATCTCCGGCTTCTGGCAATAAACGTCCTTCCCGTGCCGGCAAGCCTCGATGATCATGATCGCGTGCCAATGGTCGGGCGTCGCCACGTGGACGGCGTCGATGTCGTCGCGGGCAAGAATCTCGCGAAAATCGACGTACGCCTTGCAGTCGGAGTTGCCGTATTTCTTATTGGCATTGTCCTTCGCGCCCTCGCGAGCGCCGCGTCGCACATCGCAAGTGGCGACATACTGCACGTCGCCGCGGCCGAGGAACGCGCCCTGATCGCCGCGACCCATGTTGCCGATGCCGATGCCGCCCATCACGATTCGCTCGCTGGCCGGCGCGCGCTCGGCATTGCCCAGCGCGGCGGAAGTAATGACGTACGGCGCAGCCACGGCGGCGCTGGCCACCTTGACGAACTCGCGCCGCGTAGGCGTCTGTCGAATGCCCATCGCAAAATCCTCTCGTTCGATGGAATGAAAAAAAGGCGGGAACGTATTCTGGCGGGTCGACGGCGAATTCGCATGGATCGCCACCGCGTGCAAAATATCACATTCTTTCTTAACTCGCCGCCCACGCCCTGTCTAGACTTTTCACGGTTTCGCGGGCCAATCGCCACCACACACCGCGAGCCGCGCATGCCGTCAAACTAGGCAATCCGCAACCCAAAATGTGGGCCACCTCGCCGCGCTTGCCGCGAAACATCAACCCGACCTATTCACCTTCTTGGCATGAGGAGATGAAAAACATCGCGTGAGTCTCGTGGTTTCATGGGTTGTTGGACCACTTTCATGAACCGCCGGGAGGTCACGCGATGGGTGAATCGCAGGGAAGGTTATTCGAGCCGACTTTCAATCGCTCTGTCAAGGTCGACGAGACGGACGAGCGGATCACTTCCGATGGCGGCTTGCTGCTGTTGCGCGAGGCCGATCATCGCTTGGGCCTCACCGAGCAGTTGGCCGCGCGGCTGGTCGATCCGCGGCGGCAGGAGTTGATCCGCTACGAGCTGGTCGAGTTGTTGCGCGAACGCCTGTATGCGTTGACAATGGGCTACGCCGCGCAGGACGACGCCCGTCGTGCGAACGTCATCTCCGCACGACGGGCGGCGACCACGCCGCGCGGCGCGTGACCATCGACATCGACAGCTTTCCAATCGAAGTGCACGGCCATCAGCCCGGCGCGTCGTACAACGGCCATTACCGCGACACCGTGTATCATCCGCTGGTGGCCAGCTACAGCGTGGCCGGCGACTACGACAGCATGCACGAAGGCCAGCGGTTGGGAAACGGTTTTCTGCACGCCACCTTGCGGCAAGGCCAGGTGCATACCGCGCAGGGCATCCGTCGCTTCCTGCAACAGGTCGTGGCGAAGGCCAAGCGGCTCGGCTACGTCGTCGATTATCGCATCGACGCCGGCTACACCGACGGCCAAACGCTCGATTACCTGACCGACGAAACCCTGCGTTTCGTCGGGCGAATCAAGGCGAATGCGGTGCTCCAGCGGTTGGCCGCGCCGTTCTGGCGAATGTTGGTCGACCGATTGCAACGCTGGACGTTGCCAAGCCGCTTCGGGCCTCTCGCCGGCCCGCACACCCGCGCATGGATGCCGCCGCCACGCCACGCCAATCTTCGCGAGGTCCGCCGTGAGTAGCGCGGCCAAGATTATCGCATCCACCTTCTCCCACAACGCCGAGCCAACAACAAACCACGGGAAAGGAGCCGCTACGCCCGCACATCACCCCAACGCCACGCCCGCCACTCAAACGCTCGATTCATTCGAGGGTGAATAAGTCCGGATAACAGTTACCCTGGTCGTTACCCGAGCCGACGGTGGCCTATCGGCGCTTTGTCCAGTATGCAATCGATCCCAAAAGTTCTTCGGCGGACCTGAGTTTTCGATTCGGAAGGCGTGCTGTCAACGAGGAGATCAATGAAATCGACAATTTCCAAGCTGCTGGCAATCCTCGAATTCGCCGAGCGTTCGGAATCATCCGAACTGGCAACGTCGTATCGGCCCGGCTGTTCGACAAACTTCGCCGCGGAGATGTTTGTCGACGACGACGCGGATGTCGCACTCGCCGCCAGTAAGGCATCCAACAGGCGAGCGCGAGCCGATTAGATTCCCGTAACTGCTTCTACCGGAGAGCCAATCGACCAGTGAAGCTGGATCTGCGCTTTGTTGTTCTCGACGATGACTTCGAGGTAGTCCCGCTGCGCTTGGGTCAGTGAGATGACCGACTGAAGCACTTCCAGCGGCAGGATAAGTTCGACGCCGGAGTCGGTGAACAGTTGCAGGTTTCTGTCGTGCGAGTCTTTGGCCGAAGCGATTGCTTGCCGCGCCCATTCGAGTTGATTTCGACGCGCCTCGACGCGGGCGGCCGCTTCGGCGGCTTCGGCGACGATACGATCCATCGTGGCGACGACGCTTAACTCGGCCAGACGAACCTGCGAAGCACGCTCGCGGATCAGCGCTCGGTTGCCGAAACCGAGATTCTCAAACTCCCACACCGCGGCCGCGCCGACGTCGCTTCGCCCATCGAAGTCGCCGAAGAAACCGTTCGGCCCGCCGCCGAAGCCGCCCGCCGAAACGTCGACGACCAAACTCGGCAGCACCGGACCCAAGCGAGCTTCGCGCAGTCGCTCCACGGCCGCGCCGACGAAAGCGCGGTGCTCCGACAACTCCGGTCGATTGGAAAGCGCCGTCGTCGCCAGGTCGACGCCCGTCAGCGAATCGCGAAGGTAGTCGACCGCCACGGGCTGCTCGTCGGCCGGAATCAATTCGACGAATGGATCCAACTGCAACAAACGAGCCAGCCGAGACGAAGCCGCACGGACGTCGTGCCGGGCAAGCTCGAGTTCCTGGCGGCGGGCGAGCACCTGTGCGCGAACGCGGTCGGCGTCGGCCGGCTTTAGGTTTTCCGCGCGCAGGTAAGATTGCGCGAGCTCATCGAGACGCTCCGTGTTCCGCACGGCATCGCCGAGCACGACTTGCATGCCGCGGGCACGCACGAGATCCCAATACGCCAGCGATACATCGCGCAGCGTTTCGTTCGTCGTCGCCAGGCTCGCTGCCATGCGGGCGGCCACGACTTGTCGCGCCGCCAGCGGAGCGAAGTACGCCTCGGACGTGGAAACGTGCATCCGCGCCCCGCCACTCGCAAATAGAGCCGAGCGGGAAACCTGAATCACGTCGCCGCGCGTATCTTGAATCTGACCGTCGTGGCGCGTCCAGGTCGGATCGATGACCAGGTCCGGCAGCCACTGGACGGCTGCGCGATCGTATCGCGCGGCTGCCGCGGCGATCCGTTCGCGAGCATAGGCGATTTGCGGATTCTGGCCGACGGCGAGTTGCAATGCCGACGGCAGGTCGATCGGATATTGCTCTGACACAGTCGCCGGTCCAATCGCGGCATCGGGGCCGACATTAGGCGTCGGCACTGCACCATCGATTTCGAACGCCGGCACTTCCTCGACGACGATGCTCCGTGCGGCGCTCGTAGCGGCGTCGCCTTGTTCGTGAATCGCCCGAAACACGGCCGGTTCGCCAGCGTCTCGCGATTGACGCTCGCGTTGCTCGTGGCACGCCGGTCGCAGCGGGTTCGATTGGGCACCACTGGCGACGTCGTCGATGCGCGGAAGCGGCGTTACTCGCGACACCGCCGGCGCTAGTTCGCTCTTCGCGGCATCTGGCGAAATCGTAAGCGTATCTCTCGACGAACTTAACGTACTTATCGTCGGCCTTGTCGTCGGCGCTTCCGTTTGGACGATGCGATCGGCACGCGACGCGCAGCCAGTCACCCCCAGGATGCCTGTAAGTACGGCGCAAGCGCATGGACTCGCCCAACGGACCGACATGGCTCCCTCCCCCCTAAATCTCGACGCGCATTCGGCGCGGCGGCACCTTTCATCCTTCGGCCTTAGAATCGGCAAAATCAATAGAAAAGGAGGATTCGGCAGCATGTGTTAAACTAGGCAGACCGCGAGACTTAACTTGTCGCCGCACGGCGCTTCGCCTACCCTGCGCGCTCGCTTCGATGGCACGCGCCCGCTCCTGCTTTGGCCGGCGGTCGCACGGTCTAACTCGGCACCACGACGTTTTCGCCGTCGAAACCGCTCCGTCACAGAAACAGGATACATGTCGCCGCTTTCATCCCACGACGAACAAGACCCCGCGCTCTCCGCGTTGGAGCCGAATTCCCGCTCGAGTTGGTTGGTCCGAGTCTCGGTCGCCAATCCCTATCTGGTGATCGTCCTCTGTCTGCTCATCGTCGTACTCGGTTACGTTACGCTGTCGCGGATCGCAGTCGATATTCTGCCGTCGTTCAAGACACCGGCGGTCCAGGTACTCACGCTCTATCCCGGCATGCCGACCGAGATCATGGAGCGCGACATCACCAATCGCATCGAGCGTTGGACCAGCCAGTCCGAAGGCATCGCGCGGCAAGAATCGCGGACCATGATGGGCGTGTCGATCGTCAAAGATTACTTTCGCGACGACATCGACCCCAACACCGCGTTCTCGCAAGTAACCAGCTATGCGATGAGCGACTTGTATTACCTGCCACCGGGCACCGTGCCGCCGATGGTCATGCTCTTCGATCCGTCGGCCCCGATGCCGACGGCGTTGTTGGCCGCTTCGAGCGACGTGCTCGACGAAAAGGAAAGCTACGACCTGGCCTATTTCAACGTGCGGAACATGCTCTCCGGTTCGCCTGGCGTCATCGCGCCGGCCGTGTTTGGCGGCAAACTGCGGCGAATCTACGTCTATGTCGATCCGCGCCGGCTCGAGGCTTACGGCTTGTCGCTGATGGACGTGCAGCGAGCGATCAAGACGGCGAACTTGATGATCCCGACCGGCACCGCCAAGATCGGCGACATCGACTATATGGTCGACATGGAGAACATGGTCGAACAGGTCGACGAGCTAAACGACGTCGTCGTCAAGATGATCGACGGCCGCCCGATCTACGTCCGCGATGTGGGTGAAGTGAAGGACGCCTCGGCGATTCAGACAAACGTCGTGCGCATCAGCCGCGAGCCGTCGTGGGAAAGCAAGCGGCAGGTTTACATCCCCGTGTTTCGCCGGCCCGGCTCGAACACGATCGACGTGGTCAACGGCGTCCGCGAGCGGATCCCGCAGTTCCTCGACCGCCTGCCGCCCAAGGAAGGTTACACCGACCCCGAGACGGGCAAACCGGCGTCCGGATTGAATCTCGACGTCGTCGCCGATCAATCGGTGTTCGTTCGCCGCGCGATTACCAGCCTTACGTGGGAAGGCGTGCTCGGCGCCTCGCTGGCCTCGCTGATGGTGCTCGTGTTCATCGGCAGCTTTCGCTCGACCATCATCATCGTCCTGACGATACCCTTGTCCGTGCTGGTCGCCATCGTGGGGCTCTATTTCACCGGCAACACGCTCAACGCCATGACGCTCGGCGGATTGGCACTCGTGATGGGTCGGCTCGTCGACGATCCGATCGTCGATATCGAAAACACGTTTCGCCATCTCGACATGGGCAAGTCACCGAAGCGGGCGGCGCTCGACAGCGCGATGGAAATCGCTATGCCCGTCCTCGTCGCCACGATCACGACCGTCGTCGTGTTCTTTCCCGTCGTGTTCCTCTTCGGCATGGGAAAGTATCTGTTCACGCCGATGGCGCTGAGCGTTACGTTCGCCATGTTCGCATCCTACTTCCTGTCGCGCACGCTCTCGCCGGCGTTCTGTGCTTACTTTCTCAAGGCGCACTCGCCGGACGAGAAGCGGTTCGCGCTGTTTCGTGCCGCCGACTGGGGTTTCGACCGACTGCGGGCGCGTTACACGGCGCTGCTGAGTTTCGCCGTCCGCTGGCGTTGGGCGACCGTCGGTTTGGCGTTCGTCGTCGTTGCCGCGTCATTGCCGCTCTATGGACTCATCGGCCAGGAACTTTTTCCCGCCACCGACGCCGGGCAAATCGTCATCAACGTGCGGGCCCGCTCGGGCATGCGCATCGAACGGACCGAAGACCTTACGCAACGGATCGAGCGCGAGATTCTCGACGTGATTCCCGAATCCGAACGCCAAATGATCGTCACCGACATCGGCGTGCTTTACGACTGGCCGGCCGGATATACGGCCAACTCCGGACCGATGGACGCCACGATCCTGGTGCAGCTAAAGGATGCGAGCCAGCGGCACACGTCCTCGCAGCAACACGCGAGCCGATTGCGCGAGCGGCTCAATAGCAAGTTCAGCGACGTTTCGTTCGCCTTCGACACCGGCGGCATGGTCTCCGCGGCGTTGAACTTCGGCTTGCCGGCGCCGATCAACATTCAAGTCCAGGGCCGCGACATGCACGAGCAGGCCCGCATTGCCGGCGAGATCAAAACGCTGATCGCGGGCGAAGTGGCCGGCGCGGTCGACGTCCGCGTGCGGCAGACGATCGACTATCCCACGCTCAACTTCAAGCCCGACCGAACCAAGATGGCATATTCCGGCATCACGCAGGAAGACGCCACGAAGAGCCTGATCGGCACGCTCAACAGTACGACGACGTTCGACCCGGCGTTCTGGCTCGACCGCAAGTCGGGCAATCACTATTTCGTCGGCGTCACTTACAAAGAGCAGGACATCGACTCGCTCGAAAACATCCGCGCCGTGCCAATATCGGGCGATGGCACGTCGCCGCCGGTGCAACTGGGAAATCTCGTCGGCGAACCGACGTACACGAAATCGGCCGTCGAAGTCAACCACCTCGCGCTGGCCCGCGTCGTCGATGTCTACGTCAACGTCGACGGCCGCGACATCGGATCCGTTGCCCGCGACATCGAGCAGCTTCTGTCCGAGTGGGGCAAGCGAAATCCGCCGGTTGCCGGAGCGTCGGATGCCGTGCCGGCTTGGTCGCCGCCCGACCCCAAGGATCCCGAACAATCGCTCGCCGGTTATACGGTTCGCATGCGCGGCGAGGTCGCCACGATGCGCGAGTCGTTCCAAAGCTTGGGATTTGGCATGGTGCTGGCCACGGTGCTGATCTATCTAATCATGGTGGCCCAGTTTCGCTCGTTTCTCGATCCGTTCATCATTATGTTCGCCGTGCCGCTGGGTATCGTCGGCGTATTGCTCATGCTGTCGCTTACCGGCACGACATTCAACGTCCAGTCGTTCATGGGCGTGATCTTCATGATCGGGATCGCCGTGTCGAACTCGATTCTGCTCGTCGAGTTCGCCAATCGCCTGATGCGCGAACAAGGCAAGACCGCGCTGGACGCCGCCATCGAATCGGGCAGCGTTCGCTTGCGGCCGATTCTGATGACGTCGCTGGCCGCCGTGGTCGGGTTGATTCCGCTGGCGCTGCACGAAGGCGACGCCACGATGCCGCTGGCCCGCGCGGTCATCGGCGGGCTGACGGCGTCGACGATCCTGACGATATTTGTCGTTCCGTGCTTGTACGTCATGTTCAAGGGGCGACGGGCCGCGGTCGAGGCCGATCGGGTCGCCGCGGATGGATTTCACGGATAACGGGGAGTGCTAATCATGGCCACGAACACTATTCGCATTGCCGCCGGTCTGGTCGGCGCAACGCTCGTCGTTACGATCGCCGTCGCGACCTATCCGTACTTGACGGGTGCCGATCCCGCCGCGCAAGCGCAGACGGACAAACCTCGCCGTTCCAGCCTTGCCGCGAATGAGGCCAAGCCGCCTGCGAAAACTAGCGCGACGGCGATCCGTTCAACCGCGGAGAGTTCTCGCCGCACGACGTCCCAACCTGCCCACGTCGAACCCTACGAACGAACCGACGTGTATGCAAAAGCGTCGGGCTTCGTCGAAAAAGTACACGTCGACATCGGCGACAGCGTGAAAAAGGACCAGATTCTCGCCGACCTGTGGGTGCCGGACATGGAGCAGGATCGCCTCCAGAATGAGGCGGCGGTCGAGGAATCGAAATCGTCGATCGAGCAGGCCAAGGCAAACGTTCACGCCGCCGATGCGATGATCGATGCCGCCACTGCTAAATCTCGCGAGGCGGAAGCTAAGCTTGCCGCATTCGAGGCGGACGTCGCCTTCCGAAAGAACGAATACGCACGTTTTGCCAAGCTCGCGGCGGACAGCGCGTTGAACGAGTCGCTCGTCGATGAGAAACTCTATCAACTCAAGGGCGCCGAGGCGGCCCTGCTCGTCGCCAAGGCAAGCATCGAGTCGGCCGACGCCAACGCCAACGTTGAGCGAGCCAAGCAACTTCAGGCTCAAGCCGAATTGGCAAACGCCGTGGCCCGATTGAAGGTCGCCCAGTCGAAGTTGCGAAACTCCGAAATCCTGCTGGCCTACGGCAAGGTCCGCGCCCCGTATGACGCCATCGTCACGCGACGGCTCGTCGACACGGGATTCTTCGTAACCTCCCCCGCCAGCACGAAGACAGAACCGCTCTTTACGGTCGAGCGCGGCGACGCCTTGCGTATCGTCGCCGACATCCCCGAGTCCGAGTCCACGCTCGTCCAGATCGGCCAACTTGTGTCGTTGAAGGTCGATGCAATCAAAGACCGTTCGTATCCCGGCCGCGTACGCCGCACGGCCCGAGTTCTCGACGCCAAGACCCGCACGCTTCGCATCGAAGCAGAACTCGACGAGCTAGACGAACAACTCCGACCGGGAATGTTTGGCGTGCTGACGATCACGTTCGCCGAGTAAAGGACGGCGGCCACCCGGCCGCACGACAACATCGCCCGGTTGCCAAAGGTCATCCGTACAACTTTTCCGCCTCATCGCCGGAAATTCGCCGCGCCTTGATCTTGTTCCCCGCCAACTTTTCGCCGTTTGGATCGATAAAGACGCGGCCGGTCCGTTTGCCGCTCTTCGGATCGACGTTCAGAACGTGGATGTTGAAGATAAACGCCGCGTCGGTCGTCGACTTGAACCAGTGAACGTTGTCCTTGTGATCTGAGACCGTCGAGTGCTCACCGACGCCGAACTCCCGGTCGATCGTCGGCGTGATGATCATGTGGTCCTTTTCATCGGCCAGCCGGTCGTAGTGCTTGCCCTCGAACTTGCCCTTGAGAATCAAGAACGCAGTCGCCATATTGTCGTGCCCGTGCGGAACGACGGAGCGATCTTTGCCGAGGGCAAATATCTGATGGCCGAACACCAACTCGGTCGGCAGCCCTTCGACCTTGGGGAATTTCGCCCGCAGGCTCAACTCGCCGCGCGAGCGAAGCTTGACGCTAGCCGCGAGTTTGTCGAAGTCGATGAACTTGAGCATGTCGTCCATGTCGACGCGCGTCATCAGTTCCTCAACCTTCTTCTGCCAATCGAGCTGTTTGATCTCTTGCCCCCGCACGTCGCGGCCCAGCGCATCCAATTCCGCCAGCCATTTCGCCGTCACCGGCTTGACCTCGTCGGCCAACGCATCGCCGCAGACGAGCGTTTCCAGCAGCGAAAACGTCAGCAGCGAACCGAGAGTTTGTTGACTGAACGCACGGCGAGAGAGCGTAGACATTTGATAAACTCCGCAAGCGTGTACAAGAGTCACTAGACGCACCCGTTCACACGCAAAGCCTAATCCCGCGCCGGCACCGCTTCAAGCCACGCCGGAAAAGTTGCACGTCGTCCCGCGCCGGCTCGGCGTTGCGTTGTGTCGACACCGCGACATTTGGCACGGCGGTGAGATCGCCCGTCCGTGGAATCCAGCGACTGGCAAACTACCGGCGCCTGGCTTTGTCACTTGTTTCGCGTCTTCGCGGGGACAGCGGCGAAAATGGGTTCAACGTTCGGATCGTCGCGTAGTTCCCCGCTCAAGCGCGCGGCGGTCGGCGAGCGCAGCGATCAACTCATCGGAATCGAAATCGGCCAGCGTAGCATCAACGGCTTCGCTCGCAGTCAGGTTCGTCGAAGAGCGACGCCGCGCGGCGCGAAGGTGTACACTTCGTTCATCCGCTCGGTCGTGTCGCGCATTTGCTATGCGGTTCACGATCTCGTCATCCAGTCGCCCACCCGCCGCGACACGCCGAACTGTCGCGACGACGCTTCGCCCTTGATCTAAGTCGCCATTTGCGATCTTCTCGCGCGGCGTGTGTGCCGCCCTCACGACAGCCGCCGGTGCAGGAGAAGGCGCCGCACCGGTCGTCGTCGGGAAGCAATCGGGCGGCGTACACGGTCCCGGATCGGTTCCTTGGGCGTAGACGCGCACCGTGACGTTGCCCACGCTCGCTGATATCCCGTCGCTGACCGTCACCTCGAATTGATACGTCCGCGGCGCCGGCACTTGCCCGATAAACGCAGACGCCGTCGCCTGGGTCGCGCCGCTGATAAATATCGGGTTGCCAGGTCCGGCCGTCTGCACCCATTGAAACGAAAGCGGCTCCGGCCCGCCGTCATTGTCGGACGACCCGCTGGCGTTGAGCCCCGCGGTGAGCAACAGCGGCAGCGTCGAACTCTGCGCCAGATCGATCGGTGACACCACGACGACCGTCGGCTTGATATTCCGCGCCACGACCACCGTCACCGTGGCGATCTGCGTCGTTGAACCGTCGCTGGCGCGATACAGAAACTGCTCGGTCCCTTCGAATCCATTCGGCGACGTGTACGTGACGCTCGTCGCCGTGTGCGTGACCGTGCCCGAGGAAGGCTGCGACACGGTAATAATCGTCAGATTGTCGCCGTCCGCGTCGGTGTCGTTCGCCAATACGCCGATCGTCTGCGGATGGCCGCTCCAGGCGTTTGCCGAATCGTCGTTGAGCACCGGCGGATCGTTGACGGCCGCGACGTTGATATTCACCGTCGCCGCGCCGCTGGCAATCGCGCCCGCGCCAGAGCCGTCGGGATCGCCGCGGTCGGTGACGCGGAACGTGAAGCTGTCCGGGCCGTTGTAGTTCGACGCTGGCGTGTAGGTGAGATTGCGGCCGCTGCCGCTAAGCGTGCCGTGGCTCGGCTGGGACACGACCGCGTAGATCAAGTTCGCGGCGGCCGTTTCGACGTCGCTGCCGGAAAGCGTGATCGCCTTCGGCGTGTCCTCGGTCGCCGTGACGGTTTGGCCCGTCGCCGACGGCGGGTCGTTGACCGCGTTGACGATGAGGCTTACCGTGCCGGTCGTTTCCGGTCCGATCACGTCGCGCGCCGTGTACGTGAAGTTCGTGTCGACGTGGTTGTTCGCCAGCGGCGTGTAGGTGAACGAGTTGCCGTTCTGCACAAGCGTGCCGAACGCCGGCGGCACATGGGAAACCACGGTCAAACCGCCGCCGACCGGGTCGATGTCGTTCGCCGTCACGTCGCCCGTGTTGACCGGCACGTCTTCGTCGGTCGTGACCGTGTCGTTAACCGCCACCGGCGGGTCGATGCAGGCCGACGAATCGTGGATCGCGCCCAGCAGCGACAGGTCGTCGACCCGCCACCGCGCGTCGGCGTTGGCGACGCCGTACAGGCGGAATGTGATCGGCGTGTCGCTCGGCCGCAGGCACACGTATTCCGCGCCGAACGTAGCCAAACTGCGGTCGAACTCGCCGACGTGGGCGGTCCCGCCGTCCATCTGCTTGCGATAGTTGTCGATGCTCGACTTAAGCACCCAATCGGTCACGCCTCCGGCGTCGGCGTGATCGTAGAACCGTAGGTTCGTGAGCGTCAGCCGCACGTCGTCCGGTGAGATCGGCCCCAAGTCGTCCAGCGCGACGGAGAATTCGTAATAGTTCGCCGACCAATCGACGGCCAGGGCCAGCGCCCCGCCTTCGGCCACGGTCTCGGCATAGATCGTATTCCACAGGCTGTCGAAGATGCCGAAGTCGTCGATCACGCCGTCGAGGAACAGCGACGACGATCCGCTCCTGATGCGTCGGCCGAGTGTGAAAAAGCTCGCGTCGCCGAGCGACCAAGCGTCGTCGCCCGAATCGAGGACGAGCTGCCCGTTGATGTAAACTCCGGCCACGCCCGTAAACGCGGAGAACGACACGGCGAAATGGGCGAATTCGCCATCGACGAGCCCGGCCAGACTTGCCTCGTACTCGGTGGAGGAGCCGCTGCCGAAACTGGTCCGCGCGACCAAAGCATCGTCGGTCGCCGACGGCCCGATGATGAAGCCGATGCCGTTGGCGTTGTACGCCGCCACGATGCCGTCCGTGTTGTCCCAGTCGTCGAGCTTAAGCGAGAACGTGACCGTGAAGCTGTCGCCCGTGCCGGGCAAGCCGCTCGTGTTGAATACTCGCACGTAGTCGTTCAAGCCGTCGAGCGAAACGCCGCCGCCGAATGCGCCGGTCGTGCGCGTTCCGCCGAGCGAGAGCGCAGTGTGATTCATGCCCGTGGCGTCGAACAGGCTCGTGCCGGACGTTTCGTCCATGCGCAAGTGCATTAGCCACGGGCTGTCGCCACGCTTCCACGCGTCGGCCGCCGCTGTTTGGCTTACCGGTTCCGGCGGCGTTGTGTCGGGCTGAATTTCCGGCACGCCCTCGAACGCACCGGGCGCGGGGGACGGCGGCGTCGTCATCGGCGGCACGATGCTGCTGCGAAGCGGCTGCCGGTTGACGGGTGATGCCGGACCGAACACGCCGTCCTGCCCGTTGCCTGTATGGTCGACGACCACCGTCCCGGAAGTTTCATCGAGCCGCCAGTACCCGATCAGTCCGTTTTCGCTGCCGCTGAGCGCGCGATCTTTGTTTAGCGCGACTTCGCCGGCCGTGATGGCGCGGTCCCAAATCCGCACTTCGTCGAATCGGCCGTCGTACGCCTTGTCCGTCGCCGCGTTGAACGTACCGAAGTAAACCAGATCCTCGAAGCCGCTCAAGTAGTTGATCAATCCCGAAGCGCTGCCGACCGTTCGCAGTTCGCCGTTGAGATAGCCCTTCACTTGGCTGCCGTCGTAAATGACCGCGACGTGATGCCACTGGCCGACGACGTAGTCGCCGATCGTCCGCTCGACGCGCAAGCCATTGATGCTCTGGAACTTGAGTACGATCTTGTTGGTGTCGCTACGCGTGTAGACCGTGGCCTGATTCTCGCCGCCCAGACCAATCGGGTGCTCGAACGTCGTCGTCGACGCGTCGGGCCGCATCCAGAACTCGAACGAGATCGCGTCGCGCGGCAGCGGCTCGTTCATCCGAACTTCGACGTAGTCGTTGTCCTCGTCGTCGTTGTTGAACAGTAGCGATCGACCTAGCACGAAGCCTGAATCCGGACCGTAGAGGAGCGGCGTCGCGGCGAAATGCACGGGGTCTGTCGTGAAAGTCGGCGCGGGCGTGAAGTCGCCCGTCAGCGGTTCGTCGAAATCGTAATACACGACCGATCCGGCCGCTTCCGGCGTCGTGTTGACGATCGTGTACCGCAGCCGATCGGCGGCCAGCAAGACGAAATCGACGCCGGTCGCGCTGCCGTCGACTATTTCCAGATCGAACGTCAACGACTCGTGAAACTCGAACTGGCCGTCGGAGAGGATTTCGGCCAGCGTGACGGAGATCGGATCGCCCTCGCCGTCGCCATTGGCGTCGACGCCGGTCAGCGTGATGACGCCCAGTTCGAGATTCTGGTAATCCTCGCCGTCGTGGGGTGTGTTGATCGCCGGCAGCGTTTCGCTCACCAGACTGACCAACACGTCGACCGTCGCCCCGGCCGGCAGCCCGGTCGCCGTGAGCAATACTTCGTCTCCCTCGGGTGCTTCGATTTGGCGGACCAGCAGGTCGCCCTCGACCGGATCGCTTTCGGCGAACACGATGCCGTCGTCGTGATTGGCCGAGGCGACGTCGATCACGGCCACATCAAGCGGCGCCGGATCGCCGCCGCCGCACAACTGCGGATCGAGGTTCGACGGATTGAAGATGCTTTGCTCGAAGATCGGCCGATTCAGATCGACATACACGGATACCGAGCGCGTGACGATTACCAGCGGCTCGTAAATGCTCTTGGGCGACTCGTACGACATCGCCACGGTCATGCAGCCGGCCGAGGTGACGCTGGCCGTGAAGCCTGGCAGCACGGGAAATCCGAACACCGTCGGCGATGAGGCCGCGACGCTGGCCGCAAACGCGATCGGGTCGAATTGGCCGCTACGCGAAACGTCGATCGAGGCGTCGCCGTGAAACTCGAACGCCGTCGGTGGATTTTCCGGAAAGACAACGTCGATGTCCACCGAACCACTGACGTCGAACAAGCCGTCCGACGCGACGACGCCCGAAAACACAAAGTCACCGATGCCCCACATCGACACATCGCCGCTGACGCTCATTTCGTAGCGGCTTTCGGCCGCGCTGTAGGCCACGGCGGCGGCGAACGGGCCGAGTTCAAATTGCGGATCGAAGACCGGTCCGGCGTCGCGGTCGAGGAACCGCAGCGCCGCGTTGCTGACCGCAAGTCGCACAGTGTTGGCCGGAATGCCGAGCGCCAAGCTGCCGGTCGTGTTGACCTCCATCGAGAACGCGCCGGAGAAGTCGTAAACGGGATTGGGCATGCCGGCGGCCGACACCCCAAACGCGCCGGCGATACCGGAGGATGTAATTTGCATGTCCGCCGCGCCGCTGTATTGTCCCAGCGGTCCTAGATCGATCGAATTAACCGTGCCGGAGATTTCGACGATGGTCGGCGCGAGCAGGAAAGAGAAATCGCCCGAGAGCGAGAATCCATTGGCGGCGACGGCGACGTTTTCGAGTTCGGCGCGAATGTAGGGCACGCCCGGTGCGGCCGGATCGGTGGGATGTCGCGGCAGCGTGATGCCGCCGACTTGCCGCTGCTGCCGCGTGGTGTTCGCCTCCAGCCGTACCGTGCCGCCGGTGAGACCGAATCCGAGCGCCGCCGCCGGACCGGTCGCGAGCGTGACGTCGATGGCGGCAGCGACGCCCGCGCCGTCGAGCGTCATTGCGCCGCTGCCGCTGACGTCGATCAGGTCGACGCCGCCGACCGTGGCTTGCAGGGCGAACGAAGCGTCGATTTCGATCTTCTGAGCGCCCGGCGTCGGATCTACGGTGAGACCGAAGTCGCCGACGAGCGACGAACCGACCACGTCGATCGCGCCATTGGCGAAGACGCGCAGCCCCGCGGGAATCGAGAGCGGCTGGCCGTCGCGCATGATCTGGCGAGCGTCGCCTTGCAGGTCGCTGTTGAATTGCAGATGGAAGTCGGCGTCGAATTCGTAATCGCCGGTCGGCGTCAACAAGCCCGATCCGAGCGCGATGTCGCCGAAGATCGCCGGGTCGGTGAGCGACAAGTCGGCCTCGAATCCGCCGTCCGCAGTCAAGCTAAGCGAATCGAGCAGCGTCAATTGTCCGTCGATCGTTCCGCGCAATGTCGGCTGGCCGTTGATGTACTCCTTAGAGAGTGTCACGATGGCATCTTGGCCGCCCACGCCCTCGAGCCGCACGAGCGTATCGACGCCACCCAGCCCTGCGCCAAGCTCGATGCGGTCGGCTCGGGCGGTAGCCGTGAAATTTGGAATCAGCAGCGACGCGACATTCGCCAGCGGCGGCGGATTCAACGGGTCGATCGCCGGCAGCGTCATCTCGAACGTGAAGTCGAGATTCTCCACCACCGCCGGCAGGTTTAGGATCGCATTGAGCCGGAAGCCGCCGTAGACCTCGGTCGCCGATGCGCCGGCAGCCGCGTCGCCATAGCCCGGCGTGAAGATGTCGAACGACGCGCGAAACGCCGTTTCCTCCGCGGGCGGCAACTCCGGCACGTCGATGACGTTGCCGGGCACGTCGAGCACCGACTGCATCCACGCCCGCAGGCCGTCGTAATCCAATTCGCCGCTCAAGAAGCCGACGGGCAGCGCGACGCGCACGTCGGGAATCGGCAGGCCCGAACTGGGCAGCAGCGAGGCGCGGATGTCGTCGGCCGAGACGCCGATCGGCAAGCTGTCGATCACCGACGCCACGAGCGGCGATTCCATCATTTCGGCCAGCGTATCGGTGAACGACATGCTGCGGAAGCCGATGCCAGCGGTCGCCTTCGCGCCGAGCAGCCAGGGGATATCGAGCTCGGCTTCGAGGCCGTCGGCGTCGATCCGCAGAAAACCCTTGCCGAAGTTGATGCTCAGCAGTTCGACGTCGAGATAACCCTCGATATAGAAGCTGTCGATGATGTCTTGGACGATCGACTCGATGTTCGTCGGATCGACGAACGTCACGCGCTCCGCGAAGGCGCTGCCGCCGTCGAACACGCCGTTGCCGGTGTCGAGGAACAATTCGCCGGCGTCGTACTGCTCGTTGCCGTTGGTGTCGGTAAACGTTTCGGCCGCCGGATCGAAGATGCCGTTTTGATTCTCGTCGTCGAACGGCTCGGGGCCGTCGTACTCGCCGTTGCCGGCGTCGGTGAACGAGTCGGACGTGCCGGCCTCGTAAATGCCGTTGCCGTCGTTGTCGACGAACGCTTCGCCGAAGTCGTACACGCCGTTGCCCACGTCGACAAACTGCTCGCCGTCGTCGTACAGGCCGTTGCCCAAGTCCTCAAACCAGCCGCCGGCGAAGTAAGCGCCGTCGCCGTCGAGATCGACGAACATTTCTTCGCTCGCCCCGGCAGTGCCGTCCAGATCGAGAAGCGTATCGATGCTGGCGTCGTAGCGATTGTTGAGATTCACGTCGACGAAGCCGTCGCCGGGCGAGCAGTCGTCCGTGCCGGTCGCGTCGATCATGCTGTCGTAACATGGCTCCGGCGCGGCGTACAACAGCAGCGTGTCAATGCCGATGTCGAACGCCGCATTGCCGTTATTGTCGACATACGCTTCTTCCTCTGGCGTGACGACAACAAGGTTCGGCGGAATCGGGTCGACGATTTGCTCCGCGACTCCGCCGCTCGTTTCGTCCGCGCCATACGGCTCCAGGTAATTGCCCAACTCGAACAATCCCGACAGCGACGGCACGAACATCTGAATGCGGCCGTAGGACTCGATGTTGGTGAGCGCCGCGACGATGTTGCTGATCCAGGTCTGATATTCGCCGAAGGCTGTGAACGCCAATTCGGGTTTGATCGTAAAGTCGTTGGTTTGGTACGGTCGCGGTGGCATGACCATCGTGTTCTGCGGTGGCTGCCAGTCGATCGAACTGATCACGCGCACCGGATCGCGGAGCACGGCCGGCAGCAGCAGTTCGCCGGTTAGCAGTAGGCCGCCCTTTTGGAAAATGTCCAGGTATTGCGCATAGGTCGGCACGGGAATCAACTGCGGATCGTTGTCGGAGATCGACACGCGGGCCGGGTCCGGCTCGCCGTCGCGGTCGTCGTCGAGGTTGTAGATGCGCGAGCCGGCGAGCGTGACGGGGTCGGGCAGCGGTTCGCCGGTCGTCGGATCGAACTGGTCGGGGTCGAGCTTGTCGAACATCACACCGCTGACGTTGCCGACGCGAAAGCCCGCGATGGTGAATTCGCTGGAGATCAAAGCCTCCCAGCCGGCGAATGGGTTGACCAGATTGATCATCGCCTGGACGAGGTCGGTGGCGGGAACCAAGTCGGTGTTGCCCGTCGGATCGCTCGGATCGAGAATCGCCGCGCCGCCGGTGAGCAACCCGCGGACGATAGTGATCAACTCTTCTTCCGGGAACTCGAGCCGATAGCCGACTTGCGTAAAGTCCTCCATCCCCAATGAAAGCAATGAAAGCAACGTGCCGCCAATGCCGCCGCTCGACTGATTAATAATCAATTCAAGAATCTTGGTCAGCCGAGTGCCGAGTTGGACGGTCAACCCCGACTTTTCGAGGGTGATCGTACCATCGATCAGCGGCGTTCCGATCGGAAAGCCAAGGATCGTGGGCTGGATGCGGCCGGAAATCGTGAGCCGCGGATCGAAGCCTTCCCAAGCATCAAGGCCCGCCTGAAACGCCGCCGCCGCAATCGCCTGTGCGAAATCGGCCACTGCTTGCTGCCCGGCGGCGAAATACGACGCGACGTTCGGCACGCCCACGCACTCCTGCGGAACCGTCGACAGGCTTTCGCACCGGATCGCCTCGGCCATGCCCGCCACGTCGCCGACGACGTTGAAGTATTCCGTAGTGAAGGCATTGGTCACGCGGCTGGCCACCGCCATATCGAAATTCGCGACTTCGCCAAACGACGTCGGCAGAATCGAAGCGACCGTTTGACCGACATTGACCGGGTCGGGCACGCCGTTGAGTAGCCGGTCGAGAATGAAGGACGACGCGATCACCTGCGCGTCTTCCACCGCCGATAGTTCGCCGTCGCTGTCGAGGTCGAGCAACAGCTTGGAGAGCGGCCGGGTATGGTCGGCGTCGAGTCGAGCGGCGACCGCGTCGAGCGTGCTTCCGGCGATGCCCGTCACGAACGAACTGAGCGCGACGATCGGCGCTTCGTAAAGGCCGTCGGTCGTGAGCAACACGCCGAGTTCCGCCTGGGCCGGAATCAAGAACCCTAGCGGACTCCCCGGAGCCGGCGCGGCGAATCCGAAAGCCAGCGACGGCGACAGCGGATCGCTGTAGTCGAGCAGCAACCCGGCCCGGCCGATCGGCATGCCGAAGATGGCGATGTTGCCCGTGCCGAACAGCCGCAAGTCGGGTATGAAGTCGGTGATCGGCTGGTTGATTTCACCGCCCTGACCGATTTGCACGTCGGGCCATTCGACGTTGGCCACCAGCGTGACTTCACCGGAAATCGCACCCGCCACGGCCACTGACGTGATCGAACCCGACAGGCCGATCGTGAACGATTCCGACCACGTGTAGACCGGATGCCCTAGTTCCGCTTCTTTGTCGAGAATGCCGCGCAGCGCGTCTTTGATTCCTTCCGTGCTGACGTCGAACGGATCGATGAACACGGGGTCGCGGACGAGA
>JAJDEG010000257.1 GCA_029259895.1 Planctomycetota bacterium
GAGACTCTTGCGAGCCGCCGCGTGTTCGGCCTTGCTGCCGCCGCCGAGTTTGCCGATCAGCAGCGTCGCGTCGCCGCCCTCGCCCAACGCGCCGACAGCCGCAATCGCCGCCACGCGCACCGACTCGTCGCCACTCGCTTCAAGCAATTCGAGCACGCTCGGCCGCGCCACGCCATCACCGCGGTCGGTCAACGCGCGAAGCAAGCCAACCTGGACGTCGGCCGGAAGTTTCGGCAGTTGCGCGGCAAAGGCCCGCGTCGCCGCCGTCCCCTTGGCCTGCGTGCGGACTTGTTCCATCGCGAGTGCCCGCACTTCCTTGTCTGAATCGGACAACAACTCGACGACGACCTGGACCAATTCTGCGTCGTCCTGCGCATGAACGTGCCCGCGCAGCGCCGCGAACGCAATCACAACAACCATCGCCGCCATCCACGTCGGTGCCTTTGCCATACTCCAACCGCCTTCTTTCTTCCAAGCTACGAGCGTAACGCCAACAGCCAGCGTAGAAAAAATCGAAGCACACGGCGCAGCGGAGACTCGCGAAAAGCCTCCGCCTCGCCGTGTGCCTCTGGTAATCCAAATACCGTAGGACAAGCCAAGCGGTTATCGATTCTCCACTTCCGAACGACTAAACTCGCGCCGGCCTGACGGGTCTCTTACAACCTAATGACGAATCTCGCCTACTCCGACTTCGACCCCAAGCAAGCCAGCATGCCGCGTTTCGCGGCGAGCGAGACGTGCTTCGGCTGATCGTCGCCGGAGAGCGACTTGTAAATTATCAGCGCCTGGGCTTTTCTTTGGGCTGCCACGAGATTCTCGGCACACGCGAGTTTGGCATCGACGATCGCGACGTTCACCTCTGCGTCTTTCGCTTCGGCCTTTACCAACGCCGCAGCCGCATCGCTGTTGCCGATCGATCCGAGCGCACACGCCGCCGCCTTCGACAGCGCAGCGTCCGAATCGCCGACCAAATCGGCCAACACGGAAACGCTCTCGGCATCGCCTCGCGAGCAGAGCGACGAAATCATTCCGATACTTAACGGATTCTTGATTCTGCCGATCGCATTACGCAACGCCGCCGCGGCCTCGCTCGCCGGAATTCGCTCCAGTGCGTACCGCGCCATGTGCGACAAATCCCTGTCCGGCAATAACTCGGCCAGCGCCGGTACGCACGCCGCCGTGCCGATCCGCATCAGCTTCCGACAAACGTAGTCCTTCGCCGCCCGCGGCGCTTTCGTCGACAAAACGGCCGAGAGCCGCGTCTCCAACTCGCTCCGCGCGGCGTCATCGCCGTGCGAAGCCACCATAGCCTCGTCGATCGGCCGCAACACCTTCGGATCGACGCCCCAATCATACTTCTCTAGCTCATCAAACGCTTGATCCAACATATCAATAATCCTTATTCAGGCGAAAAGCACACGAGTCAAACCGCTCACAATTCCGCGTTCTTACAACTGCCAAGGCTCCCGCCGCGCTCGATCCAGCATCCGGTTCGCTTCTTCGTCGCCCACGAACCGTTGCGACGCGCGATCCCACTTCAGCGAACGTTCGAGCGAATAGGCCACGGTGCCCGTCAGCGGCACGACCATCGTGTTCACGGCCAACTCGATGTCGCGGAACGGTCGCTCGCGGGTCTTCACGCATTCGATGAAGTCGCCGTAGATCCCGCCGGTCCCCTTATACGTCGGCACCGGCTTGCCCTCCGCTTGCCCGGCCTCGGCGAATTCCACGTGCATGTTCCCGACGCCCGGCTTGTTGTGATAGATCGTGATGCCGTTCTCGTAATGGAACGCCAGATACTGTTTTCCGTCCTCGTTGCGGTATTCAACTTCCTTCGGCTGCATCTCGCGAACGTCGACCGCATAGGTCGCCCCGCCGAAGTGATGCGCGCCCCAGTCGGTCATGCCGCCGCCGGAATAGTCGATGTACGACCGCCAGCTATTGCCGCTCGTGCCGAAATTGCCGTCGCAGCGATGCTTGTTGTACGGTGCCCACGGTGCCGGGCCGAGCCACAAGTCCCACTCCATATCGTCCGGCTTCGACTCCGCCGGCAAGTTACATGGCTGCGACAGCGGCCCGACCTGCACGTTAATCGACTTGACCGGTCCCGATTCGCCGCCCCAACACTTGTTGACGATACCGCGGTAATCCTCCAGCACCCGCTGGCTACCGCCCGAAACCACGCGGGAGTATCGCCGCGCCGCCTCGATCATCAACGGCCCCTCGCGCAACGTGCGCATCTCCGGCTTCTGGCAATAAACGTCTTTCCCGTGCCGACAGGCCTCGATGATCATGATCGCGTGCCAATGATCCGGCGTCGCCACGTGGACGGCGTCGATGTCGTCGCGGCCCAGTATCTCGCGAAAATCGACGTACGCCTTGCAGTCGGAGTTGCCGTACTTCTTATTGGCCTTGTCCTTCGCGCCCACGCGAGAGCCGCGTCGCACATCGCACGTGGCGACATACTGCACGTCGCCGCGGCCGAGGAACGCGCCCTGATCGCCGCGGCCCATGTTGCCGATGCCGATGCCGCCCATCACGATTCGCTCGCTGGCCGGCGCGCGCTCGGCATTACCCAGCGCGGCGGAAGTAATGACGTACGGCGCGGCCACGGCGGCGCTGGCCACCTTGACGAACTCGCGCCGCGTAGGCGTCTGTCGAATGCCCATC
>JAJDEG010000258.1 GCA_029259895.1 Planctomycetota bacterium
ATGTCGCGAGTGATGATTCGCAGTGGCGCGGGGCAGGACGTCGTCGTCGACAAGGGACTCGGCCTACTCGAAGCCGCCATCGTCGACCAGCATTTCACCCAGCGAAATCGCCTTAAACGACTGTTAACCGCGGTCGAACAAAACACGGGCAAGATCGGTATCGGCATCGACGAAGGCACCGCCCTGGTGATCGAAGGGTGTCGCGTCCGCGTAATCGGCCACAACCAGGTGACCGTCGCGTTGCCGAGAGCCGACCAAGCCGTCCTGCTGCACACGCTATCCGCGAGCGAACGAGCGAACCTCGTGAAGGCAGGCGGAGCGGACGAGACCGCGCGGATCGACTTGAAACGCGTGGCAGATTAGCGCGGTTCGATCATTGCCCCGCCAACACGCGCAGATCGCCCTGTCGCCGCGTAAAACCTGTGCGGTCGAGAAACTCGCAGATCGGCACCGCATATTTCCGCGTCGTCGACAGAACTTCGCGTAGCTCGCTGACCGCGATCCCCGTACCGCCTGCCAGTTTCTCCGTGAGCAACTGCTTGAGCCGCGCCAGCGCTTCGGCGTGCAGATAAAACTCCGCACAGATCTCGACCAAATGCCCTTCCGCCGCGGCGAGCTTACACAACTGCGGCACGACGGCTTGATTCTTCGTGGCGGCCGCCTTCAGATCGGCGACGGTCGGCGGTTGAAAGCCCGCCTCGCGGTGCTTCTCGATGATCTCGTCGACGAGTTTCTGCTCGCCGCTGGTAAGTTGCGGCCCCTGTCCGACCAGCGCGATCCCCCGCTCGCCGATGCGGACCTTCTTCTGCCGCTGCATATCGGCCAACACCGCATCGAGCAACTCAACGCTCCCCAAGTAATCGAGCCGACTCACCAGACGGCTCCGCTCCAAAAGCGAGTTGAGCGGAAACTCGTCGTGCAACTTCTTGAGCGTCGCCTCGATCCGCCGCGCGATGTCGTCGATAGCCTCGCGATGCACCAGCGCCGTCCGCGTCGGCGAAATCGCGACCTCGACGAGCGTCTTGTCGGCCCGCAGTTGCGCGACCACGGCATCGCAATCGACCACGCCCGCCAACCGGGCCAATTCGCTCGCCTTCCAAGGACGCAAACCGTACAAGTACAACGCCGCCGCAGCGCGCACCGCTTCATCGCCCGACGTAAGCTCGCCGATCTTCGCGATGCGGCCCGTTTCGCTGCGGCGAACCTTCGCCGCGTGCGGATCGAGCACCTGCCCGCCGCCAATCGTCAGCACGGGCGATTCGCTCCGCAGCACGAACGGCTGGCTCCAAACGGCCACGACGGGTTCGGTCGCGAAGAGTTGCACCAGCGCCGATTCCCCCGCCCGCAACTCGTCGCGATCGAGCAACACAATCGAGCACAACACTTCGGCCGTCCCCACGTGAAGCCGGCCGCGTGAGCGATTCTTCAGCGGCCGCACCGCCGTCGGCAGCAAACCGAGTCGCGCCGACAGCAACCGCGTGGGAATGAGAAAGTCAGGGGTGGCCAACTCGTGCCCGCGGCGAACTTCGTCGTGATGAATACCGGCCAGATTGATCGCCGCCCGTTGCCCGCGCCGGACTTCGTCGACGGACTGATCGTGGTGCTGCACGCCCCGAACGCGAACGCGGATTTCGCCCGGTTCGACCATCAACTCGTCGCCCGGCCGCGCGCTCCCAGAAACGACGCTCCCCGTAACGACCGTGCCGTGACCGGCAATCGTGAAGGCGCGGTCGATCGCCATCCGCATTGGGCCGGCCGATTGGCGACGACGGGCGGCGGCAGCGGCCCGATGAGCGGCCGCGGAAATCGCCGCACGCAAATCATCGAGACCTTGGCCCGTATGCGCGCTGCAGCGAACGATTGGAGCTTCCTCCAAAAATGTCCCGCGCACCAACTCTCGCACCTCGTCTTCGACGAGTTCGATCCACTCTTCGTTGCTCAGGTCGCACTTCGTCAGCGCGATCACGCCGATGTCGAGGTTCAAGAGCTTGAGAATATCGAGATGCTCGCGAGTCTGCGGCTTCACCGAATCGTCGGCCGCCACGACCAACAACGCCACGTCGACTCCCGTCGCTCCGGCGAGCATGTTCCGCACGAACCGCTCGTGCCCCGGCACGTCGACGATTCCCAGCCGGACGTCGTCCAGCGTAAGCTGCGCAAAACCAAGCTCGATCGTAATGCCGCGCTTTTTTTCCTCCGGCAATCGGTCGGTGTCGACGCCGGTCAACGCCCGGATCAGAGAAGTCTTGCCGTGGTCGATATGTCCGGCAGTGCCAAGAATCAGGTCGATCATGCCCGTATTGTTGCAGGGGCCAAGGCACCGGGGCTAGGGGCCGAGGACGCCGTATCGACGTCGCCCTGTCGAAAAACGCAGTCCCGTTCATGCCTACGCGAACGGGACGGTGCCGATCGATTGCGGTCGAAGCGACGGATTCGATCGAATAAAAGTGACATCAAAGCGAGCGGGCCGGCGAAGCGCTTCGCCCAACGGCGTATTCCGATTATCCGGCCAACCTGCTCGGAAAAAAGGGGTACATACCCGAACCGGCGCGACATAGAATAATAGCCTTTCACATTAGCGCAAATCGCGCCGCCGATCGGGCACCGTTCAACCGCAGGATGTTGCATTCCCGGTTCGCCCGTCGCGGCGTCCGATCCTCGAATACGAATAGGAAGTGCCGTGAGAATCCTGTTGGGCGATAGCGAAATCCGCGACGGCGTGCGGCGATTGGGTCGCGAGATCCAAGCGTTCTACGGCCAAAAACCGCTCACCATCGTCGGCGTCATGACCGGCAGTGTGATGTTTCTCGCCGACCTGCTCCGCGAACTGGCCATGCCGCTCCGCGTCGGTGTGATCCAGGCCCGCAGCTACCGCGACGGCCGCGCCGGCAAACTCGTCATCAACGCCGACTTCATGCCGCACATCGCCGGCCGGGACGTCCTGATCGTCGACGACATCTTCGACACGGGCCAAACGCTATTTGAATTGACCGACCAGATAGACCACTTGCAACCGAAGTCGGTGCGCTTGGCCGTGCTGCTAACGAAGAAGGGCCGCAAGCGCGTCGGCATGGAGCCGGACCACGTCGGCTTCGATATCCCCAACGAGTTTGTCGTCGGATATGGACTCGACTACCGCGACGCCTATCGGCATCTCCCCTACGTCGCAATCCTCGAAGAGCCAGACCGCATCGCCGCCGAACGCCTGGCCGAAGAGGCAGAGCAGCGTGGGACGACCGACCAAGAATCGGCGGCCGCCGCCAAGCGCGAGTGATGGACGACGAGTAGGCTACGCGATCCGCGACCTATCCGGCCTTGCGGGCCTTGTAGAGAAAAGGATTGAGCGTCGGATCGTTATACATCTTTAGCTGCCGATACACCTTCAAACGCCGCCGGCCGGAGAAGATGTCTTCCAGCAGCATGTCCAGCGACGCCGAGAGATCGTGCTGCTGCACGCGGCAAATCGAAAGCCGCATCGCCACTTTCTGGCGATGCTCCTCGCTAGCGTCCGTGCGGGCAAGCTCTTCCTCGAGGTGGAATATGCGCAGCGAGAGAATCGAAAGACGATCGATCGTCGAGCCGGGCGTTTCCGTGTTCAGCGGCGCATCGCTCGGCGTCACGACCCCTTGTTCGTCGAGTTGAGCCAGCAGCAATTCGTCGAGATTCTCGATCCGGTCGTTGCGCTTCTGATTGTGCCCATCGATCGCCCGCTTGACTTCCGCGATGCGCTCGTCGGTAACATCCCGGCTGCGAGCGATATCTTCCTCGTGCCAAAGGCGAAAGTTGCACGCGTGTTGCTCGCAAACGGCCTGTAGGAAGCCGGCGTAGTCGTTCGCGATAGGCCCTTCGTGCCACGCGGCGACCGTCTCCTCATGAACACGATTGATATCGACGACCGATACCGCACAGGCGGAACGAGAGACTTGCGTCGTTGCGGAAATCAATGGGGCGGGTTGCGGCATCGCGGGGCATCCTTGCGCGAACGGATAGTGAATCGGAGCGTCCCACCCGCGGCAAAAAACATCGCGCGGCAAATGCACGCGATATCGCGACGGCAGGCAGCAACGGCAATAAGCAGGGCGGATTCTAGAGACCGCCGCGCCGCGGCACAAGGCAAATTAGGCAAGTCGGGCGTTGCAGCGGGCATTGCGACGAGTACTGCGACGGGCATCGCTAGCTGCCCGATTCCATCGACAACCAATCGCGGCGCTCCCGAACCGACCTACGACGCGACGTAATGCCAACAACGCCAGACCGACGGCCAGAAGTACGATAGCCCGCGGCTCCGGCACATGATTCGGCGTCCCCGCCGTCGCCGCCGCGAGTGACGAAATCTCGAAATTTCGCTGAATCGACATTAAATCCGCCACCGAGACCGCCCCGTCGCCATCGAAGTCCGCCGCAAGTGCCGGCCCGGTCACCGTCGCCGCAAAGATCGATACCAACGCGGCCACGTCGGCGCGATCGACGCGGCCGTCGCCATTGGCGTCGCCCGCAAGCGGAACCGACGTGTCTTGGACGAGCAGCGTCGGATGAAACCGAGGGTTCGGAAATTCCTTCGTCGCAAACGGCACGAAGGGAACGAAAGGCGGCTCGCCGTTAGCGAGACTGTGCAAGCGAATGACGAACCCAACGTGCGAACGACCGGCGCTGGCGGCCGTCACCACGAACGACGTCACGTCCGTCACCATCGGCAGCATGTCGGTGACCATGACCGGCCCACCAATCGTTGTGCCGAACTCGAAGTCGCCGGAAGTGATCGCGCCATCGCCGAAATATGCGACAACGTCGAGCGCAGCGCTCCCTTGAAAGCTCGCCGCATTCGGAAATAGCGCCAGACGCACTGACTCAACGCTACCAATCGGACCGAGGTCGGCGACGCGAAATTCCAGTGCAAAGCGGCCTTCCGACGAAACGTCCTCGGGAAAGAACGCCGGCCAGAAACGAAGCTGCGCGTCGGCGTCCGATTCCGACAACGGCATGAACGGGGCATTGCCTTCGCGCTCGCCCGCCTTATCCGTTACCGGCGGAACACTAAACGACCCAGCGTGACCGGATGCCGTCAAAACGGCGACCCAAACAGCTACGCCGTACGCGGCATAGCGAAGAAAACCAGAATGGAGCATTCGATGGACCACGCGAGTTGACGACGGGACGGAAAGACGCAGCGCGATCCATGCAGAGCTTCTGCAACGGCGCAAGCTGCGGGCGGGCCGAAATCACGGCGACCGCCCGCTTGGCCAGCGCCATCACGGAAGGGGCGAATATCCCGTATCAAGCCGCGGATTGCAAGTTTTTTCCCAAAGAAAGCAGGAATATGCGGCTCCCCGCGGCGCAGCAACTCAAAATCGGCGTTACTCTTCCGTCGTTTCGGAAGACGTCTCCGCGTCGTCCGCTTTATCCTCCACCGGACCCAACAATTCCTCCAGCAACTGCCCCAATTTCGGTCCGCGGGCGTTCAGCGACACGACTTTGCCCTTCTGGTCGACGAGGATCACGGTCGGAATCCCTTGAATGCCATAATGCACGGCCACCGGATGCTTCCAGCCCGCACCGTCCTCGAACAACTGTGCCCAATTCGTCCCTTCCTTTTCCAAGAACGCTTCCAGCCGTTCGCGGTCCTCGTCCAAGCTGATGCCGACGATGTCGAATCCCTTGGCGTGATACTTCTCGTAATTCGCTTTGACGTTCGGCAACTCACCGATGCACGGCCCGCACCACGTCGCCCAGAAGTCGACGAGTACAACCTTGCCTTTGCTGTACGCCTTCCAATCGAAGTCCTTGCCATCGACCGTCTTGCCTTCGATCTCGATTTCGTTGCCTAGCAACTCCATGCGGCGCAAGCTGCCGGCCATCGCGTCGACCATCGGCTTAAGTTCCTCGTTCTTCTCGGCCGCTTTGGCGAGAATCTTGCTAAACGACGTCAGCGCTTCTTTGGCAAGTTCGGCCTTCCCGCCCGATTCTAGCTGTTGCGCGACCGCCCTCGCCAATGCACCATCGTTACGGTCGAACTCGTCCGGTTCTTTGGCGGATAGCAGGTCTGCCGTGGCGCCGATGATCTCGCGAACGTCTTCCTCGCTCCCCGAGCGCAATTCCGGCAGCCGCGCGACGATCGAAAGAAACTGCGCCTTGCGATAGTTGGCCGATTTCTTATTGTCCTTTTCCAGTTCCAGCACCTTGGCAGCCGCTTCGCGAATGGCGGGCCCCGACTTTTGTTGATGTGCGACGAATTCGTCGCGTGTCGTCGCGCGGAACGACTGGAGATTTTCGATGAACGCAATCAATTCATCGGAGCTGGCATCCTTCGGCACCGCATACCGATCGGCCTCTTCGTCTTTCGCCGCATCGGCCGCTTTGTCGCCTTCGGGCTTTTCGTCGTCCGCCGCGCCCACCGCGGCGAAGGATACGATGCCAACGATGCCGGCCGCCAGGACCAGTTTCCACGAGTGTTGAACTACCGACATACGATGGCTCCTCGAACAAGAGTTTGTGCCAAACGGCGAGCAGCTTGCTCGCCACAAATAATCCGGCTACGCCAGCGAGCGGCCCACCCAGGCGGCCCGCCA
The DNA here is from genome assembly GCA_029259895.1 of Planctomycetota bacterium. Taxonomy (GTDB): domain Bacteria; phylum Planctomycetota; class Planctomycetia; order Pirellulales; family PLA5; genus PLA5. Next base: position 6,567 of record JAJDEG010000258.1, read on the forward strand.
ATGCGGCAGCGGCAGTATCCAAAAGCGTATCGCCACCGCAGCGCAAAGGCAATGCGCGGATTGGGCGTCTAGTGCACCAGCGACCGAGAAATTCGGCCAGGCTTTTCCAAGCGGCCCGTTCGACCGCCGATCCCGAACGCCGACCTCTCGACGCGCCGTGCCCCGGCCTACACCGCGTCGTCCGCTATCGGCCCCGAGAATTAGGCCTTTCGAGTGCGGCCACACGCACCGATCAAACGCACGATCTGTCGCCGCGCCGTACAGGCGTTGTACGGGTTCTTCAGCGTCTCGGACAATTCGGAAGCTCGGATCGACAGTTCCGAGCATCCGTGAGCGGACCCGCCGCCGGACAGGTAATCGGCCTGGCGGGCGACTTCTTGCCAGTCTTCGGCCGCCGCCGCGTCGACGATCAGATCGACGTGATTGACGAGACTCTCCATGAAACGCGATACGCGAGCGTTGTCCTTGGCGATTCGCGCCGACATCGCCGCAATATTCGGCGGCGACATTTTCGCTGGTGCCTTCGCCGGTGCCGACTTATTCTTCGGCGAATTACCCTTCGGCGATGCTTTCCGCGGTGTCTTCGTAGACCTTGTTGTGCGCGACTTGGTGGGCTGCGGCATGATAATGCTCCTAGATTTTTCTTCCACGAGATCTGCGTCGACGAGCGACCGCGGTCGTTTCGGTCGATTTAAACCGACCGCGCTGGCACGCCGACTTCCAACACTACGCCGCGTTGCCAAAAGAAAACGGCCGGCGCGTCGAAATTGCAGCGCGAAAGTCGCAGCCCAACGCCGCTAGAATCGCTACCGTGAGAGCACGGTCTGTACGCCGTAGAGGCACAACCGATAGAACCGGCGCAACCGCCGCAAACGACAACGCGGCGTAAGCCACCAGTCGCCCTGCCACCCGCCCGATCTACGCCGCTTGGCGACGAGCGGCGGGCACCACGCTTCGCGTCCGCATGACCTCGATCGCGCGGACCACCGCGGCGTCGAGAGCCTGTTCGACCACGCGAGATCGACGAGACGCCACGACGTCCGGTTGAGAGACCAAAACCAGCTCCACCTGCCGTCGCACGATCGGTGCGCTCCGCGCTCGGACGTATCCCCGCGCTTCGGCAAGCGGCATCGTGCTAGCTCGTTGGCCCACTTTCTGCCATACCGCGGTTTCGCAGCGCCGCGCCGCTTCCACAGCCAGCGACCGCAGCGTTCGATCGTCCCCAATCCAACGCCGCAAGATGTTTCGCAACCCCATGAGTTCAGAATCCTTCCTTGGCGCGTCGGGCGGACAGAGGTCTCGCGAGTTCCGGCATGCGCGGCCCCATGTGGACGGCGTCATCCGCTCCGCTACCAACATCGGCGCGAGGCCGACCACGGCTCGACGCCAGGTCGCCGTCGGCGGAAAACTCGCCAGCAAGAAGCAAGGTCTGACCGACCCGCGCATCCGGTAAAACGCGACATCGCCGGCAAATCTTGCTGCCCTTGACCGAGCGTTACCCTTTCCCTAAGTTACCGAACAGGCACGGCGCCGTACCCAAGTGGCTAAGGGAGCGGATTGCAAATCCGCGATGCGGCGGTTCGAATCCGCCCGGCGCCTCTTATCGTTTTCGTTGCAATCTGCGCCCCCTCGGTGCAGATTGTTGCGTTTTGCGCGGGTTTCTTCGGAGTTTCCGCGTATTCTCTACGGTGGTGGTGGGGTGTCGTCGTTGCAAATTGGCGCAAACTGTAACGCTGAGCGGCGAACTCGACGGCACCATAGTGGGCACCTTTTTCGGACATCTCGGCACCACAGTCGGCACCTCTAACCAGTGCCGTTTTCTTCCCATTGCGCTCGCGGTTTGTCCGCCCTACGTCGCCCCCCGCGATAGGTAGGCCTGGAAGCCAGGACATGACTCGGTTGCAATCGCGGCCGGCCGTCCGAAAATGATGTCGTGGTGCCTCCGTATGCCCTGCCGACGCGGGATAACACGGGGGTGGCGACGTTCGTCGCGTAGAGTGCTTGTGTCAAAAAGAGAAAAACATGCGTTTCCGAATCCATCGCTGCGTATTACTCGTTCTTTGCGGCGTCGCGTCCGTCGCGCTGATCCAGATTGTCTCAATTCAATTCACCCAGGCTCAGGAGATCGAACCGCGGCTGGTCCCCGCGTCGGATGTTGCGCTTGAGACGCTGCTGGAATTGCGGAGGGCGGGTGGAACGCCCTACTACGATCAACAGAAGCGCGTAGTTCGCGTGGGTTTCGGCGCGCCGCCGATCGCAGCGCCGCCGCTTCGCAGCTTGGACTTGTCGTTGCTCGTCAAGTTTCCCAACCTTCGGGAACTGAGCTTGAATAACTCCACCGTGGACGGCCGGTGGATCGACGCACTGCCGAAACTCGAAAAGCTGGAGCGCCTGAAAACGTGGCGCTGCACGCTCGGCGATCGCGAAGCCGTTACGTTGGCCAAGGTCAAGACTTTGCGCCACTTGTCGATAACCGCCGCCGAATTGACCGAATCAGGCGTCGAACATCTCCTTGCCCTCGAGAAGCTCGAAAGTATTTATCTCGCGTTTGTTCCCATTACGGATGTCGGACTAGCGAAGTTCGCCAAGCTACCGAATCTTAAGACCTTGACGCTGTCCAATACCAAGACGACTCCTGAAGGAATCTCCAGCCTGGAAAAGACACGGTTAGAGCAATTCAGTTGGTCTGATGACCGTCGTCGCTCGAAGGAAGCCTTGCCGTATATCAGCTTGCTCAAACATCTCAAAGTATTTGGAGTTAAGGGATTGACGGATGAGGATTTGGTACATATTGACGACATGACTTCGCTGGAGGAATTAGATCTCTCGCGGAATCTGCTTACGGACGACGGACTGAAGCATCTGGTGAAGCTGAAGAACCTGCGGCGGCTCGACATCAGCGACTATTCGACGAACGGCCATATGCGGATCACCGACAACGGGCTAGCACATCTCAAGGAACTCACCGAAATCCGGGAACTCGACTTGCGAGGATCGCAGATCACGACGGCCGGCTTGGCTCACCTAGCGGGAATGAAAAAACTGGAAAAACTGCTGATCAGCGACACTCCTCTACGAAGCGCCGAGGTGATCGACTTGAGCGGATTTCCCAAGCTCCGAGAAGTCGGAGCCTATCAGTTCGACAGTTCGAGATTCAAACTCCCGCCGAATTGCTACGTCAACGATCTGGATTGAGTCGTTCAGCCACCCAGTGCCGGCAACCGATCCAGCGCACTGGACAAGTCCGGCAGGTC
>JAJDEG010000259.1 GCA_029259895.1 Planctomycetota bacterium
GTCGGCGTCAGTACTGTCGGCGTCAGTGCCGTTGGTGCCGGCACCGTTGGTGTCCGCATCAGCGGGCGACGCATCGGCGTCGTCAGCTTTGGTTTCTGCCGCCGCGCCGTTGGCCCGCTTGGCTCGTTCGGACTCGAACCATTGATGCTCGGGACGGGCGAGAATGTCGTCGATCGCCTTGCGGACGGCGGCCGCTTCTTCGGCGTGGCCTTCTTTCTCTGCGTGGTCCGCGATCTCACGAGCTTGCGGAACCATCTCCATATAGAACCGCTCGGCGACTTCGTACATGCCATGCCAATGGGCGTAGTCGGGGGCCATCATCGAAGCACCGTGGCGGGCGCGGCGGCCTTCGTGATGCCATAGATAGAACCACGTCCATTCGATTTCGTCGTCGAATTCCTGCGGCGTGATTAGCTTCGCTTCGCGGAGCGCGGCCATGATCTTGGTGCCGGGCTTGGCAAACTTTTCGTTGTAGTTGACGACGAAGTCGTCGTATTGCGTGTAGAAGGCGGTGATGTAGCTGTCCGTGTGGCAGTGAGCGCAGACTTGCCGCATGGCGAGGCGCTTTTCCTGCCACGAACTCTTAATGAGCGCTTGGCGTTTCTGGGGGTCGGTTTCCTTGATGACGGCGTGATTGGCGTCGGTGTCCATGAGCAGACTAATCGGCGGGCGGTTGGTCCAACTGATCCGCTCGCCGGGATCGTGAGTGACGCGGCCGTTGTTGCGGGAATGGCCCGACATGTGGCAGGTGGCGCACGTGGGGGCTTGCGAATAGTCCTCGCCGAGCACCCAATGCTTGGCGTCGAGATTCATCTTGTCGTGAAGGTCGCGGTAGGCGACGCCGTGTTTCGATTCTTCGTAGATTTCCTTTTGCGGATGATCGGGACCGAGGTGGCACTTGCCGCAGTTTTCTGGCTGCCGAGCGCGGCGGGGCGAAAAGTCGTGCCGCGAGTGGCAGGCGGAGCAGGAACCGCGCGAGCCGTCGAGGTTCAGGCGGCCGATGCCGGTGTTCGGCCAACTGCTGGCGTGAATCGCCGGCCTGAGGTTGGCGTCCCGTTTGATGTTCGCCACGACGGCGGCCACGGTCGGCTTGCCATTTTCGTCGGGCTTGAGATCATCGACCGTGATCAGACTTCCGTCTTTGCCTTCGAGCGCGACCTTGCTGCCGTGGCATTGCTTGCAGCCGGTATCGACGCTGGCGAGGCCATTGACCATCGTGATGTCGGGATTGCCCGGCGTGGGCGAATGGGGATTGAACGGCTCGCGATGGCCCTCGACGGTTTCGGCGAGTCGGTTGTCGAGCGAGGCGAGGATGTTGCCGGCCTTGGCGTGGTGGCTGTTGCCGAACTCCTCCGCTTCGCGTTGGTGGCACTTCGAGCAGTCTTTGGGCGTGACGATCGTGGCGATGGTGTAGTCGTAATGGTTGAACGCATCGGCGTCGCTAGAGTCTGCCTGATGGCATTCGATGCAGCCGACGCCTTTTTCCGCGTGCGTGCTGCCGACCCAATGATCGATAATGCCCGGCGTGGTGTCCTTGTGGCAATCGTAGCAGCGCTGCGAAGTTACGGGGACGTTGACCTGCTTGACCGCCAAACCGGCTTCCTGGGCCTTGCGCGTGACTTCGGCATATTGCACGAAGATCAGCGAAGCGAGAAACGCGAAGCCGAGAACTGCGATAATGGCTTGTTTTGCTTTGAGCGACATGGTGGAGCTGGGGTCGGGGGTCGGGGATCGGGGTCTGGGATCGGGGTCTGGGATCGGAGTTGGCGGGCGTCACGTCGTTCGGCCCACCCTACAAACTTCCAGCTATTTGCCTACGTGGTTGGCGTATCCTTCGAGCATCGCTTGCGATGCCTTTTCGATCGCCGAGCGCCAGTCGTCGGCGAGTTGGGTTGTCCACTCGCCGGCGTGGAACAGGCCGAGCGTTTCTAATAGGGCGTCGCGAAAGTGCGGATAGGTTTCAGCGGGGATGCCGAGTTCGTCGTGTTTTGCGCCGAGGTATTGCAAGTATCGACGGGTCGCGGGATAGGCATGGGCGTGGAATTGTTCGATTACGACCAAGGCCATCGTCAACAGCACGCCCTGGCGGACGAGGTTTACGCCCTCGAAATGCCGCTGGACCTCCGGATGCCGGCGGAAGAACACGTCGTAAAACGTGCTTCCGAGCAGATCCCGCGATTGCAGGATGCGTTCGACGCTGGCGCTGATGTCCATGCGATGAGCAGGGGACAGGGGTTAGTGGGCAGTGGTTAGTCGGCAGTTAGTGTTCCAGTACGGCTTCAACGATCGTGAGTCCGATGAGCAGGATCGTGGCGGCGATGCCGATGTAGACGCTTATGTCGCGGCTCTTGGTAACGCGCATCAGCAACGAGTCGATCCAGGGCCAGACGAACATCGCGCCGACGATGAATCCGGTGCTCAACACGGCGAAAGTGAGCGAAAACATCTTCAGCCAACGGAACGACACGTAGAAGAACCACTCGGGCTTGATGACTTCGGGCGTCGTCTGCGGATCGGCTTTCGGGCCGAGTTCGGCTGGGAGAATCGTGGCCAGCGCGCTGAGCAGAATCATCAGGACGAGGCCGACGATGATTTCGGTGTAGAGATGTTCGGGGAAGAAATTGAAGTGGCCCGGTTTGTCGGCCGGTTCATCGGCGAAGCGGAGTTCCGTGACGCCGTGCAGCCGAATCAAGGTGATGTGGACGATCAACAGCAGGATCATCGACGCCGGTAGAATGGCGGCATGTACGATGTAGAAGCGCGACAGCGTGTGTTCGTTGTATTCTTCGCCGCCGAGCAGCATTTGCTTGGCGATTGGGCCGACGATGGGGACCGCGTCGGATAGGTTCGAGGCCACGGTCGCGCCCCAGTAGCTGAGCTGCTCGAAGACTAGGCTGTAGCCGGTGAAGCCGGTCATCAGTGCGGCCATCAGCAGGCACATGCCGATGACCCAGTTGATTTCCCGGGGACGGCGATAGGCGGCGGTGAAATAGACGCGCATCTGGTGCAGAATCACGGCGGCGATCATGAACGTGGCCGCCCATTTGTGCAGACTGCGGAAATACCAGCCGTAATTGACTTCGTGGGTGATGTAGCGGATCGACTCGTAGGCGGATGCCGGCGTGGCTTGATAGTAGAAGGCGAGGAGGATGCCGGTGACGATCTGCACCAAGAATAGGTAGGCCGGGGTGCCGCCGAGGCAGAACCACCAGCGCTTGAGGTGGTTGGGGACCGGCTCGTTCGTGAGTTCGCGGAATTGGTCGCCGGTGACGGGGACCCGTTCGGCGAACCAAGCTTGCAGTCGGCCCACGTTAAGCCTCCCGCACGGCGTGGGAACACCGGGCCATATTGGAACGCGGTTCGGCTTCGACGATGCTGACCAGCGGAGCGAGGATGTAAAGCTGGTTGCCCACGACTTGGAGTGGGAACTGCTTCAAGCTCTGGTTGGCTTGGGCGGGTGGGCCGAGCGTGGCCTTGCCGGTGGCGTCGAAGGCACCGTTGTGGCAGGGGCAAAAGAACCGAGCGTTTTGCGGCTCCCAGTGGACGCTACATCCCAGATGCGGGCAGACGTTCGAGAGGGCGACGAAGTCGCCGGCCGTGTTGCCGTCGCCTTGACGGGCGATTACGACGCGGGCTCCGCTGGGCGATTGATAAATGAGCGATTCTTCGCGGGTGATTTCGTCGACGATCGCAACGTATTGCCAAGCGTCGTTGTGGTCTTTGGCGGGATACAAATAGCGACCGGCCATTGCAGCGAGCGGTCCGTAACCGGCGATCAAACCGCCGGCCATCGCCACCGTGGACGCGGTCGTGAGGAAATCGCGACGCGAACCGTCGTCGTCGATATCCGTCGGCGTCGACGAAGATTCTTTATCGTGATCGTGTTGCGATTCAGCCATGAATCGGCGCTTCCTGCATCGCTTGAAGTGAACGGACGGCGGCGTAGCGGACGATGAGATGGACGACTGGTTTACAGCCGTAGTTCACGATTGACAAGCCCTTGGCGAAATGCGTTGGCGAATAATGTTGCGATTCATTCGAGAACGTGCGCAGACAATCGCCGAAGCGCGCACATGTGCGCGCCGCGTATTGCTTCGAGCGCTGCAATTGATAGCGCGTCTCAGAATAGTCGCCCGACGACACACGTTCGACGATGCAGAGTTCTCACACGTCGCCATTGTCTCGTCGGGCGTGGGCGAACGTCATTTCTTTGCAACGGCCGCCTCTTCGGGTTGTTTTACCGTAAGGACCGAACACTTTGCGCGGCGGACGACTGCTTCGGCAACGCTGCCCATCAAGAGGCGAGTGACGCCGGTTCGCCCGTGGCTGCCGATGACGATCAGGTCGGCACCGTTCTCCTCGGCGAGGCGGACGATCTCGTGGGCCGGTTCGCCGACAACAATCCGTCGATCGACGTTGACGCCCGCATCGTCGGCGACCATTCGGCCGAGCATCTCGCTCAACTCGTTCTCGGTTTCCGTCGGCCCGATGTAGGCTTCTCCGCCGCCGAAGGCCATGGGCGGCTCCTGCACGTGGACCAACACGAGCGTGGCGTTGCTCTCGCGGGCCAGCGAAACCGCGGTGGCTAGCGCCGCGTCGCTCGAGGGCGAAAAGTCCGTGGCGAATACGATTCTGCGTGCGTTCATGGCGACACCTCGCTTTCTGAATCGATGTCCGGCAAACGCCGTGGCTTCGCGCCGAAGCGGCGCGAATGGCTGGCGATGCCGTTCTTGTTTCCCAATGTAGGAACTCCGCAGGAAGCAATCTTGCAAACCGGATGCCGCCGGTGCGCTAATGCGATCAGTGGGGGTTAAGGACGAAGCGAAACGCTCAATTTCTAGGGTCCATATTCGATAGTGCGCCGTCTTTTTCGATGGCCGCCGATCGTCGAATCGGAGGCGATGGGACGGTGTTGCGCGCTAATCCGCGCACCTTGTGCGATCCGTCGGGCATGCATGACGGTCGGCGGCGTCGAAATTTCAATATGGCTGCGCGCCACGAGAAAATTCTTGTATTTTCTTCGGGCGGGGGTTATAGTCCCGGCATGTCGAGACGTTGGTGGGTGACGATCGCCGTGGTTGTGGTTGGGTGGGTGCTTGCCATTTCTTGGCAAAGTTGGCACTCTGGGCGAGACCCTTGGCGTGCGGTGGCCAAGAATCAGACGGTGCCGGAAGTCGGTTCGACGGCGAGCGGCGACTCTTCGAGCGGCGGAGAGTCGGCGACGCCGGTGCATTACTTCGACCTCATCGAGGAGCGGAAGCGGCTCTACGAGACGGTGTGGTCGGAGGAGAAGCTGAGCCAACAATACGAGGCGACGTTCGTTGCCCTATGGGACGCGCTGCGGCCGGCGACGGACAAGCTGGCCGTGCTGGGTGCATTTCCTTTCGAGGAATTGCGGCTAGGGCGGCCGAGCAAGGCGACCGTACTCGACTGGGACATTCGCCGGGCGACGTGCGACGCGGCGCCTTTCTCCCTGACGCCGGGCGAATTTCAGCGGCTATTGGCCGATTTCGCCAGCGAGGGCTGGCGGTTGGTGCAGTCGGAGTGGCATCACGCGAAATTCGATCCGCCAACGGACCGTGCGGCGACCGGCGATACGGCGATCGGCTCTCGGCCGGCGCGATCGAGCGTGGAGTTCGTGCTGCACGCGGCGAACGATTCGCAGCAGCGATGGGTGATTGTGCGCGGGGTGCTGGGCGTCGAGTGGAAACGCGAGCAGACGCGCGACGGTGATTTCGAGCCACGGGTATTGGACGCCGTCGGGGTGGAAATACTCACGCGGTCGGGACCGCCGGCGTTCGTGCCGATGAGCGCGACACCGAACGTGCTTGCGCCGCCGCCGAATTGGAACGGCCCTTATGCGGTCGAGCCGATTCTGCTCGCCGACCTGACGGGCGACGGACTGTCGGAGATCTTGCTGGGCGGACAGGGCATGGTGCTACAGCTTGACCGCGACGGCAGTTTTCGGCACAGCCGGATTTCGCCGCACGTGCAGCGGTTGCCTCGCGCGTCGCTGGCAGCCGACGTGACCGGCGACGGGGCCGTCGATTTGGTGTTCGTCGCGCCGGGGCGGACGGCGGAGGAGGCGGCGGCGCTCGTCGTGCTGGCCGGCGACAACGGCGGACGGTTTGAGCAAGCACCGATCATCGCCTGGCAGGGACCGTGCGTTAATCCGACGGCGATGGCGGCCGGAGACATCGACGGCGACGGCGATCTCGATTTATTCGTCGGTCAGCACAAGCTGCCGCACGTGGCTGGGCAGATGCCGACGCCGTACTTCGACGCGAACGACGGTTTGCCGGCGTACTTGCTGGTCAACGACGGACAGGGCAAGTTCGTCGACGGCACGGCGGCGGCCGGATTGGATTCAAAACGGCGGCGTCGAACGCTCGGCGCGTCGCTGGTGGACCTGGACGGCGACGGGCATCTCGATTTGATCGTGACGAGCGATTTTGCGGGGACCGATTTGTATCGCGGCGACGGGAAAGGGCGGTTCACGGACGTGACGGATTCGTGGGTCGACGACCGGCACGGATTCGGGGCGTCGCACGCTCTGGCCGACTTCGACTTGGACGGCAAGCTGGATTTCTTCGCCAGCGGGATGAACTCGACGACGGCGCGGCGGTTGGATTATTTGAAGCTAGGGCGCGAGGATCGAGCGGTTGTCGGTCGGATGCGGGAGCGGATGGGGAGCGGAAATCGGATGTTTCTCGCCCGCGATGGGAAGTTCGTGCAGCCGGATTGGAACGGCGACGTGGCGCGGACGGGCTGGTCTTGGGGTGCGGCGTCGCTGGACTTCGACAACGACGGCGATCGCGATTTGTACGTCGGTAATGGAAACCAAAGCGGCAAATCGTCGCGGGATTATGCCACGCAGTTCTGGACGCAGGATATTTACACGGGCGATTCCAATCCGAACGAGAACGTCGATAAGTTATTTGGGCATTGTCTGCGAGAAGTGTGGGCGGGCGAGACGTCTTGGAGCGGGTATGAGCACAATGGCCTGTTGATGAATTTAAATGGCAAGGGATTTGTGGACGTGGCGTTCTTGTTGGGGGTGGCGTTCGAGTTTGACGCGCGGACCGTGGTGAGCGACGACTTCGATGGCGACGGGCGGATGGATTTGGCGGTGGTTGAGAACGCAGAGCCGCAACCGGGCTTCGCGCGGCAGACATTGCACGTGCTGGCGAATCGGTTCGATGGGGCAGGGGCGAAGCGGCATTGGATCGGCGTGCGGCTGGTTGGCGCGGCGGGCGTCGCGCCGTTGGGTGCTGTCGTGACGCTCAAGACGCCTGGGGGCGAACAGCCGGCGCAAGTGGCGGCGGGCGGTTCGCTGTACGGCCAGCATGCGCCACGGGCTCACTTTGGCTTGGGCGCGGCGACCGAGGTGACGTCGATCGAGATTCGCTGGCCGAACGGGAAGGTGACGAAGCTCGATCGACCGGCCGTCGATCGGTATCATTTGGCTACGCCACCGCAGGACTGAGCGGATTTCCGATCGCGTACGCCAAGAGTGAAATCCGTTTTCGTTTGGTGCGCGGACGGGGCGTGGCCAACATGCCGGCGAGCGCTGGGGCCGCTCAATCGCATACAGCCCGATCGCTTGCGGCCCTACGCCGTAGCGTCGTCGCACGTTCACGCCACGGCGGTTTCTTCGTCGGGCAGCAATTCTTCGAGCGTTCTTCGCGGGTCGCAAACCTGAACGGTAAACGTCCGATCGCGATAGTATCGCACGATGAGATCGACGCCAGCCGACTGCGGCGCGGAGAGCGCCACCCAACCGGCCGAATTCGGCCATGCCGCTTGAAACGCGATCTGGAATCCTCGCCGAACGGCCTGCCGCACGTACCGCCCTGCGCTGGGGTGACGCGGCGATTGTACGTTGAAGACTCCCACGGTGAGAGCGGATTCGCGCTGCGTCATGGGAACAGCCCTCTGCGAGTCGAGGCGAGTGGTAACGCGGAAAGGCGAAGCCGGCGGCCAACACCGACGAGCGGTGCGGCGAAGATTCGACAACGGTGCCTCAGGGGCGGAAACTCAGCCGCGAAGGCCCAACTTTCACCGCACGCCAAAAGCCTACCACGACCCGCCCCGATCTCAGCCGCGAAAAACGGCCCGCTCAAGCCAACTCGCGGCGGAAAAGCACGCCTGTGCTTGCGCAATCCGCACATCCCAACGAGTCGATCATCGCCGGCGTTAGCCGAAGTACGGCGTTTGTGCGGCTGCGGACTTCGCTACGCGCAGCCCGCAGACGCACACCCGGCGGGCAGAAGCAGCCCCGTTACCTGTTCCCTAAGCCGTTCCTTCATAAGCCGTGGTACAAAGATTTAATGCTGGTCAATTGTTCGGCGCTAAGACCGACCCCTAAACTTTACGGACGAGCGCCTCACACCTCGACGAGCCGGTTCTCGTCTTAGGCCACAATCATCACATGTGACATGGACTTCATCAACCTGTGGACGATCCGGGAGAATTCCGCAGATGTGCCAATAATTCCGAAAGATTGGCCGTCGCAAGTGCTAGGCACGTGTCGGCACCGCCATAGTAAATGCGCACGACGCCGCTCGCTTTATCGAGGATCCATCCGCAAGGAAAGACCACACCGTTCACGTCTCCCTGACGCTCGTACGGCATTTCCGGAGCGAAGATCCAATCGTCCGATCGTCTCAGCACGCGACGCGGGTCTTCTAAGTCAAGCAGGGCCAACCCTAGTCGGTAGATGCAGCCGCCTGCCGTATGGCGTACGCCATGATAGAGTAATAACCAGCCTTCAGGCGTTTCTAGCGGCGGCGGGCTAAGGCCGATTTTGTTGGCGTCCCACCAAGACCCATTGCGCGCGTGGAGCAGGATGTGATGATCTCCCCAGTGGCGTAAGTCCGGCGAGAATGACAACCAGACATGTGCCCCGGAGCTTCCGGCAGATACGGGGCGATGAATCATCGCATAGCGGTTGCCGAATTTGCGCGGAAAAATGGCCGCGTCTTTGTCCTCGGGCGGCATGACGGGGCCAAGTCGCGTGAACGAGGTAAAGTCTTTCGTCCGCGCCAACGACACCATCGGTCCGCTGGGCGAAAACGCGGTGTATGCGATGATCCATTCCTGCAAGTCATCGACCCACGTCAGGCGAGGATCTTCCACGCCCCAGGCCTCTTCGGAAAAATTCTCCGGATCGGGAGCGAAGCTGGGCTTCGAGTCGATTTGCCAGTTTGTAACGCCGTCGTTGCTGCGGGCAATCGTCAGATGCGAATGACCGCGACGGTCTTCCACACGGACGAGCAACACGGTTTCATCGCCGACCTGACATGCACCTGCGTTGAACACCGTATGTGCCGGGTAGGGCCAGTCCCGCGCAGTGAGGATCGGATTGCTTTCGTGGCGATGAAACAATTCCGAATAGAGGCTCGGCGATCTGGATTCACGGCGCATGCTTGATTCCTGGAGTAATGTCATGTGATTGACGATTATCGACTCGGTCCGTAGTACGACTACGCGCTCACGGTGACGCCAACCGCGTCGTCGCCGCGCTCGCCGCGGAGTTCAGCAGCTTGAAATTCGACCCACAAATAGGCAAGCGTCGATTCGGCGCCTTGGTTGCGGTTTACTCGCGACGGGTGAAGGCCATCGAAGCAAGCGCCCGATCGGGGATCTCCCAGCGATTGCTTCAGAGTATTGCCGCCATGAAACCAATCTCTCGCGCGGTTGAATATGGATAGTTGCCTCTCGTCACCCGAGAGGTGAAACACGGCAATCGCGGCTTCGGCCATCGTGGCTGCTTCCACCGGTTGCTGGTCGTAGATCGCTTTGGTTTCTCCGTGCGAATACCATCCGTCACTGCCGATCGGCGAGAAAACAGGCTCGCCAGCCGACTCGCAGGTCGTCATGCGATCCAGAAAATCGAAAGTTTGGGACGCCACGCTGCCAAACGCTTCAGCCGGCCAGCGTTTTGCTGCGGCGAACAGTGCGTGCGGCAATACCGCATTGGCGTAGGTCATGCGCGACTCGAACCACGGCCAGTCCGGTCGGCGCGAACGCTCGAACGATTCCACCAACCGTTGGGCTGCGAACCATGCAATGCTTTCCAGTGGCTCGATGTCTTTGATACCCATCGCCCATAAGTGGCCCCAAGCGAGGATCACGTAGGCTTGAGCGCGAAGGCTGCGCAGGTCGGCCAACGCCGGCCGAACGGAGTCAATCAACTCGCGGGCCAAATCCCGGTGGTCGTCGGGCAAGCCGCTTCCGAGCACTTCGGCGAGCGCACGAACCGCCTGGCCTTGGCAATCGCCGCAGCCACCTGAATCGAGCCACCGGCGGTCGTAGCCGAGGTAGTTGTGAAACCCGCTGTTGGCGCGACGCGCGAACTCCAGAAAGCTCAGATAGATCGCCACCCGGGTTAGCATGCGTTGATCCGCGTGGTGCCGCGACAGGCGCGCGCAAAGCCTCAGCGCGCGGGCGTTATCGTCGGTCGTGTACCCGCTCTCGCGGCGCGGAATACCGTAAATCGCATGCTGAATCAATCCCGTCGAATCCGTCATGCGATCGAGGTGATCCAGCGTCGGTACAGCCAGAACCTGCATCAATTCACTCCGGGTGTCGAGTTACCGATATGACCGTTGCCGCTTGCCGAGGCAAGAACGGTGGTGGGGTGCCGCGTATCGCGTCGGACGATTCGCGTTGCGGCAACCTCCCTGAACGCCTTCAAGTATTGCCGACCGACGTTGGGCCAAAACATCGACCGGGCGTAGGCATAGGCGAGCCGTTGCGTGGTGACACGCAGCGCAGCGTCTCTCAGCAGACGAAGCACTGATTCCGCCAGGGCGTCGCTATCGCAAAATGGCGCTAGCAGTCCTCGTCCATCGGCCAGAACTTCTTTGGCGTACAAATAAGGCGTGCTTACGATGGCTCGTCCCGCTGCCATCGAATAAGCCAGCGTACCACTGGCAATCTGATCCTTACCGGGATACGGCGTGACGTAGACGTCGCAGGCTTGCAGGTGCTTCATTAGCTCGGGCAATTCAAGAAACTGGTTGACGAATCGGACGTTGCCACCGACTCCGATCGATTGCGCGAGCGCGGACAGGCTTTCCCGATAAATCTCGCCTTCGTGACGTTTGACCAACGGGTGCGTGGTGCCGACGATCAGATAGACGACTTCGGGAAACGCCGCGACGATTTGCGGCATGGCCTGGATCATGTATTCCAGGCCTTTTCCGCGATTGATCAGTCCGAAGGTGCAGATCACCTTGCGGCCCGCGAGATTCACGTCCTGTTTGTCCGCTGCGGAGCCATCACGATTGAACGGAACTTCGGGCACTCCGTGTGGAATCACACGCACGTTTGAGGCGGGAACGTCGTACACGCGTTCGAGTAACTCAGCGGCAATTCTCGTCATCACGACGATTCCCTGGCTCCGCGTCGCCAACTCTCGAATCAACCGTCTCGGCAGTGGATCGGGATCGGTCATCAGCGTGTGAAGCGTCGTGACGATGGGCTTGCGGCAAGCGCGCATAAAATCGAGCACGCCGCTGCCCCACTCGCCAGGGAACAGGCCAAACTCGTGCTGTAGGCTGACGACATCGCAGGGACCGTCGTTGGCCACTTCGGCAGCTAGTCGGTAGGCGTCGGCCCGACCATTGTCGATCACTTGGACCACGCGTGGGTCGTCGTAACAACGTACATCAGTCATCTGGATCGCCGCCATCGAACTAACGGCTTCGCCCGCCGCCGCGTCGACGGCGTCGGCCGAGTCCTTGGTAAACGTCGCCAAGCCACACGCCTCGGGCGGGTACGTCGAAACAAACAAGGGGCGAACGCTATTCACAAGTAATCCTCTGTAAAGGTGAGAACGACTGATCCCTGAGCTTCACGATGGCCGCATTTGCTCCCGTTGCCAGTTCTCGCGGTTCATTACCTGCTCATTTTTGTGGAGCGGTCGCGTTTGCGCTGGAACGCCGGTCAAATGCGACCCATGAGCACCAAAACCACCAAGACCAACACGACGAGTCCCAGTCCGCCGCTGGGGAAGTAGCCCCAGTTCCGGCTGTGCGACCAGGTGGGAAGCACGCCCAAGAGCAGCAGAATCAAAATCACCAGCAGGATTGTGGATATCGAAATCATAGGAGCGTTTCATTTGGACTTGAGGTAAACGCGCGGCTCGCAGTTTCGCGAATCCTTCATTCATCGCTTCGCGCTGGCGATGAATCGCTCGACGTCATGTTGACCTTCGCTCAGTTGCCAGGTTCGGAAGCCTGTTCCTTGGCCCGGTCCGTCAGCTCCGTGGTCTTATCCTTCACGGCCTTGGCGTCCTCGTTCATTTTTCCGCGGTCGACGGTCATCTCGACATTCACCTTGTCGGCTTCCGCCTCGGGATTCGACGTCGACAGGGTGAACCAGCCGCGGTAGAACCCCAGGCCGACCACGAGGATTGCAATCACAATCAGTACGCCAAATAGTTTTCTCATGGCTCAGTTCTTCTTGATTGATGTGGCGGATATCGAAACAAACGCACCGTGCCCGATTCCACCGACACAACCCTGCCGGCATCTCGTGATTCGACGCGCCGTGCGCGAGTGCGCCATCAACCTTGGCGACGCACTCGCACCTTTCGACGATGGCTATTTCTTGGCCTTGCCCTTCGTTTCGCCTTTGGGCGCTCCCTTGGATTCGCGGGCCGGCTTTTCGTTGCGAGGCTCACGTTTGGGCGCTTCTCGCTTGACCTGCGGCTGGCGATTAGGGCGGGGCGCTTGTTGTTTGGCCTGCGGACGCGGCGGTTTGGCCTCAGCCTTCGGGCGCTGCGGTCTGGCCTCGGCCTTGGGGCGCGCCGGTTGTGGTTTGGCCGCTTGGGGGCGCTCCGGTCGAGACTCAGCTTTCGGACGGTCTGGACGAGACTCCTCCTTCGGGCGTTCCGGTCGAGCCTCAGGCCTTGGCCGCTCCGGTCGAGGCTGGACTTTGGGCGCATCCGGCCGTGGATCAGCCTTGGGACGATCCGGTTTCGGTTCAACAGCCGGCGGTTCCGGTCGGGCTTCGGCCTTGGGGCGCGTCGGTTGCGGTTTGCCCGCTTGGGGGCGTTCCGGTCGAGCCTCAGCCCTTGGCCGCTCTGGTCGAGGCCGGGCCTTGGGCGCATCCGGCCGTGGATTAGCCTTGGGACGCTCCGGTTTCGCTTCAACCTTGGGACGATCCGGCCTCGGCTCGGCATTCGGGCGATCCGGTCGTGTTTCGACGTTTGGACGGCCGGCATTACCGGCTGGCCTTCTTGGCTTAGGCTCGACTTTCGGATCCACATCAGGTGCGCGGTCTGATTTCGGCGGCGCCTGGTCTTTGCCGAGTTCATCGGTGGTCGGAGCCACGATCGGCGATCGAGTCAGCCTCCCTCGACGTGGCTGGGAACCCTTGCCGGGCCGATCGCCTGACACCTCCGCAGCAGTTGCCGCTCGGGATTCCAGTTGTTGCCGTTCTTCGCGGAACTTCCGGACCTGCTGCCCTCGCTCGGCATACTTCTGTCGCTCTTGCTTGTCGACCCGCTGGAAACGGATCGGACTGTCTGGGCTATTTGCCAGTTCTTCGAGCGGCGCGGCAACCAGCCGGCCCGCCTCTCTCGAACCGGCTTCGCTACGGGCGAGGGCGCGTTGCGCTTCCCACGTGCGCGGCGGCCGAGCATCCTCGTGGTCGCGACGGTGCTGGAACTTCGCTTCGACGCCCTGCTCCCAGTCTTTGTCCTTGCGATGTTGCCAGCGCTGGTGAGCGTAGATCGGATCGTAGCCGCCGCGGCGGCTGTGGTTCGAATGCGACGAGTGGTAACCGGAGGTTTGGTAACTATTTCCGTAGTAGTCGCCGAAGTAGTAGTGGTGATAGCGCGGCCGCGAGAACAAGTGGTCGGAAAACACGGACAGGCTAATCACCGTCGACGGCGAGTAGCGGAAGCCGCTTCGCGAATAGACGCCTGCATTGAAGTAGACCGGTGCGAACAGCACGCCACGGCGGGCGACTTCGTAGTCCCAATATCCGTCGACATACACGTAGCCCCGCGGCGCCCAGACGTAACACGAAGGAATCCACACCCAATTCGGCTGCGCGGTCGTCCAGTAACCCGGCCGCCAAGCGTAACGGTTTTGATTCCACATCCAGCAACCTGGCAACCAGATATGGTCTTCCGATGACGCGGCGATGTTCGGACCTGATTCGACCGAGTCGGGCGGCTCGGGCAAGTACTCCACTTCACTGGCTTTGGCGTCGGCCCAGTATCCGGAAGTCCATTGAGAACCTCCCGTAGTCTTGCCCCAATAACCAGACACCCATTGGCGACCTGGCGGCAAGGCGCGCCACACGCCGCTGACCCACAAAAAATCATTTCGCTCATCGTCCCAGGCCCAGTAGCCGGGAATCCAGGCCACGTTGGCGCCTTCCGGTTTTTGGTCCGGGGGCAGTTCCTCGATCGCTTCCGGCGGCGCTTTTTTCGAGAGGATTCCTGGTTCGGGATTGAATGAGACGGTTCCCGCAAAGGCTTCATGCACGGGACCGCGCGTGAGGATTTGCGTTCCATCATCCGAGTTGGTTGGGTCGGGCGGTGCGTCGGGTGCCTGTCCGCAGGCCACCGTCGCGCCCAACAGGGCCGTGACCAGGCAATGTATGTAGACTCTCATAATCGATTCCTTTGAGCTGTGTGTGCGGTGACGCGGCAGGCCCAAACTTAGGCACAGCAGTCGCGGCTTTCACGGAAACATGTCGCGATCTAGGTCAATTCCACCACCTTCTGGGATACACAATGGGATACATCCATACGAGCAACGTCGCGCCCAGAATCGCGACAATCCAGCCGTACCAGTTGTGGCTGGCCAGCGAGAACGGCTCGACGGACGCTCCGCGGATGACGGAATACAAAAAACCGCCCACCAAGGCCCCGCCGATGCCGAGTAGCGCCGTCGTGGCCAAGGTCATGGTCTGTCGGCCAGGAACGATGAACCGCGCGCAGATCCCAACCAGCAACCCGCACACGATCCAGCTAATAACGCTTCCGATACTCATGACGTCGATCCTCATCCTGCAAGACACTTGGGTTTCGCCACCAATCCGCGCCCTCAGATGCTCCGTCGGCGCATTCCGCCTCCGAAGAAGAAGGACACCAAGGCGATAATTAGGAACACGACGAACAGGATCTTAGCCACGCCCACGAACGAGCCGGCGATTCCGCCAAAGCCCAAGACTGCCGCGATGAGCGCGATCACAAGACACGCAATGGCTAACTGCAACATGATCAGGTTCTCCTACTCGAAAGGGTATATGCCGCAATCGGCGAAGTGCCGGCTGGGTATTTATGCATTGGTGCGCGATGAGTACTGACTTTGAAAGACTCGGCTGCTGCTAATCGCAGGTTCGATCGGATGGACCCGACCACCATTTCGCGCGGCCGTGCGGCCGGCCCAACGAAAAAAGCCGACGTGACCGATCACTCTTTCGAGCATTCGATCACGTCGGCTTACTTGTTAACGAGTCTCCCGGAACTGCCGGGCTACCCTTTATTCAGTCATCCGAAGTCGTTCGTTCTAGAATCCGTTCCAGATCGTCAGTCGAGTTGGGCCGTAGATAATCCCGACTCTCGTGCCGTGAAGTATACCACTTGGGACTGCGAATACAAGCGGACGAGCATCTGATTTCGCGTGCCGCCGTCAAATCGATAAGGGCTGCGCCGCGTTCTTGTTGCTGAATTCTCGCGCACTTCCCATACTTCGCAACCATCGATAATGCGACGCTAGCGCGGACCAGTACGTCGGATTTGCGATATAGCGAATCCCGAACTCCTCGCACGTCTGCTCGACGAGCGGCGCAATCGCCCGATAGTGAACGTGACAAATCTGCGGAAACAAGTGATGCTCGATCTGAAAGTTCAATCCGCCCGCGAACCAGGACAGTGCCCGATTGCCACGTCCGAAGTCGACCGTCGTCTCGACTTGATGCGCGGCCCAGGGCGTGTCCATCCGGTCTGTGCCTTCACGCGGCAGGGGGAAGTTCGCTTCCCCGACGCAATGCGCGAGCTGAATCACCAGACTCAGTGCGAGGCCCTGCACGAATTGCGCCGCCACATAGAACGCCAGCACGATCCATAGCGGATGCAACAGCAACGGGATCAACAGCGCCAGCAAGACGAACAAGATTTTGCCGACGATGAAGGCCAGGAGATTCCAACCCCGAGGTCGCGCAAAGGCGTGTTCGCCAATGCGACCTCTCGCCACATCTCGAAAATCGTCGAATAGCTGCCACTTCAGCGCTGGAAAGCCATATAAAATCCACATGTAGAAGTGTTGCCATCGATGGAAGGCAAATCTTTTTTGATGCGGCGACAGGCGCCCGAGCCAGCCCATGTCGATGTCGTCGTCGTGGCCCGTGATGTTGGAGAAGCTGTGATGAATCGAATTGTGCTTGCGTGCCCAGGCATAGGAGCTGCCGCCCAATAGATCGAGCGAAAGGGCTAGCAATCGATTGATCCAACCGCGATCAGAGTAGGCATGATGAGCGGCGTCGTGCTGGATGTTGAAGCCGATCGCCGCCATCGAAAGGCCAAGCGAGACGGCGAGCGGAATCGCAAGCCACCACGCCGTCGCGACAAACACGAGCAAGGCGTACGACGCGGCGAACCAGCCGAGAACGATGGCGGTCTTCAAGTACATTCGCGGACAACCGCGCGGCCGGTGGCCGGTGTCGCTGAAGTATTCGTCGACGCGACGGCGCACTTCAAGGTGAAAGCCATCGCCCGTGCAGAATTTCAGCGACCCGGCTCTGGCTGCGGAAGATCGACGGCTCACTGATTCTTCGTGGACTCGGCTGCGACTCATCGGCACATCAACGATTATCCTCTCAATCGGCATGTCGGACGAAATGCGGATTCTTATTGCTATTCTGCGTTAACGATTGTCGTTTTCGACGCCATAACGAGCCGGCAGGATACCACCCGACACTTGTAGGCATATGGTGCGTGTGCTCATTCTTCACTTTTGTCCGTCTCCAAGTGCGCTTTGCAGAAGGCTTCCATTGTCGTTCGACCGCCAGCTGCGTCGGGCAGTTGGCCGAGCAGATCGAGAAACCACGCGCGGTCGACGACTGTTGGCACCTTCCAAGGCGACAGTAGGCTGCCACTCAGCACAACCCGCGTGGCCTCAATCGAAACCGCCTCCAAGTTCACGGGATGAACATTCAAGCGGGCCAATTGGTTCTGGATTTCGCGGATACCCATCGACGACTTCATCTTTCGTAATCGTGCTGCATGTGTCGGTGCCGAAGCCCTTGCCGAAACCGGCCATGCGATCGCCAGCTCGGCTCTTTCGTTCGCATCGGACGATGCCGTTACGACTTGCAACCGGACTGCCCCGAAGGGGACTGGTTTTCATGCGGTTTTATGGTCATTTGATCGGTGACGCGGCGTACGTTTGAAACTCCCGAAGCGACCTGTACGGCCGAACTTTTCCGATGAGCTTATTGAACACTTCCGATTAATGTCACGGGTCCGTCGAGCGTCTGCACCCTCTGCACTGCCACATGACACGGCGAGCGAACGCCTCGACTGGTGCGTTCGTTGTTGACCTGCTATGTGATCGCGACGCCGACGTTTTCTGATCCATTCATGTTTTGGCGCGTGCTATCCGTCCGAGGGCGTATTCAATGACGATGGGCCCGAACGCCCCGTGCTCGGCGGTCGCGGATTCGCGGATGGTCCGAGGCAGGGACGCGAAGCTCGCTGATGCCCACTTGCACCTTGTCGCCGGGGCCGCAAGTAAATCTGTCCGGAGCGGAAGGCCAGGGCGATCGACGCTGGGATCTCCGCTTCGGCTAGCACCAGCATTGCTCGATTTTCCATTATTTTCGCCTTCATTTCCTGGCGTCGGGCGATCGCCGCAGCCCGACGTGCTTCGGCCCTTGCTTGTGCCATTCGCGTGTCGGCCTCCGCTTGATCGGCTTGCAGGCGGGCCCCGATGTTTTCGCCGATGCCGATATTCGCGATGTCAATCGAGACAATCTCAAATGCCGTATTCGCATCCAACCCACGGTCGAGCATCTCCCTGGAGATTCGATCCGGCATGCCCATCACGTCCATATGCGACTTGGCCGAGCCAATCGCGGATATGATTCCCTGGCCGACGCGGGCAATGATCGTATCTTCGGTCGCTCCGCCGATCAGTCGAACCAGATTCGTACGCACGGTAACTCTTGCATGAATAAGCAGTTCGACACCGTTCTGTGCGACGGCGCTGAGCGTCGTCTTGCCGCCGGGTTGCGGCGAGGGACAGTCGATCACTTTGGGCGAGACGCTGGTCTGTACCGCTTCGAGCACGTCGCGACCGGCAAGGTCGATGGCGGCCGCGCGGTCGAAGTCTAAGTCGATACCGGCGCGATGGGCGGCGATGATGGCCGCCATCACTCGCATTACGTCGCCGCCGGCCAGGAAATGGGCTTCGAGGCTCGCGGTACTCGTGCCACGATGTCGGTCGATGCTCAGTTCTGCCTGAACGCCCATGATTTTTGCGGTAACGATCATGCGCGGCTTTACCTGGCGGAAACTCATGCCGATCAGGCTCGCGAAGCTCACGTCCGCACGCGACATATAGGCTTGAAGCCAAATCGCGCCGAAATTGACGAATACCGCGGCCGAAGCCAGAGCGATCAACGTGGCGGCGACAATTCCTCCAATCGCCAGCACGTCCCTGACTTCCAAAGCGGCAAGTATCGTGGCGGCTTCCAGGGTCATCGCACTTTTTTTTCGACGAAGAGTTTTAGGCAAACGGAACTTGCGAGCGACGAATCACGGAATCGATCTGGTCGCCGAGACATCAGGCCGTGAGTTCTGGGCAATCGCAGAACAAGGAATTGCTACGTGTCGCCATCCACGCGGTGTTGCGTCGTCGTGTCCGTAGTCGGCGCATGCATCGACATCAGCAGCAATTCGATTTCGAGTACTTTTCCGGCAAGCGGGTGATTACCGTCGATGACGACGGTGACGGCCTTGACTTCCACGATCCGCACTTTTCGTCGTCGGCCCGACGTGGTGCTGATCTTCGCCAGCCGCGCGCCCACGAAAGGCTCTAGGTTTCCTGGCAATCGCCGACGGGAGATTTCTTTGATTCGATTTTGGCGCACCGGGCCATAGGCGTCCTGCGGTTCAAGCGTCAGTTGCTTGCGCTCTCCGACGGTCATTCCGACAACGCCGCGGTTGATTCCGGAGAGGACTCCGTCGCCTCCCACGGTGAACTCAAACACGCGTCGGCCTAGGCCATTCTTGGTCTTGCCGTCACTCATCGGCCCCGTATATTCGACGCGCACTCGGTCTCCGAATTTCGCCGTAGGGATCATTTGATACCTTTCACCTCGTAAAGCCCGTGGGGTGTTTTCGCCACGGGGACCGACGGCCACATCGTTGCCGCTGCAGTCAACATGTCGGGCGCGGCCCGATGAAAAAGGGGACTGGCCCCGATTGCCAGTTCTTTGGTGCGACGTCTCCGCGGGCGAACGCGAGGCGCCAATCCCCTTTCTCATCGAGCCGGCTTTCTTCTAACGATCCGATTCGTCGGATCATTCGCTGGCCATGACCACCGCCGGTCCCTGGACGCGACCCGGCATTGCCTCAGCCTGAATGCGGTCCCACACCTCTTTGCGATGGACAGGAATGTCCGCGTCGACCTCGAAGCCCAACCGCACTTTTCCTCCGCCGACATCAAGCACCGTGATCTTCAGCAATCGCGCAAAGGCGTCATTGCCGCCGATGACGATCGATTCTTGACTCTTCCTCGATAAAACCAACATGTTGGATCCTCCGTTTTCATGTTTAACCGCCTGTCCCGCTGCCGCTCCAAGCGTCAGCAGACATTCCGCGAGCCAGCAAATAGACTTGCACGACGGTGCCCGTCGTGAACACTTGCACGATCGTGCCGGTATTCGTCTCGACTTCCGCGGCTGCCTCGCGGACCTTCACGCCCGTGATGCGTTCGATCTCTCGTCGCAAAATGTCGGACGAATTGTTGAACAACTGTCGGTGAAACTCCTGAAGCTGCGCGATGCCGGCGGGCGTTCGGGCAAGCGCTTTCTCGGCCGGCGTCAAAGCCCCGTGCAACGTGATCACCAGCGTCTCGTCGCCCAACACCACGTTCACGGACTTCGGCGGGTGACCGGTTCGCTGCTGCTCGAAGGCGCTGACCACGAGGGCGATCTGTTCGGCCATCGTCAGCGTCGACTTTTCCATCGTGACCTCCCGCGACCGCGACAACCGACCAACATCGCCGTAGGCCACAAAAAAAGCCGGCGTGGAGGAATGCCAAAGAGCATCCCACCACGCCGGCATACTTGTTAACGAGTCTCCCGGCACGGCCGGGCTACCCTTTAATCAGTCGTCCGAATTAATTGTACGTATCGAGCTTCCAAAACTTTCCGCGGACGTCCCAGCTTTCGCGAGGCCGCCGCTGCATGTGGCCATTGTACGCCTCGGCGAAGCGAACACAAATGGATTTTCGCGGATTTGCGGGTATAATGCGTGCCAACGTTGCGCCGCTTTTGCCATGCCGGTCGTGAATTGATGCGAGGAATTGCGGTGGTTTTGCGACGCACACCACGAAATGACCGTAGTTTCGCGTCGATGTGCGCGTATTCGTCGGGAAAATCCGCGATTCGCGGAGTCGAACGACGGCATTTGGTGGGCGCTCGAGAATCGTTTCAATGAGGGGTATTTTCTCCGCGACGATGGAATGTCACGCCGCGAATCGCCCGTTCGACTACGGTGCCGGGACGCAAATGTGCTGGGGTTGGCGATGAAAACGCAAGGCGAAATCGAAGCAGCCATCTGTGACGGAATGACCCGCTTCGAGCAAGAGTACATGGGCCGCGGGCCGAAGGACATTCGCGCGCACCTGATTGGCGACATGTTGGTCGTCCGTCTGCAGGGCGTGTTGACGGCTGCCGAACAGCATCTCGTGCAAACGCTGCCGGCCGAAAAAGGACGCGATCTTCTCAAGCAAGTTCGCACGCAGATCATAGAAACGGCGCGGCCCGTCATGGCGGAATTGGTCGAGCGGGTGACGAACGCGAAGGTCGTGACACTCCACCACGACATCAGCACGGTCACCGGCGAGGAAGTCGTGCTGTTTACGTTGGAGGAATCCCCGTTAGTTCGCGAAAGCAAGAGGAAGTAGCATTGCCGGCCGTGTTCGCCGCCTCCAACGCGGCTCCGTGCAGCGTGGTGTCGTTTTCCGTCGGCCGCTACCCGATGTGCGGCGTTTTGTGTCGATCAGCACTCGGTAACAATCAGCCGAATGACACGGGGCCTAGTATGGGGAATAGTTCGAGCAGCGTCGGATCGTTGCCGAACTAATTGGGCGGCGAACATGTCAGCCGCCCGGATCAAAAGCCGCCGGCAGGTAAGTCTTCAATAGTCGTCGCCCGCGAGTCACCGAATCTGCGGCGTCGCGCCATCCTCGGGTCGCTCATCGCCCGCAGGCGACGTCTTGTGCAGCCAACGGGCCACAAGTACGTCGGTGGAAGAATGTGCCAGAATCGACCCGGTGATGACCATCGCGGTCAGATGAAACAGCTCGTCCGCCCGCGCCAGGCCGGACTTGAGAACCAGCAGACCGAACACGACGGAGGCAAAACCCTTTGGCCCGAACCAGGCGGCTGCCACCCACTCGCGCCAACCGAGGCGGCTCCCCCAGAGAGCGATTCCGAGCGCCACTGGGCGCACCGCGAACAGGACGAGAACGGCGAACGTATAGCCCGTCCATGGGATCTCCGCGAGGAAATATGGCGACATCAAGGCACCGAAGACGAGCAGGGCAGCGAGTTTAAGCAATTCTGCCACCAACTCGCCGAATTGATGAAACGCCTCTCGGACCTCGGCACCCGTGGTGGCCACGGTGATGCCGGCGGCGAAGGCGGCGAGGAACTCATTCGCATGGGTGATGGACGCCATGGCTAACACGAGGAGCCCGATAGCGAAGGCGTTCAACGGCGCATACGTCGTATGTGCCGCAAAAAAGCGGCTTCGCTCCAGCCGGATCGCCACCCAGGGGACGAACACACCCAAGGCGACACCCAGTGCCACCTCGCCCGCCACCGCCACGAGGTGAATCTTCGCGTCGCCGGCGAAGGCCAGAAGGACAACGACGATCGGTAGGGCAAGGCCGTCATTGAGCCCGCTCTCTACATTCAGCAAGTGCCGCAGGCGCGCCGGAACCTCCTCGCGCCCGACGATCGCGGCTGCAAAGACTGGGTCGGTCGGGCTGAGTACCGCACCTAGCAAAAACGA
Source organism: Planctomycetota bacterium (assembly GCA_029259895.1). Classification (GTDB taxonomy): domain Bacteria; phylum Planctomycetota; class Planctomycetia; order Pirellulales; family PLA5; genus PLA5. The sequence goes on from JAJDEG010000259.1 coordinate 22,274, forward strand.
TTCGAGCCACGGCAAGCCGGCGACCCAGTGTGCCAGAAACGCCGTGCCGACGAGCGTCAGTGGTAGGCCGAAAAACAGCGCTCGCCCCGGAAGCCGCCAAGCGGAAGTCAGGTCTTTTACTCCGACGCGCATCCCGTCCGTGAAGAGTACGCTGAATAACGCCAACTCCGCCAAGACAGCGACGACTGCGTTGTCGGGCGCCAGGACCACCACGCCGAGCATGCCTTCACTGACCACAAAGCCGGCCAATAGGAAAAGCACGGCGGTGGAGAGCACGCTTCGCTGGGCCCGCTCCGAGACGAGAACGGCCAACATCAAGGCAATGGCATAAACGAGAAGCGCACTCACGGGCACCTCCGTCGCCGCAACTCAGGAACTCGTCCCAGCTCGCGAAGTACCGCGCCGTGCGTCTGGCCACTTGCAGTCGTCGTAATGGTTTGCCTCGCAATGCTCACGCTATCGCGGCCTGCCGCTCGTCAGAAACGGCAAGACGCTATCGCTTCAGTGTAATGAATATCCATTTCCCCAAGTCGATGACCACTTCCCCCGTCATTTGCGCACGGTTTCCAGCAGGTCACAACGTCAAACAGTACAGGAAACCATTCCTGGGCAATTCGACTCAGTTGCGCGAGCGGTCGGCAGCCGGTCCGGTCTGGCGCGAAAGGTTGCATGCCGTGTTGACTAAGGCCACGTGAGTGAATGCCTGCGGGAAATTACCCACCAGCCGTCGCGACACGGTGTCGTATTCTTCGGACAGAAGCCCGACGTCGTTTTGCAAACTTAACAGACGCTCGAAAAGTCGGAGCGCGTCGTCATGCCGGCCCAACAGTTCCAGGTTGTCGGCCAGCCAGAACGTGCAGGGCAAAAACGCTCCTTCTCCCGGAGGCAAGCCGTCAATTCCCTGTACCGTTGGGTAACGTACAACGAAGCCGTTAGTTATCAGATGGCGCTCGATTGCCTCGACCGTGCCACGGACGCGCGGGTCGTGTGGCGGCAAAAATCCCACCAATGGCATCATCAACAAGCTGGCATCAAGTTCCTTCCCTTCGTAATGCTGCACGAAGCAGTTCCGGTTATGATCAAATCCACGACGGCACACATCGTTATGGATCGCGCGGCGAAGGCCGTGCCAGTGTTCGACCGGCCCGTGGAGTCCAAAGCATTCCGCCGCCTTGATCATCCGGTCCACGGCCACCCAGGCCATCACTTTGGAATGGGTGAAATGCCGGCGCGGTCCGCGCATTTCCCAGATCCCCTCGTCCGGATCCTTCCAGGCAACCTCCAAGTAGTCGATCAGCGCACGTTGCACGTGCCAGGCATTCTCATCGGGTTCCAGTCCCATTTTTCGTGCCAGGTGCAATGCATCCATGACTTCGCCAAATACATCCAGTTGGAACTGCCGGTAGGCCGCGTTGCCGATCCGCACCGGTGACGAACCCTCGTAGCCCGGCAGCCAGTCCAATTCCAACTCCGTTAGCCGACGCTCCCCGGATAGTCCGTACATAATGTTGAGCTGCGATGGCTTCCCCGCGACAGCGCGCAACAACCACTCGCGCCAAGCATGTGCTTCTGTGGTGTAGCCTCCCATCATCAGCGCATACAGCGTGAACGTTGCGTCGCGCACCCAGCAGTAACGGTAGTCCCAGTTCCGCACACCGCCCAATTGCTCCGGAAGGGAAGTTGTGGGCGCAGCAACAATTCCTCCGGTCGGACCATATGTGAGCCGAACTTATTCACCCTCGAATGAATCGAGCGTTTGAGTGGCGGGCGTGGCGTTGGGGTGATGTGCGGGCGTAGCGGCTCCTTTCCCGTGGTTTGTTGTTGGCTCGGCGTTGTGTGAGAAGGTGGATGCGATACTCTTGGCCGCGCTACTCACGGCGGACCTCGCGAAGATTGGCGTGGCGTGGCGGCGGCATCCACGCTCGCAGGTGCGGGCCGGCGAGAGGCCCGAGGCGGCTTGGCAACGTCCAGCGTTGCAGACGTTCGGCCAACATCCGCCAG